>JAPYUI010000033.1:0-5984 GCA_029936175.1 Kiritimatiellia bacterium
TCTGGAATGTGGTCACAGGGCTGTAATAGTTGTGTAAAAGGGTTGTAAATTCCGGAGCTTTTTTGCTGGATGAACCCCGTTCTCAGGGGCGTGCTATGCTCGCGGCCGGAGTTCAATGGAGAAGGATTGCGCATGAAACATATCGCGAGTTTGATTTTTGTAGGCCTGATGATCGGGCTGCCCCTCGCCCTGGGGCAGGATGCGGCGTTTGACGAGATGGCTGCGATGGAAATGGGCTCGGCCGAGATGGGCGGATTGGTGGCCCTCATGGCCGGTATGGGCCTGGTCACGTTGCTCATCACTATCATCTTCCTCAGCCTCATCATTGTGTGTATGTGGAAGGTCCTCAATAAAACCGGACGCCCGGGACCTCTGGCACTGCTCAACCTCGTGGGGTTGGGAATTATTCCATTCATCATGAACCTCATCGACATGAAAAAAATTGGTCGTGGAGCAGGTTCCATTGTCGGTTTGATTTTCATCCCGGTTATCATGTATCCGATCGTCGCATTCAGCAAAGGTGGCGCAGCAGTTCCCTTGTTGGATGACGGCCTCGAGCTCGATGAGGTTCCGCAGACCGAGGCCAGTGCCGTGGCCAGTCGTAGACTGGCTGCCACGGATGCTTCCCGGAATGCCCGCGCCGGTGCCGGCGCTTTCTCTGGCGTGACCGGCTTCACCATCGTGGCCATGCTGGGCCTGTTTATCTTCATCGCGGTAATCACGCTCCAGTGTCTCGAGATCTTCCATCTCGACGGAACCATGGATGATGGGAATTCCATCTGGCCACCCAAGCCCTGAACCGGTGTGGTTGTGCCGGTGGAAGATCTCCATGTCCTGACGCTGGAGATGGCACCGGAGCAGGTGGAGGAGACCACCGCCTGGCTGATCGAGGTTGCTGGAACCTCCCCCGTCGAGCTCGACAAGCCCTCGCACGCCAAGGTATGGCTGGAGGTTTATTTCCAGGACGAGATCGAGGCCCTGCTGGTCGCTTCCTCCGCGCAATTGCGCTTCGCCTGTCCCAGCGCGGTACGTGCCCTCGCCCAGCAGGACTGGACCCGTTTCTGGCAGCATCACTTCAAGCCGCACCGCATCGGCCGACGCATCTGGATTCGGCCGGCATGGTCGGACGCGTCTCCGCCGGACCCGGGCATGCATACCATCCTGGTGAACCCGGGCCTGAGCTTCGGCACCGGCGAACATTTCACCACGCGCTTTTGCCTGGAGGCCCTGGATGCCTTCCTCGAGACCGCCCCGGTGCCGGGGCGATTGTTCGATGCCGGTTGTGGCTCGGCCATCATCTCGATCGCGGCGGCCGCGCTCGGTTGTCCGGAAATCCTTGCCGTGGATCACGATCCGCTGGCCCTCGAGAGCGCCCGGGAGAACCTGGAACTGAATGGGGTGAGCGGGGTTACGCTCCAGCAGATGGATTTGACCGCCGAGTGGCCCGAGGGCTCTTTCGACTGGATCTTTGCGAATCTATTCAGCAGCCTCTTGGTCGAGTTGAGCCCCCGGTTGGCGCGCAGTTGTACGGAGTACCTCGTGGTTACCGGAATCCGCGAGATCGAGGCGGAGATGGTTGCCGAGGCCTTCGCGCGCAACGGCCTGGTCGAGGTCCGGAGCGATGGCGACCGGGAATGGTGTGGATTCGTGTTCAAGAAGGGATCGCCCGGCTGAGGAGCTTATCGTGCGAATGAAAGCGCTACCCATACTTTTCTTGTTTCCCCTGCTCCTCCTGGCAGGTCCGCGGCCGGTTACGGAACAGCCGAACATCCTGCTCCTGTTCGCCGACGACCTGGGCTATGGGGAGTTGGGTTGCCAGGGAAATGCGGAAATCCCCACCCCCCACATCGACTCGATTGCGCGCAAGGGCGTGCGCTTTACCCAGGGATATGTCACCGCCCCGGTCTGCGCGCCCTCCCGGGCCGGGATGATCAGCGGGCGCCACCAGCGGCGCTTCGGGTGGGACATCAATGTCATGCCGCACGTGGAAGGAGGATCCGAGCACGGCCTGCCCGCGACGGAAACCACCCTGGGCGAATACCTGCAGGCCCTCGGCTATCGCACCGGGATTATCGGCAAGTGGCATCTCGGTGCCCGCCGCGCATTCAATCCCCTGCATAACGGCTTTGATTCCTTTTTCGGCTTTGTTCACGAGGGTCATTATTTCGTGCCTCCACCCTATGCGGGTGTCACCACCCTTTTGCGCAAGAAGCACCTGCCCGGAGGGGTGACCGGGCGTTGGTTTTCACCGGAGCGTCCCCTGATCTATCACGATATCCTGGGCGACGAGCCGCTGTATGATCTTCACAACCCGATCCTGCGGGGCTTCGATCCGGTTGAAGAGCCGCGCTACCTGACCGATGCCTTCACCGATGAGGGGGTGGCCTTTTTGCGTGCGCACCGGGATCGGCCCTTCTTCCTGTTTATGTCGTACAATGCGGTGCACAGCCCGCTCCAGGGCGCGGATGCCTACATGAAAAAGATGGATTTCATTGAGGATGTCCAGCGCAGGATCTTTGCCGCGATGCTGGCAAATCTCGATGACTCCGTGGGCAAGCTGTTGGCGACCCTGCACGAGCTGGAGCTGGAACGGAATACCTGGGTCATCTTCCTCAGTGACAACGGGGGCCCGACCCGGGAATTGACCTCCAGCAATCTTCCCCTCAAGGACGGCAAGGGTCGACTGTCCGAGGGGGGCATACGCATTCCCTTCATGATGCAGTGGCCGGGCCAGTTACCGGCCGGAACCGTGGTCGATTACCCGGTTATTTCACTCGATCTCTACGCGACCGCCGGGGCCCTGGCGGGCAAGCCGGTTGACCCGGAGCGGAGCGACGGCGTGAATCTCATGCCGTACCTGCGCGGGGATAAAAGCGGCGTGCCGCACGAGCAGCTCTGGTGGGAGTACCGGAACAGCGGGGCGCTTCGTGCCGGGAAGTGGAAGGTCATCAAGCACCGCGGGGCCAAGCGCTGGGCCTTGTACGACCTCGCGGAAGATGTGGGGGAGACCCGGGATCTCGCGGCGGAACACCCGGAGCGGCTTGAGCGCATGCGTGGGGAGTGGGAAGCGACCCGGCAGCGGGTGGCGGAACAGGCCGGTCGCGGCACTTCGCGTTGAATCCGTCGTGCTCAGTCCCGGCTGAGGGGTCCCGGTTCAGGCGGGGGGAGGCGGCTGTATATAAGCACGGTGAAGTTGGCAAAGGGTGCGGACTTGCAGGTCTTTACCGGGAGGGCTCGATACGCGCTTCCCGGAGGCGGTGCGGGCTGGAAGTCCTCGCAGGGCAGGTGGGTGTCGATGTAAAAATAGGTGTCCGCGCTCCCGTCAGGTGCATAGGTAAATTTCCCGGAGGCGCCAAGCCGCGCTAAATGGTAATCGAGGACCATGTTGTTGATGAAATCGGCATTCGAGGCATAGCTCGTTCCGCGAAAGTTCCCTTTTGCCACCGCCTGCGCCACCGCTGCGTAGCCGCCGCGCCCGTGCAGCACGAAGAACAGCATGCTGGTGAGCTGTCCCGTGAAATAGATGAGCAACAAGGCGACGTGGAAAGGGCGGGTTTTCCGTTGTTCCCAGGTATCGACAAGGAGCCGTGCGAGGAAGACGAGAAAGAAGAGCATGGGGAGGATGAAATTGCGGGGTGCAAAGTAGCGGGGGTCCTTGAGGACCAGCACCGTGAGTGGCAGCAGCCAGACCGTTGCCAGGTAAAAAATGGCCTGCGGGCGGTTGCGTTGCCACGCATGCCGGAGGATCCAGCCATTGCAGAGCAGGAAGATGCCGAGCAGGATCCACCGCAGGCTGGATGATCCGTCATCCTGGCCGAAGAGATGCGCCACGGTGGTGAACAGGCAGTCGAGGTAGGGAATCTCCTTCGGGATAACCGCGTGCAGGTGCCGGTAAAAGAGGAGGTACACGGCGGCAAAACTGCCCAGCGGGATAAACAGGATGCGCAGGGCCTGCCACATGGCTGCTCGCCGGTCTTCCGCTTGCAGGGCCTTCGCGAGGACGGAGAGTGTTGCCCCACCGAGGAAGAAAATAAACGTCGCCTGGGCCAGTGCGCCCAGGACACAGCACAGGGCAAAGAGGAGGATGCACTTGCCCTTTGGGTGGCTCGGATCCGGCAGGCAGCGCCAGGCGGCATAGGCGAAGAAGACGAGGGGCGCGTAGCCCCGGGCTTCACTGGCCAGGATGATCATGGCATAGGATCCACCGACAAACAGCAGTTCTGCATGGCGGATGCGGGTGTCCTTTTGCCTCCAGATCATGAGGAGCAGTCCGCAAGCGGTCAGGAGGGAGAGCAGGCGATAGGGCATCCAGGTGTCCTGGGGGTAAATCGCGTACATCCAGCAGGTATTCAGCAGGTGATTGTTGGGAAAACGGAAGCGGGTGAAGATTTCCCCGAAGCTGTTCAGCTGCTCCAGGCTGTTGAGCACCCATATTTCATCCAGCCAGAAATCCGTACTGATCCCGTAGACCCGGATGGCCAGCAGTCCGGCCAGGAGGCTCCCGAAGATCCAGGATGTGCGGTGGGATGAATTCATGCCGGGTGAGTATGCGAAGGGGCCGGGGAAAGTTTCAACAGTTTCCGGATGATTTTGAACGCAAATACAGCTTCCCGGGGTCTGATAGAGTTAAGTCTTGCACCCGGAGCGGGTAAAAACTTAAACAAGCGCCCTTCAATCGATGTCATATGCTCAAATCACTGCCTTTAGCCTCGCCGCACTCATGCTCGGCGTGTTCGTCTTTGTCCTGGTAGGCAAAGAGCGGGCCCAGCGGGCCCTGGAAGCGTTCCCCCGCAATAAACTGGCGGGCCAGATCCTGACCGGAATCGCCCTTTTGTGGTTCGGATGGCTTCTGCATAAATTGAATTTCGGCCGCTTTGCGCATTTGAAGCGAGGCGTTTACGTCGGTATCCCGGTTATGTTTTACCTGCTCATCACCCACCTGCACGAGCTGCTTGCAGTGCGGGCGATAGCGGGGATCATATTGCTTGCCGGCGTGCCCATGCTGGACGCGATACGCTGGGAGCCCTCACCGTTCCGGCTGGTGATCACGGTTGCGATCTACATCATGATCGTAAGGGCCATGTTCCTCGTGGTGGCCCCTTACCGCTGGCGCCAGGGTTTGAAATGGAGACGCGCCCATCCCCTCCGTGAAAAAGCCTTTACCGCGATGTACGGCCTGTCCGGTGCCGCCTTCCTGGCCATCGGCCTCTTCGTGTTTTAGCTCGCCATGCGCACGGTCAAGATCCTGGTCCTGCGCGGTGGTGCCATCGGTGATTTTATCCTCACCTTGCCGGTGTTCCAGGCCCTGCTCGCCGAGTGGCCCCAGGCGGAGATCGAATGCGTGGGGTATCCCCGAACGACTGACTTGGCGCTCGCCGGGGGACTCATCCGGCGCGCCCACGCGCTCGACGGATCAGGGATGACCAGGCTCTTCGTCCCAGAGACTTGTTTCCCGCCCGCCGATCAAGCGTATTACCGCTCGTTTGATTTTATCGTCTCTTATCTCTACGACCCCGATGAGCTCCTGCGCGGCAACCTGGTTTCCAACGGGGCGAGAGAGGTCCTGTATGGTGGTCATGCCCGGGAAGACGTGACTCCACATGCGACGGAGTTTCTCATGAAACCGCTGGAGGCCTACGCGATCTATCCTGAGCATCCCGTGCCCGAGTTGAATCTCGGCGTGGTCGAACGCGAACGGTGCCTGGTGATTCATCCCGGCAGCGGAAGCCCGATGAAGAACTGGCCGCTTGAAAAATTCATCGAGGTCGCCCGCCGGGTAGGCGAACAGATGCCCGTGCGCTTTAATCTCGGCGAGGCGGAGCAAGCGCTGGAGACCGCCTTGCTTGCGGCCCTGCCGGAGGCCTCGCTGATCCGGGAAGATGCCCTGCTCGATACCGCCCGGACGATCAACGGGGCTACCCATTTTCTCGGTAACGATACCGGGATTACCCATCTCGCCGCAGCACTGGGCCTGGACGTAACGG
>JAPYUI010000033.1:6084-8985 GCA_029936175.1 Kiritimatiellia bacterium
CCGCCGGCGAGCCGCTCGCGTGGTGGCGGTGCCGACCAGGTGGCATCCAGGGCCTCCTTGATCCGGCCCTTGTACAGGTCGGCTGCCGGGAGATGCTGATACACCAGGAAACGTTGCACCGCCTCCTCAAGGATCGGGTACTCTTTAAATTGTTCCCGCTCCACATAAATCATCGGGGTGCCATTTGCCACGCATTCGGAAAGGGCCCCGAACCCGGGCTTGGTCAGGACCGCATCCACGGTGGCGAAGAGGTCGGCCACGGGGAAGGCATCCCGGTCCACGGGAAAAATATTCGGCGCATCCCAGCCGAGGGGCTTGATCGTGAAGAACGCATAGTCTTCGAGCGCAGCGACCGACGCGATGGCTTCCGGGTCCCAATCGAGGGTGGTGAAGGAGAGGAGAATCCATTTGCGGTCCAGGGGAGCGCCGCTGACCGCGTGGAGACCTGCTCGATTGGCTGTGCCGGGTTCCGCGAGCAGGGGGACTTCTGCATGGCGCGGGAAAACGGCCAGCGGCTCTGCAAAAGGCGTGCGCAACAGGAGCCCGGCCGTGGCGTAGGCCGCTTCCATGCGGTCAATGATGTCCTGCCAGGCGGGATTCTCGTGCGCGAACTCCTCGTAAATCCAGGCCCAGGTAAAATTCGCAACGGCCAGGCTACGAATGCCGTGCGTGTGCGCCGCAGAAAGTGGAATGGCCGGAATATCCACCACCACCGTATCGACCTGGGCTTCATCAAAAAAACGTCGTTCGTTTTCGATGAGCTCGGCTTCCCGCTCATACAGTCGACCAATCCGCTTCAGGGTTTCTGGAACATCCACGCGAATCGAGTCGAGCTGCACCATGCCAAGGTCGAAAGCGCCCGGGCGAATCGTGATGTTTTCCTTTGGCAGGCGGTTGCGAAGAAAGGCGGGATCCAGGTCGGTGACCAGGTGCACCCGGGTCTCTGGTGCAGCACGAAACAGGCCTTTGACAATATCGCTGGTGCGCACGCCGTGCCCATAGCCGTGTGCGGTGACGTAATAGGCAATGGTTGAAGGTTGCATCGTATGGAATACGCAATAGGGGTGAAACAAAGTCAATGGCAGAAACACGTATCAAGTCCCGGGTCCTTTCGCACACGCGCCTTTCGGACACCGCGTACCAATTGCGGATCGAACGGAAGGGCCTGGTTTTTCGTGCGGGCGAATTGCTGAGCCTGTACGGGGAAGCTACGCTCGATTCCCGCGATTACACCATCGCCAGCGGGGAGGGTGACGAGGCCCTGGACATCCTGTACCGGCTATTGCCGCAGGGTGCGTTGACGCCTCAACTGGCGAGGCTCCAGCCCGGGGATGCGCTTAGCTTTTCCGGCCCTTGCGGCAGCTTTCAGTTGCGTGACGCATCCGCGTCCCTGGTCTTCGTCGCCACCGGGACGGGCATTGCCCCCTGCCGTTCATTTTTGCGCACGTATCCGGAACTGGACCTTACCTTGCTGCATGGTGCACGTGAACCCGTTGACTTGTTTTACCGGGATGAATGGGCGGCGAAGACGTATTACCCCTGTGTCAGCCGGGTCCCGGTGGAAGGGTTCCAGGGTCGTGTGAGTGACCGAATCAAGCTGCTTTCCCTCCCTCCAGATGCGCACTTTTACCTGTGCGGGGCGAACGAAATGATTTATGAGGTAAGCGAATGGCTGCTAAAAGCCGGTTTTGCTTCTGAACAAATCTTCAAGGAACCGTATTATTATCGGGCGGACGATTAATCCATGATGGCTAATTTAAAAATGCTGATATGCGCGGGCCTGCTGGTGCTGACAGGCGCTTGCCGCAAGGAAAAGCTGCCCAGCGATGCCCAGTTCAAATTCCTGAACGATGTCGTCATTCTTCGTGTCCCTGAGTCCGAGGGCCACTCCCTGTACCGATGTGTCACCACGGTGCAACATGAATTGGAAAGCCTGAAACCTTCATTCGACTATACCGATTCGCGGAGTGAATATATGAAGGTGAATGAGGTCGCCACCGAAGCCTGGCTGCCGGTTTCGCCCAACATGTTCCGCATTCTCAAGCTCTGCAAAGAGTATTACAAGCAGACGGATGGCGCCTTGGATGTGACGATTACCCCGATCAGCCAGATATGGGGTTTTGACGGGGGGATTGTTCCCGATAGCGTTCCCGAGGAGGTCGTAGATGCTGCCCGCATGGTTATCGGGATCGATCGGGTCGAACTCGCGTTCAACTCGGTGCGGATTGACAACCAGGTGATCACGATCAACCTCTCCCCGGTCCTGGAGGGATACTTCACGGATCTTTGCCTGAAAAATTTGCGTAACGCTGAAATTCCGGACCTGTATATTCAGATCGGGAACAGTGCCCGTGCGCTCGGCATGGCGGGTCCGGGGGAGTACTGGCGTGCGCCGGTTCGAAATCCGTTTAAGCCCACCGAGCAATTAGGCTCGGTGCTCATGAAGGATAGGGTCGCCTTCAGCGTTTCATGCACGCGGGATCACTACCATGAGATCGAGGGCAGGCAAGTGGGCCATATCATCGATCCTGCAACCGGTTACCCGGTGGAAGATACCATCCAGACCATCGTCATCGGCCCGACCGCCACGACCTGTGATGCCCTGGCCACCGCCATCACGGTTGCAGGTTCCAAAGGTGCGCCAAAAATCCTTGCCGCTTATCCGCGTTACAAATGCGCCATTATCCCCAATCAGGAGCCGATCAGGTGCTGGATCAGCGATGGTATGGCAGATTACCTGGAATGGGATCTTCCGGCGGACCGCTTGGATGTGTTGCCGGGCTATGTTCCCGAGCCGGAACCCGACGCGCCGGAGCGGGTGCTTGAGTTTAATCAAACCGGTGACGAGCCGACTCGGCTGTTGGGACGCTGAAGTCTTTTCCGTTTTTGGTTGTAACTCAG
>JAPYUI010000033.1:9085-23101 GCA_029936175.1 Kiritimatiellia bacterium
GTGATCGGAAAGCATTTTAAATGGGCTTCCGATACATGGAACTCTGGATTTTGCCGCATCCGCGTCTATAGTGAAACCGTATGAGTATCCCCTTCGAAGTCGTGTCGAGTTTTGTTCCGACTGGAGACCAACCCGAGGCCATCGAGGCACTGGTCAGTGGCTTGGCGGCGGGCAAGCGATTCCAGACCCTGGAAGGGGTGACCGGTTCCGGCAAGACCTTCACCATGGCGAAGGTGATCGAGCGCTGTCAGAAACCGACCCTGCTGGTCTCGCACAACAAAACCCTGGCGGCCCAATTGTACTCGGAGTTGAAACATTTCCTCCCGAATAACGCGGTGCATTATTTCGTCAGCTATTTTGATTATTACCAGCCGGAAGCCTACATCCCGGGCACGGATACCTTCATTGAAAAGGACTCGTCGATCAATGAGGAGATCGAGCGCCTTCGGCTTGCGGCGACCGATGCCCTGCTCAACCGCCAGGACGTCGTCATCATTGCTTCCGTCTCCTGTATCTACGGCTTGGGTTCGCCTGTAGACTACAAGGCCATGTTGGTCGAGGTCTATCGCGGCGAGACGGCAGACCGGGATGAGATCCTTGAAAAGCTGGTGGATGTCCAGTACACGCGCAATGAGATTGAGCGCGCACCGGGTACCTTTCGGGTGCGGGGTGATAACGTGGATGTTTTTCCCTCGTACAATGAGGAGGGTGTGCGCCTCACCTTCTTCGGCGACGAGATCGAGGCGATTCAGCGTATCGACCCACTTACCGGCAACGTGATCGACGAGCTGGACCGGGTTGCGATTTCCCCGGCCAAGCATTTCGTTACACCTTACCAGAAGGTGAAGGACGTGTTACCTGCGATCCAGGAGGAATGCGACGCGCGGGTGGCCCAATTTGAAGAGCAGAACAAGCTCCTGGAAGCGCAACGTATTCGCATGCGTACGGAGTACGACCTTGAAATGCTCCGTGAACTGGGGTTCTGCAGTGGGATCGAAAACTATTCGCGTTATATTACGGGCCGGGAGAAGGGGAGCCGCCCCTTCACCCTGCTGGATTATTTCGAAGACGATTTCCTGGTCATCATTGACGAGTCGCACGTAACCATTCCGCAGTTGCGGGGCATGTACAATGGCGATATATCGCGCAAGACGACCCTGGTTGAGCATGGTTTTCGCCTGCCCTCAGCCCTGGATAACCGCCCCTTGAATTTCAGCGAGTTCCTTGACGTGGCCGGCAGCATCACTTTCGTTTCGGCCACACCGGGTCCCTACGAGTTGGAGCAGTGTGGCGAGCCGGTCCGGCAAGTGATCCGACCGACCGGGATTATTGATCCGGAAATCGAAATACGTCCGCTCAAGGGGCAGATCGATGATTTGATGGAGGAGGTGCGGACCCGGGCGGAACGAGACGAGCGGGTCCTGGTCACTACGCTGACCAAGCGGACCTCCGAAGATTTATCCGAGTATCTCCAGGGCGTCGGTCTCAATGTAAAGTACCTGCACTCCGATATCGATGCGATTGAGCGGGTGGAGATTCTCCGCGCCTTGCGCCGGAAAGAATTTGATTGCCTGGTGGGGATCAACCTCTTGCGGGAGGGCCTGGATTTGCCGGAAGTCTCCCTGGTGGCGATTCTTGATGCGGACCAGGAAGGCTTTCTGCGCTCGAAGACCGCCTTGATCCAGACCGCCGGGCGGGCAGCCCGGAATGCGAAGGGCAAGGTTATCATGTACGCGGACAACATTACCGACTCCATGCAGGGTTTGCTCGATGTTACCGAATTGCGTCGTTCAAAGCAGTTGGCCTACAACTTGAAAAACGGGATCACGCCCCGTACGGTGATCAAGAGTATCCAGGAAAGCCTGTCCAGTCGGGATCAGGAGGCCGATGAGGTCAACATCCGGGTGGTCGCGGACTCAGGTGTCGATTACGATGTCAACCAGGTGATCCTGGATCTAGAAAGTGAAATGCTGGAAGCCGCACAGGTGTTGGAATTCGAGCGTGCGGCGCTGCTACGCGACCAGGTTTCAGAGCTGCGGATGGCATTTGATGTGGGCGGTGGCTCAAAAAAGAAACAGGGCAAGACCACGTACACGAAACGGAAGGGGTAGAACCTTGCGAGAAAGAGATGAAATCGATTTCAGCGGTATTGAGCAGCGTCCCGAGGTGGTGCGATTGATCGACCTGGCCCTGGAGGAAGACCTGGGTGAGGCCGGCGATGTGACAAGCCAGTTCATTGTGGATGCGGGGCGTCCGGATGAAGGGTGGATTGTCGCGCGGGAAGCCATGGTATTGGCCGGGTTGCCGGTGGCGGCGGCTGTATTCTCCCGGGTGAGTGAAACGCTCCAGGTTGCCTGTCTCGCTGCAGATGGTGACGCGGTGGAAGCCGGCACCCGGATCATGCATGTTCAGGGCTCTGCGGTTGCGATCCTGAGCGGGGAGCGTCTGGCCTTGAATTTCCTGCAACGACTCTGCGGGGTCGCCACCATGACGCGGGCCTTTGTGGATCGAGTTGTTGGGGGTGTCAAGATTCTCGACACGCGTAAGACCACGCCGGGATTCCGGATCTTGGAAAAATATTCGGTGCGTTGTGGTGGAGGGAGCAATCATCGAATGGGTTTATACGACCAGGTGTTGGTCAAGGACAATCACCTGGATCACTGGGTGACCGAGGGTCAGAAGACGCTCGCGGAGGTTGTGAAAGCGGCACGGTCGAAATATCCGGACCTGATTGTCGAGGTTGAAACGGATACGCTTGACCAGGTACGGAAGGTTATCCCCGCGAAGCCGGACTGGATCCTGCTGGACAACATGAGCAACGATGCGCTTCGGGAAGCGGTGGGCTTGTGCAAGGGTATCTGTTATACTGAGGCCTCCGGTGGCGTGAACCTGGAAACGGTTACCGGCATTTCAGAGACCGGCGTCGATGCGATTTCCATAGGGGCGCTGACGCACTCTTCGCCATCCATGGATCTTGCCATGGTTTTCTGACTTCCGGTGCGGATAGAAACATGCTGCAAACCCCGCGTACCCGATGGGTAAGCTGGAGTCCAGGGCTTCGCGGTCAGTCTTGGTTAGCTGCGTCCAGGGTGTGGCGTACTTCCTGCGCGAGTTCCTGGGCCTTGAACGGCTTTTGGACGAAAGAAATGTTCCGACCGGGGATGATTTCTTCCAGGGTTTCCCGGCGCGGAAAGGCGCTGATGACGACCGCAACGATGTCGGGCGCCAGGGTGAAAATTTCCCGTAGCGTCTGGGTCCCGCTCTTCTCGTGCATGGTGAGGCCTATGACCAAGAGGCTATATTTTTCAGGCGTATCGGTGACCAACCGAACAGCTTCCTCGCTCTCCGTGACCATATCGGTCTGGTAGCCGTAGCTGCGCAGGGTTTTCTGGGTTATTTCCCGCACGACCAGGTCATCATCGACAATCAGGATACATTCAGTTCCCTGCAGGGTTTCTTCGCTGACTTCCTTGGCCTGGTGTGTCGTATCGCAGCAGGGCAGGTAAACGATAAAGGTGCTGCCGACGCCGATTTCACTCTCCACCGATACGCCGCCATCGTGGTTGTTCAAGATGCCGTACACCATGGAAAGTCCGAGTCCGGTGCCCTCGTCTTCGGGTTTGGTCGTAAAGAACGGTTCAAACAGGTGTTCCATGATTTCGTGTGGAATGCCGGTTCCGGTATCGTTAAAGGAGATGATGGAATAAGTCTGCTGGTCATCTGAATGGTTTTCCACGAAGCGAGCTTCTTTAACCGTGATGGGGCGCTGTTCGGCGCTGATGTTGAGGGTGCCGTCTTTGCGTCCCATCGCGTCTGAAGCGTTGATGCAGAGGTTCATAAATACCTGGTGCAATTGGCCTTCGTCGGCGAGTACTGGATTCGCGCATTCCGGCAGGTCCATTTCCACGATCAACTGCTTGGCCACCGAGTGTTGGATGAAGTTTTCCACTTCATATAGGATGGCATACACATCGACCGGTTTCTTTTTGATGAGACGCTTGCGGGAGATCGAGAGCAATTGGCGGGTGAGTTGGGATGCGCGCTCAGCTGAACGTACAATGGTGGTCAAGTCGCGGTGCAGATCCGTCCCGGGTTCCGCTTGATTTACAAGGTAGGATGAAAATCCGAGTATGCCGCTGAGGATGTTGTTGAAGTCATGCGCGATCCCCCCGGCGAGTTTGCCCACAGCCTGCATCTTTTCCGTGTGCCGCAAATGGACTTCCATGTCGTTGCGATAGTTCTCATCCTCCTGATTGCGCAGTCGCGCTGCCGCCATGAGAGCGGCTACAGTTAGTAATTCTACGTCCTCGCCACCGTAACAGTTGGTCTTGTTGTTCATGAGGAGTATGGTGCCGCGAATCTTGCCATCAGAGTCCCGCATCGGGACTCCGAGAAAGCTCTTCAAGCCGAGGTAGTTGACCACGGGGTCATCAGAGTAGGGCGGGGTCGCATCCAGGCGGTTGCAATACAATGGAACATCCGATTCGTGGACCTGCTCCTGGAGTACCGAGTCGAAGAGGAGTCCCCTTTCCGATTCCTCCGGTCCGGGTTCGGAAACGCCTTTCTCTTGGTCCTCGTCCAGGTTGAGCACAATAAAGCTTCCGGGATACATGCGGGAGAGAATCTGGCCGAGTCCCTGGACGTACGGAATGCCCTCGCGGGGCAACTGGTGGATGCTGTTCAGGAATTCTTTAAGGTGGGAGATAATGGTCTGGGCCTGTTTGTGGCGTGCGACCATGTCGCGGGCTTTCTTGCGTAAGGTTTCCTCGGTTTCCTTAAATAACTGGATGTCGCGGGCAATAAACAGGATGCCTTTGAGTTCGCCTTTTTCGTCGTGCAAAACCCTCAGGGTTATGTTGAACCAGGTACGCCGTTCCACGCATAGAACAATGTATTCGCCACTCTGCTCCTGTTGGCTGGAGGTGCAGGTGTCCAGCAAGTGTTCGAAAGACTCCCGGTGCTCTTTCGCGACCACGTCGTCCCAGTTACGTTCACCCCGAAAAAAATCTATTGTGGCCATGCCGAGACGCGTTTCGAACGCGGGGTTTGCTGAAACGATTTCGAGGGCGGGGGAGATAATCAAAATTAGATCCGAGCTCTCAAGGAAGATCGCGCTGAATCGTTCTTCTGAAGATGCCAGTGCGTGACTGAGTTCTTTCTGTGTGTCCAGTTTGGCGAGAATCACCCGCATGGCCATTACACTGCCGTCCTCCGAAAATACCGGGAAGATATTCAGTCCGAATGAGCAGGCCTTGTGGTCCGCGGTGAGCGAGGCGTATTCATTGAGGAATACCGATTCACCGGCCTTCACCCGGTCCCAAAGTCTCTGGAATAAAGGTTCATCCTGCTTTCCGAGGAAGTCCGAGACCTTGCTCGGCATGGCCCCCTGTGGATAATCCAGCGCTTCGGCCAGGGCTTGCTGCCCGTACAGGAAACTGCCATCAGGCAGGCACTCGGCGAGCACCACGGTAGATGTTGCCTGGTTAGCGTCTCTTGGCCCCCGGTTGGTCGTTTCTGTCGTATCCATGTTTCGGGTATCGGCTTATAGCTCGTCAATCAAGGATCTGCGGGCTTTGTTTCGCTCCACGGAGACCTTTCAAGGAGTCGGTCGCGTCACGGCCTCGCGCATAAATGGTCTAAACGTGAGGTTGGTTTCACGTGCAAACCTATAGGCGGTAGGACTCCACGCGTCAACTCAGCGTTGGGGCGAGCCACTTGGTTGGCGGAGATCCCCATCTGTGCCAATCGCGTGCATGCTGGATATTTTACTCCGAATCCAGTGCGCCACGGACCATAAAGGCCAGTTTATCCCGCCGATAGGGTTTCTGCAGGAAATTCGTTTCGAACACGTCCGCGTGATTTTCGGATACGGCTTCCTGATTGTGCCCGGACGTGTAGAGCACCTTGAACCGTCCTTGTTCCTTACGCAGTTGGTCGACCAGTTGAATGCCATTGAGTTTGGGCATGACGATATCCGTGAGCAGCAGGTCAATCGGATTCTTGTAGGATTCAACGATGAGGATGGCCTCGTCGCCGTTGCCGGCGGAGATGACGTGGTAGCCAAGGGATTCCAAAAAGTGCGTGGACAATTTGCGGATTGCAGTTTCGTCCTCCACCAGGAGGATGGTTTCTCGGCCGCGGGGAAGGTTTTCGATCTCGACCGCTTTTATTTCCTCTTCCGATTCGCACATGGGCAGGTAGACGTTGATTTTCGTGCCTTGCCCGGGGGAGCTTTGCAGGTCCAGATGTCCGTTGTACTGATCGACATTGGTGTACACAATGGACAGGCCGAGGCCTACGCCGTGGCCCACTTCCTTTTTCGAGAAGAAGGGGTCGTAAATCTTGTCCAAATCCTCCGGGTCGATGCCTTCACCGTCATCCATGACGGTGATGCAAAAATATGTACCGGGCTCATACTTTTGTTCTTTTTCCACTTTCCCATCCACCAGGTGATTACTCGTTGTGATGGTAATGCTGCCGTGTTCTTCGATGGCATCCTGTGCGTTGTCGCACAGGTTGATAACGACCTGTTCGAGAAGATTTTTGTCGCCCCTGATGAAATCCGCTTCGGCTTCGGCGTGGAGATGCAATTCGATGCCTGGGCGCAGGGTTTTATCCAGTAGCTTTCGAAGATTGGTGAGCAGGTCATTCGCGTGGAAATTTTCGATACGGTTGGTTTGCTTGTTGGAGAAGGCCAGCATTTGTCGAATCAGATCCGTGGCCCGTTCACCCGACTCAATGATCTGTTGCGCGTATTCATTTAGTGGGTTATCGTCCTCGGTCTCTTCCACCATGAGGTACGAGAATCCCAGGATAGAGGTGAGAAGGTTGTTGAATTCGTGTGCGATGCCCCCGGCGAGACGACCGACTGCGCTCATCTTCTGGCGCTGAAGAAATTGCTGGTCGCGCTTCTGCAGGCGCAATTCGGCGGCCCGTATCTGGGTGATGTCGAGGAGCAGGCCGTGGATAAACTGATGCCCCTGTGTATCCACGAACAGGCGTGCGTGATCTTTGAACCAGACTTCTTCGCCGTTCTTGTTGTGCATGCGGTACGTGATGGCCAAGTCGTTTCCCGTCAGGTGGAAATGGTTGCGCGCATTGCTTACGCATTCATGGTCTTCGGGGTGGAGTTGGCTGGTCCAGAGATCGGGATTTGCCTGCCACTCCTCCGGGGAAAACCCGAGGAGGGTTTCCACCTGAGGACTGATGTATTCGGTTTCGAAGTTCCTGCCCGGGTCAAGGATGTAGGTAATGGCCGGCAATTGCATGACAAGATCGCGGTACCGGGCTTCCGCTAGATTGCGGTTTTCCTGTTCGCGGCTGACTTCGTGACAGTCCACTCTTTTTCGTTCGATGGCTTGAAGAATGGAATGCGAGATCGCCTCGGGTTGGACCTTTCCTTTTACCAGGTAGTCCTGTGCACCATTGCGGATGGCCGTGAGCGCGAGGTGTTCCTCTTCTTGTTCAGTGAAGATGACCACGGGTATTTTCGGATGCTGCTTCCGCAGGTTCCGAAGGGTATCGATACCAGTGGACTTCGCCATGTCGAGGTCCAGGAGAATGGCATCGACGGAATGGCCCCCCAGCGTAACCAGGCCCTCTTCGACGGAGGCGACCGGGACGTTCCTCATCGGGTACAGGGAGGACTTTTCCGGGACATGGCTCAGGAATTCCTGCCATTTTCGGTCATCCTCAATGACCAGAATGGTACAAACGGCCGTTGCGCTATGATTCACAGGTATCACCTCTACGTCTCTAAGCATCAGGCCTGTTGTTTCATGGCCGTTTCCAGGCCCTCGGAAAGGGTCGCTTTGGTAAACGGCTTCTGGATGAAGTAAAGGTGCTCTCCGTCCAGGTTATCGCTCAGCTGGTCTTCCGTATAGCCAGATATAAAAATGATCGCGAGGTCCTGATTGTCCGCACGCAATTTCTCAGCCAGCTCCCCGCCCGACATGTCGGGCATTTGCATATCGGTGATCACCACGTTGATTTCAGCCTTCCTCTCCGGGTAGAGTTCCAGTGCCTGGGTTCCGTTCTCGGCCGCTATGACCGCATAGCCGAGAGAGGCTAGAATTCTTGAGGTGAGTTTCAGAATGGCTGGATCATCTTCAACCAAGAGAATGGTTTTATCATCAGTGTTCATGGCTTCCTTGAATGGACCCCTCTACTTCCTTGATTCACTAAAAAATTAATATCCTGCGGCGTTCCTCCGCCTCCTGTGTGGTTAGCAGCATATTTCGTTCCATTTCCGTATATTTTGGTGCTCAACCGCGCTTCCAACTCCTTGAGTAGCGGAAAACGGATGCCTCTATTCATCCAAAACCGCACGTATTTTTCTTGCCAGGGACGCTCTGGTATAAGGTTTTTTCAGGAGGCTTCCCTCGTCAAGGCCGGATAGATCATCCATGCCACCTGAAAATCCAGTGGTGAACAATACTTTAAACGGGGTAACGTTCTCGTGTTTAACGGCTTCGATCAACTCGGGCCCGCCCATTTTGGGCATAACCATGTCCGAAATCAACAAGTGAATCGAATCGTGTTTGTCGCGGATAATCCGAAGCGCCTCTTCGCCATGGTGCGCTTCCATGACCGTATAGCCGAGGGAGCTCAGCACCGTGCTCGTCAGTTGGCGAACAAGGTCCTCGTCTTCGACCAACAGGATCGTTTCCGTGCCGGTGGGTAAATTTGCATCGCTGGGTGTGCGCCTCCACTTGCTGTCGATGATGGTTTCGGGGAAGTAGACGATCACTTCTGTGCCCTTGGGGCTCGACTTCAATTCGATGAATCCCTTGCAATGTCCCACGATACTACAGACCATAGAAAGGCCCATCCCCATGGCCTGGGAGCGGACTTTCGTCGTGAAGAAGGGCTCGAAAATCTTTTTCGCGAGGTCATCGGGAATGCCGCCTCCGCTATCGCTGACACGGAGGGATCCGTAGATGCCCGCCGGAAAGGTATTGTCCTGCCAGACCCTTTCCTCCAGCAACTCGACCTGGCGCGTTTCCAGCGTGATCACACCTCCATCGGGCATGGATTCCTGGGCGTTCACCGCAAGGTTGATGATGATTTGCTCGATATGTCCTTCATCGGATATGATGTAGGGCAGGTCTTCATCCAGCAGGGTGACGAGTTCAATATGTTCACCAATCGTGCGGCGAAGTAAGTGGTCGACATCCTGTACGACCTCGTTGACCTGTATTGGATGGAGCGGAAGCATCTGCTTGCGGCTGAACATAAGGAGTTGGCGCGTAAGGCGCGTCGCTCGCTCGCCCGCTTTAATGATCTGGTCAATGTCCTTCTCCGGTTCCCCGTTCGCGAGGTTTTCTTTGGCGAGATAGCTGTAGCCGAGGATGGAGGTGAGCAGGTTGTTGAAGTCGTGAGCGATGCCCCCGGCGAGGCGCCCGATCGCATCCATTTTCTGCGCAGAACGGACTTGGTCCTCCAGGGCTTTCCGGGCGGAAATATCCCGGATATTCATGAGGATCGCATTCCTGTTCCGGTAATGGAAACGCTGGACCCTAATCGCCACCGCGATCCCCGGGTGCTCAACGCCGGTTTCGCTTTGCCAATCCCCGGATTTATCCGTTTTCAGCCACTGCGCGATCTTCTCGCTAAATTCTTCCCGCAGGTGGTGAGGGAAGCGGTCGAGCATGGAGCTTCCGATCAAGGCATCCCGGCTCATTCCATAAAGGTGTTCCGCGTTTAAATTGGTATCGAGGATATGCGCATCCTCATCAATCAGGCAGATCGTATCGGGAGAGCTATCAAACATTGCCTTGAACTGTGTATTCGCCGTTTCCAGCTGGGTGTTGCTTTTCGAGAGCGCCGCTCTCAGGATTTCACCGTTGGCCCTCAACTCGTCCTCTTTTTTCTTGATCCGGAGAAGTGCCTTGACCTGGGCGATAAGCTCTTCCATGTGGTAGGGCTTGCATAGGTAGCCGTCAGCACCACACTCGAGTCCACGTACCCGATCCTCGCTGTTGACGAAGACCGAGGAAAGCATGAGGATTGGAGAGAGGGCGCTGTCGGGATTCGCCTTGTAATTTTCGCAGACCTCGAAGCCATTGAGGTCGGGCATATTGGCATCCAGGATAATGAGATCGAACGCGGAGGGCGCCTGCCGGGCCACCTCCAACCCTTCGCGTCCACCGATAACGACCTGCACCTCTATACCGGTGATAAACCCCTCAAGCATCTCTTTTATCAGGGAGGTGTTTTCCTCAAGGTCGTCTATGATAAGGATCTTCGGCATCTGTCTGTTTCATTCGTTCGGGGAGGTTGAAACGCACCATATTCCGCACAACAACTAATGAGATAGTGGATTTAAGGCCAGACTATTCAGGAGCTTTGCGGTAATTCCTTTCCGCCACTGCGATGCTAGGCAGACTGTTATGGACCAGCTCGTGCCGCCGATACGCGCGTTCAGGGTTCCGGGGCGTCATTGGTTGAGACGGGTTGCCGGGTCAGCAGCTCATTCCGCAGATTCGTCAGCCGGGTCTTCTGTCGTTTCCGGCACCTCCTCGGCGTGGATGACCCTGCCGGCGTTCCGCTCCTGGCCGACCCGCTTCCTGTTGAAGCGGCGTACAGGATTGGCCGGAAGCTGGAGTCGAGGCCGTGGACCGGGTTCAGGAAAGGGGTTCCGCTTGCGTAATCCACGGGCCTTACGTTGGATAGGTCGCCACCTGTCTGTTCAAATCCAGTGGTTAAGCCGCCCCTGATGGAGCCTTCGCCACCGGTTTAATCCGCTGGCCTTTGCAGCTAATGGACACCGACAACCCCGGATGTCCGGTATTGGAGATCTGCGACCGCTTGCTACAGACGCTGCAATCAGAACCCCACGTTTGAAAACAGGGGATTTTCGTTGTCACGCTTCCATGCAAACCTATGGTACTTGTTTTGCAGTCCACGTGGAATCTGTACCTGATTTGAGGAGATAACATCATGAGAAACCGGAAGAACATCCTTCTAGCCACCGTCTTTATCGTGGGTCTTACCTCGCTTGCTGAGGCCGTTTCCTCACGCAAGCCTTCCGGGTTATCGGTGATTGTAGCCCCGGCCAATTACACGGTGCTACAGGTGGCTTTTGATATTGCGGATCACTATCCTGCACTCATCGTCTCCTATGAAGACGATGGCAATTCCGTTGATCCGTTTATGCATATCTGGAACGGCACCGTCTGGCGCCGCTTGACGCTTGAAGGCTATAGCTCGGGTGATTTCCTGGGCCATTCCCCGTCGCAGGTCCTGGTTATCGGCGATGATAATGTCCTTTCCGAAACCCTCCTCGCCCAATCGGAAGGCTGGGGCTCCCAGGCCTACATTCTTCCCAAGGCTCCATTGCGTGACTTGGTGAACCAGTTGGGTCAGCGCTTTCGTTTTGGCAAGCGTGACTGGGCGTACTTCGCTAAACGCTATAAACTTTCTTTGGTCGACCTGAACGCTGCGAGACGGGATGTGAGTTGGTACGACGGAAAGATATTGGAGGAGAGCTCCAAGGGAGCTGCGGGTCCTGCAGCGGTGCCCGCGGACGACCTGTCGACCTTGGAAACAAACGGGGTGCAGGAGCTGCCCCCCCCCGCGGTTAATGCCGTGACCCCCCTTGAAGTACCGGAGGTGGCTCAACCCGTTCCCGTTCAGGCCACCACCGTGGATGCACCCCTTCCTCCCGTTCGCTTCGGCATCAAAACCGACGAAGCAAAGGCCACGCCGCCGATTGACACCTTACCGGGGCTTGAAGACGGGAAAAAAGAAGCCATCAAGGTTGATCTGATCAAGTGAGGCATCCCGGGCGACTGAAAAGCTGGATCATTCCGATGCTGAGCCTGGGTTTTACAGGTTGCCTGAGTAACGACCCGGCGACAGGCAGCGCGTCCGGGACGAGTCCCGATAAGCGCTATCGCAGTATCAACGAAGTCGTGCAGCGCCGCCTCCCGATTCGTTCCGTGAGCAAGGGCTGGAATGGCAATAAGGTCAGCTGGCCGACTGAGCGCTCCCTTTATTATACCGTCTTGTATTACGATGGCCGAAAACGTCGAATGCCCCAGTGGACGATCCTTCCGAGTGGCTTCAATATTCGGGGCACCGGTGAGGAGGTCGTCGTCAGTGACAAGCCTCCCCGCGGGATGAACCGCGAGTACCGTATCGAGGTTCACGAAAAGCCGCTCGGCAAGGTGAAGCAAGCGAAGGACTAGGCTTTTTGTGTCGAAGGATCGATTGCTTCACCGGGCGATCCGCCGAATCAAACCATCGCCTTCCTTGAGCCGGGGCATCCGCTCAGCCTGCCCGGTGGCCTGTCATATTCCGATGGGTTGCTGCCCACCCGGAACCTTGCATCTCCAGCCCGGAACATGTTAGATCACCCCGCATGCAGGCTTATCTGGATCTCATGCGGGATATTCGCGACGAGGGCGTGGAAAAATCGGATCGCACCGGCACCGGCACCCGCAGTGTCTTCGGCCGCCAGATTCGCTTCGATCTCTCGGAGGGCTTTCCCCTCGTCACCACGAAGAAATGCCATCTACGTTCCATCATTCACGAGCTGCTCTGGTTCCTGAAGGGTGCCACCAACGTAGAATACCTGCGCGAGAACAAGGTCCGTATCTGGGATGAGTGGGCGGACGAAAACGGTGATCTCGGTCCCGTCTACGGGTATCAATGGCGTTCCTGGCCCACCCGGGATGGCGAGACCATCGACCAGATCAGCCAGGTGATTCACAACATCCGGACCAATCCCGATTCCCGCCGCCTGATCGTCAGTGCCTGGAATGTTGCCGACCTGCCCGACATGGCTCTCGCGCCCTGCCATGCTTTTTTCCAGTTCTACGTTGTCCGGGGCAAGCTCTCCTGCCAGTTGTATCAGCGCAGTGCCGACATCTTCCTCGGCGTGCCCTTCAATATTGCCTCTTATGCCTTGCTGACCCTCATGGTCGCCCAGGTCACCGGCTTGGAGCCCGGCGATTTCATCCACACCTTCGGCGATGCGCACCTCTATGTAAACCACCTCGAGCAGGCGGACATCCAGCTCGTCCGCGAACCTTTTCCCCTGCCAACCATGCAGCTTAATCCAGCCGTCAAGGACCTCTACGCCTTCACCATCGATGACTTTGAGCTCCAGAACTACCAGGCCCACCCCCACATCAAGGCCCCCGTCGCGGTTTAGCCTGCGCGGCCCTTGCGGAGGATGGGCCTTTCTGTACGTCATGTTTCCTTTTAGTCCTCTCTCCTCATCCTTTCCTTGCACCTCGCGTTGCACCGGTTATGTTGTCAGCCGCCATGCAAACTATCCTTGCAATCGATATTGGTAACACCAGCATCACCCTTGGGCTCTACCGGAACGGCAAGGTTTCCCGGGTCCGGCGGGTGACACCCGGACGGTCCCTGGGCAAACTCCTCAGGGACTACGTCGGTACGCGCAGCATCGCCGGTACCGGAATGTCTTCCGTGGTCCCCTCCGTTAATGCCGCCTGGGAAAAGGCTGCGGCTACGCTTAGCGAGGGCCCGGTGATCCAGCTCAGCCATCACAGCGAGATCGGCATACCCATCGATTATCCCAAGCCCGCGAGCATCGGTGCGGATCGGCTCGCCAATGCCTGCGCTGCCTCCCAGTTGTTTGGTGCCCCGGTCGTGGTCGCCGACTTCGGAACCGCCCTGACCTTCGATATTATCGACAGGAAAAAAGGCTATGTGGGCGGGGTGATTGCGCCCGGTATTCCGTTGATGTTCGAGTACTTATCCGATAAAACTGCGCTGCTTCCGCGCATTGAGCCCAAGCCGGTCAACCACGCGGTTGGTCGAAGCACGGAAGAAGCGATGCGGATCGGTGGGCAGATCGGCTACCGCGGGATTGTTCGTGAGCTGCTGACCGAGATCAAAAAAGAACTCGGGGTGCGCCGATTAAGCGTCTGCGCAACCGGCGGCTACGCGGGCATGGTCGTGAAGGATCTCGACCAGGACATTCCGGTCGTCGAGGACCTGACCCTCCTGGGTATTGGACGTATTTACGAATTGAATACATGA
>JAPYUI010000033.1:23201-28333 GCA_029936175.1 Kiritimatiellia bacterium
ACATGAAACCGACACGCATTGATGAACGCTTCACGCAGTTGAAGAAAGACGGGAAGAAGGGCTTTGTCGCTTACTTGACGGGCGGGGATCCGAGCCTTGGTGCCGGCCTCGATATCGTCAAGCGCCTTGAAGATGCCGGTGCAGACCTCATTGAATACGGGGTGCCCTTTTCCGATCCACTTGCCGATGGACCAACCATCCAGGCCGCTTCCCAGCGCGCCCTCGAGAGCGGAACTACCTTGAAGGGTGTCTACGAAGCCCTGGCCGGGATTCGTGAACAGAGCGAGATTCCGCTGCTGCTGTTCACGTACATGAACCCCATGTATGCACAGGGATTTGAAACGGCGGTCAAGCGCGCGGCCAAGGCCGGTGCTGATGGCATGCTCATTGTCGACATCTCCATGGAAGAAGCCGCGCCCTACACGGAGATCATGCACCGGCACAACCTGAATCACATCCCCCTGGTCACCCCAACCACGCCGGGCAAGCGAATGAAACAGATCGTGAAGACCGGGTCCGGATTCGTCTACGCGGTTTCCCGAAACGGGGTCACCGGCGAGCAGAGCCAGTTGCAGAAGGATGCCGCTTCCGTACTCCGTAAAGCCCATCGATACAGTACGCTCCCGGTGGCGCTCGGCTTTGGGGTCTCCACGCCCGAACAAGCAAGATCGTATGCAAAGTTGACCGATGCGGTCGTGGTCGGTAGCTATATCGTGAAGTGTTATCACGAAGCGGGCAACAGCCCCGCGGGTCGAAAAAAAGCCACCGCGAAGATAAAGAAGCTGATCGATGCCGTGAAGGAGGTCTGAGCCCGCAGATTGCGCAAAAGGGACACCCACGTATGAACGAACACGCATATGCAGTCATCATGGCGGGCGGTCGGGGCGAACGCTTCTGGCCGCTGAGTACCTCCAGGCGTCCCAAGCAGTTGCTTTCCCTGGTGGGCGACCGTTCCCTCCTCGGCCAGGCCGTCGAACGCCTCGAAGGCCTGGTTCCGCCCGCACACGTATTTATTATCACCAACGCAGATCTCCTGGAAGCCACGCGGGAGACCGCACCGGAATTGCCCCCCGAGAACATTATCGGTGAACCCTTTGGCCGGGACACCGCCGCCGCGGTTGCCCTCGGCGCCGCACTGGTCAAGGCGAAGGACCCGGATGGTGTATTCGCGATCCTTACCGCCGACCATATCATGGGCCAGCTGCCACTTTTTCGCCAGACCCTGGCGGAATCCTTTGAGCTCGCGGGGATGTCGGACGTCTTTATCACCATCGGCATCAAACCCACCGAAGCGGCAACCGGCTTTGGCTACATCGAAGCGGGTGAGGTGTACAAGGATGGCGAAATCCGGTTCTTGAAGGCCGAGCGCTTCGTGGAAAAGCCGGACCGCGAGACGGCGGAGGAATACCTGGCTTCCCAGACCTTCTATTGGAACGCGGGCATGTTTATCTGGTCCGTTCGCAACGTGATCGCTGGCCTCGTGAAGCACCGGAAAGAACTGATCCCTCTTATTGAAGCCGTAGTCCCGGTTGTCGGAAGGCCGGAATTCGATACCGTACTCGCCCGGGAATATGACGGCCTCGAAAAAATATCCATTGATTATGCCCTCATGGAGCATGCCGACAACATCCTCGTCGCGGAAGGTCTTTTCGACTGGGACGACGTGGGTTCCTGGGCGGCCTTGCCTGCGCACATTCCCGCTGAAGACGGCAACACCGCCATTGGCCAGGTCCAGGCCCTGGATTCCGCCGGTAATATTGTCTATTCCGGGGATCGCCTGACCGCCCTGGTCGGCGTGGACAACCTCGTGGTGGTTCAAGCCGACGGGGTGACCCTCATCTGCGCGAAAGACCGGGCGCAGGATATCAAACAGCTCGTCCAGCAGGTCAAGGACACGGGCTCCTACCCCGAGCTGCTATAGTGACCCGCATTCTTGGAGTCGACTACGGGGAGCGCCGCATCGGTGTCGCGATCAGCGATCCCACGTGCATGCTTTCCACCCCGGTTGAAACCCTGCAGGTCACCGGCATGAACAAGGCCGTGGAACAGGTTGCCTCGATCGTTAAGGCGCGCGAGGTGTCGAAGATCCTGGTTGGCCTGCCACTTCACATGAACAATACGAAAGGCGAACTCGCCCACCTGTGTGAAAAGTTTGCCGAGAAGCTTCGCAAGCATACCGGGCGGGAGGTCGTCATGTGGGATGAGCGCTTGACCAGCAAGGAGGCCGAGCGGGTCCTGCTCGCGGCCGATGTCTCCCGTGCCAAACGCAAAAAGGTCATCGACAAGATGGCTGCACAAATTCTTCTGCAGAGTTACCTGGATGCCCAAGCGCTTTAAACAGCTCCTTGCCTACGATGGCACGGGATATGGCGGTTGGCAGATCCAGCCGGGTGTCAAGACGGTCCAGGAGGTGGTCGAAGGCGTCTTGAACCAGTTGACCCAGGAGTCGATCCGGGTTCATCCCAGTGGGCGCACCGATGCCGGAGTACACGCGAACGGCCAGGTGATCCACTTCGATTCCGAAACCACCATGCCCGCCGGGGAACTCCAGAACGGCATGAACGCCCTGTTGCCTGCGGATATCCGCGGACGTGAAATCGCAGAAGCCGACCCCGAATTTCACGCGCGCTTCAGCGCAAGGAGCAAGGAGTACCGTTACACGATCTATAACGGCCCGGTCGTTCCACCGTTCATCCAGCGTTACCGCTGCCACGAACGACGTCCCCTGGATCGCCTTGCCATGCGGGCTGTTGCGGAGGGCCTCGTTGGGGAGCACGACTTCGGCGGCTTCGCCGCGAATCCAAACCGCGAGGTGGAGTCCACCGTGCGTGAGATCTACGCCCTGGAAATCGAAGGCGAGGCCGAGGACCTCGTAATTCGTGTCCGCGGGAGTGGCTTTCTCTACAAGATGGTCCGCGGGATCGCCGGCTTTCTGATCGAGGTCGGCCTGGGCAAGCGGGGTCCCGGGGATGCCGAACGGATACTCGCATCAGGTCTTCGAGACCAGGACGTGCAGACCGCCCCGGCCAAGGGCCTGGTTCTCCACGCAGTTTTCTATGATCCCAGCGCCTGATCCCTGCCCGGTGTGCCTCAAAGCTTCAGCTTCTTGAATACCGGCTCCGGAATACAGCGGATGATGGTCATAATGCCCCACCAGAACCAGGGGAGGTAGACCACGTTTTTCCGCTTGTTCAGTGCCTTGTAAACGCCCCGGCCGACGGTCTTCGCGGAGGCAAAGAGCGGGCTTTTGGGGAGCTCAGCCGTCATGGGCGTGTCGACGAAACCGGGGAGCAGCGTCACCACGGCGACGCCGTGATGTGCGAGTCGATTGCGGAGGCCCTGGAGGTAGGTGTTCAACCCACCCTTGGCGCTGCCGTACAGGTAGTTACTCTGGCGTCCGCGTAAACCCGCGACGGAGGAGATGACGCCGATGGTGCCGGCCTTTTTTTCCTGCATCTTGTTGGCCAGGGGGGTGAGCAGGGAGACGACGCTGAGGAAGTTGGTCTGGAATTCACGGGCCGCGAGCGCGTAGTCCTTTTCGCCGCCGGTCTGGTCCCCCAGGGTCCCGTGGGCGACGAGGGCGATATCGATGCCATTGTTCCGGCTCCAGGCCTCCTCGATGACTTCGCCATGCCGGTCGGTGTCGAGGACGTCGAGGGCGATGGTATGCGTTTCGCCTGCCCCGCGGCTTTTGAGGTCCTCGGAGAGGGTGTCCAACCTGGCGGGGTCACGGGCGACGAGGATGAGTTTGTCGCCGTCCCTGGCGTAGGCCCGGGCAGTTTCCTGGGCGATGGCGGATGTGGCACCGATAATGAGAATGGTTTTCATATGCTTGATCCTATGCTCCAAGGGGCCGCTGTAACTACCGGCCTTCTGCGGTCAACTCACCCGTCGCCAGAAACTAGACGAGAATCGGGGGTCGATGAAAGGAATCAATTCCTCCCAGTCCGGAAAATACGCACGGAAGCTCGCAGCGGACATGCGGGCATCCTTGGCGGGATATACGGCCCCGTTCCCCGCAAGTACGTGCTCGTCGAGGCGGTTCATCAGGTCGAGGGTGGGCGCCTCCTTGTTGGGGAAATCCAGCGCGAGGGTCACGCCGGGCCGGGGAAAGGACAGCAGGCCCGGCGAGGGCTTGTCCCCGAACACCTTCAGTACCGCGAGGAAGCTCCCTTCACCGGAATCCGCGATCGCCTTGAATATGGCGCGAATGTGGTCCTTCGAGTCGGCGTAGGGTACGACGCACTGGTACTGGTAAAAGCCCCGCTTGCCGTACATGCGGTTCCATTGGTGGATGCTATCCAGCGGATAAAAGAAGGGTTCGTAGTGCTGGACCCGGCGTACCCACTCGCGACACTGTCGACCGTAATACAGGGCGTTAAAGACTTTTACCATCGCCGGGTTGAGTAACCACCCCGGGGCATTCACCGGAAAGGGTTTCTGACCCTTTTCCTTCGGCACGGTCTTGCCGCATTCCGGTCCTGCGGGGTTCCCGCGCAGGTAATGTCCGCGTCCGAGTGCCTCGCCCCGGGCCAGGCAATCGACCCAGGAGACGGTGTATTCAAACGAGTCGGCCGAGTCGGTATCGACCGCGAAAAAATCCTCGAGATTGCGCAACTTTATGGTTTCTACGTCCAGGAAGGGATTGTGGATTTTCTTCAACCTGAATTCCGCCCAGGTGATGAGCCCGGTGAGCCCGAGACCCCCGATGGTGGCGGCAAACCAGTCGTTATTCTCCGTGGGCGAGCAGGTCCTGCGCGAGCCGTCGGAGCGCATGAGCTCGAAGGCGTTTACGTGGCAGCCGAAGGTGCCTGCGCGGTGGTGGTTTTTGCCGTGGATGTCATTGGCGATCGCGCCGCCGACGGTCACAAACTTGGTCCCGGGGGAGACCGGGATGAACCAGCCATGCGGTACGATGATGCGGAGGATATCGCCAAGTGAGAGCCCGGCTTCGCACCGGAGCAAGCCGTTTTCCCGGTCAAAGGCAAGCAGGTGGTCCATATGGCGGGTGACGAGGACGCTCCCGCCGTCGTTCAGGCAGCTATCCCCGTAACTGCGGCCGAGCCCGTACGGGAGCAGGCTGCCTTCGTCCACCTGAGGGAAAGCATCCGTGTGCCAGTTGATCAACCGGG
>JAPYUI010000033.1:28433-31463 GCA_029936175.1 Kiritimatiellia bacterium
GGGGAGGAGGCGGAGGAGGTTTTGGAAAAGCCCAAGCTGCCCGGTCTCTTTACCGACGAAGACCGATCGCCCGAGATCAATCTTTTTGCGGAGGGGGAGAACCGGGTCATTTGCCGCTATTGCGTGCATTACGTCGTGAACCCCTTCACCCAGCGCTGCGCCCGGCATAAGAAAGAGGTGCAGGCGACGGACACCTGCTTCGATTTCGAGGAGCGGGAGGAAGAGGAGGAGGACGCCAGCGGGGCGCAAGGTGCCCCGGACGCCTGAAAGGGCTTGTCGCGGGATGAAAAAGGGCCGCTGAGGCCCTCGTGGAAGCCGGGTACCTGGATCCCGTCGCCCGCCTGTGACCGGCGACATTAACCCCTACATGAACGGGTGAGGTCCCGCGGAGATACCCCACGAAGGAAGCCCCCAGTGAACAGGGAAAGCGGGCTGCAGAAAATTTAAACTTTGTATTGCAAAGTCCTTTGTTGGGCATTAAAAGCTTTAGATCATGACGGGATCACTATCCGAAGCCCTTTCCCAGGTAAAACGCCTGCAGGATATGCTGCTGCACCGCCAGAAGTTTGCGGGGTACTCCGGCCCGGTCCGGATGATCTCCGGGGCGGCTGCTCTCGCCACGGCCTACCTGCTCGACTCGATGCCGGTCCATCACATGACCTACCTCAAGGGTTGGGTCTGTCTCATGCTGTTCTGCCTGGTGCTCAACTATTTTGCGCTCGTTCGCTGGTTCATGTATGACCCACTGGTCAAGCGGCGTTGGGGCCGACTCAAACCCGCCCTGGAGGCGATGCCCCCGCTGCTGGTCGGGGGATTGATATCCTGCGTCCTGGTCCGGCACGAATTCTATTTCCTGCTCTACGGCGTGTGGATGAGCATGTTCGGCCTCGCCATCATCGCCTCCCGCTATATCCTGCCGAGGTATTCCGGCTGGGTCGGCTTGTTCTACGTTCTCTGCGGCACCTTTTTCCTCGCGTACAACCGCCTGTCCTTTTTTAATCCCTGGCCGATGGGGATTGTATTTTTCATCGGCGAATGGGTCGGGGGGCTTATCCTCCTCCTGGACCACCAACGCGGCCGGAGCATGTCATGAAGAAGAAAACCACCTCCGCATCCGGGAATCCATACGAGCAGCTGCACAAGCTCTTTCACGAGCGGGGTCGCCTGGCGATTCTCTCCGAATTGATCAAGAACCGGGAAGGGCTCAAGTTTCGCGAGTTGAAAGATGCCTGCAGCTTGACCGATGGGAACCTGAATCGCCATTTAAAGACCCTGGAAGAGGCCGGGGCGGTAAAAATAAGGAAACGCTTCGTCGATGCCAAGCCCCAGACGACCGTGATGCTGACCGCGGAGGGGACCGAAGGCTTTTTACATTACCTCCAGGTCCTGCAGGACGTGTTGATCGATGCCGCGGGCTCGCTGGGCGTGGAAGCCGGCAACCAGGGGGTGATCAACTGGAACGAGGTGGAGCTCAAGGGCTAGGATTCCGGCAGGCTATGTACGTTCAAAGCACTTATCGGGCCCGGTTAGCAGCTGTTGAATGAAACGGTCCCATGCAACATCACGTGATCCCCCACCGCGTCCCAACGTTACCTGACAAAGCATTTTGCATAATGACAAACAACATGCATGACCAGGCGGCCCCCATCGGGGGGCCGCCCGGGCAGCAAAAAGGAGAAGGAAAATGAATACAGATACCCACAATGGCTTGCAGAACCTCATGGAGTGGATACGCAATTCGCATCTTCTTCGTGGCCTATTGATCGGGTTTTTGATCCTGTTGCTGCTGATACCCATCGCGATGATTGGTCGGGTTATCTGGGAGCGTGAAGAGGCTAGAGACGAGGCCGTTCGTGAGGTGACCAGCAGTTGGGGTGGGGACCAGTCGCTGGTGGGCCCGTGGATTACGGTTCCCTACCTGTACCACCGGATCGAGAAGCAAAACGTCGGCGGCCGGGAGGAGCGCATTACCCATACCGAGACCCGATACGCCACGTTTTTACCCGAGGCACTGGATATCACGGGGACAACCGCCAGCCAGATACGCCATCGAGGTATCTTTAAGGTTCCCCTGTACACCTTGTCCCTCCAGGTGAGCGGGCGCTTTGCCAGGCCGGACTTTTCAGCCTGGGGGACCGCCGCCGATGATATCCAGTGGAGCCAGGCCTTCTTGTCCCTGGGGCTTTCTGACGCCAAGGGAATTACCGAGCAGGCCCTTCTCGATTGGAATGGTGATGCGCTCGGCTTTCGGCCGGGTTCGGGCGAATCCATTGCGGAAAGGGCGGGAATCCATGTGCCCCTTGACGGTGCACTGGAAGGTGAGTCGTTTGATTTCTCTTTCCCGATGACTTTAAACGGAAGCGGTATCGTGTACTTCACGCCATTTGGCCGCGAGACGAACATCGCGTTAAGCTCCGATTGGCCCGACCCGAGTTTCAAGGGCAACTGGCTCCCGACGAGTCACTCGATAAATACGGAAGGATTCACGGCGAAGTGGAGCATCCCCTTTCTTGGCCGCAACTACCCGCAACAGTGGAAGACCGGTGCGGATTTCAACGGGGTAATCGACGCCTCCCGGTTCGGGGTTAAGTTCCTGGTCCCCATCGACAACTACCGCATGGGCCAGCGCAGTGTGAAGTACGCCGCCCTCTTCCTCTTGTTGTCCTTTGTTACCCTTTGGCTTTTCGAAATCCTCAGCGGCATTCGCATTCATCCCCTGCAGTACCTGCTGCTTGGGGCCGGGATGTGCGTGTTTTACCTGCTCGAGTTATCCCTGGCTGAACATATCGGGTTCATCCCCGCCTATATCCTGGCCAGTGCGGCGGTCGTGGGCCTCATCGGGGTGTATTCCACGGTTGTCCTTAACAGCAACCGGAGAGCTTTTATCGTCGGCGTCATTACCGCGGGTCTTTACGGGTATCTCTACATTTTGCTACGCAGCCAGGACTACGCCCTGCTCATCGGCTCGATCGGACTGTTTGGGGTGATCGCCACCATCATGTACCTGACGCGAAAGATTAACTGGTACGA
>JAPYUI010000034.1:0-15946 GCA_029936175.1 Kiritimatiellia bacterium
TGCCATTTTTCGTCGTGATTGGTTCAAACGGCAAGAGTTCGGGAAACATTGAAACAATGGCTAATGGGGTTCATTACAAATATGTTTAATGGCGGCAAAACGAAACGCCTGGGCGAAAGCGAACGCGCTCGCCTGGGTCGTGCGTGCCTGCGTTCCATCACGACCCAGTTCAGCAATAGCTCGAACATCGATGTGATGAAACGTATGCTGAAGGAATTCCTCGCACGGCCATGGAAGCGGCAGGCGCGTATTTTTGGTAAAAGTTATTTGCGGCACGAAGCCTACCTCGTGACGTTCTCAGGGCGCACCGACATCACTTTCCGGAGCTTGAGAGAATACGTACTTGAGAAATATCCCAAGTTGCAAAACAGCCCTCCGTTCAACGTCTTTTTTGAAGACGAGAGCAGGCAGGAATTCACGATCTGCCATTTCTTTCTGCTCCGCATCATCGCAAACGCCTACACCCTGGGCCAACTCCAGGCTGCTTCACTAAAGAACTTGGATACCTGGTTGATTGATTTGCCGCAGGAGAAAACCTGGCCACCTCCCTTGCCAACGAGCCAGGAGAATGCGCCCACCAGTGACCAGGAATGGGTGACCGGGCTGGAGGGTTTCAATGCCTCTCTATTCACGCACCTTAAGCGGCTGATGGGCAATTCCCAGGCCGTGGCTATCTATGCGAAAGCCTTTGAAGAAACCGCCGATAATTACGAGGGCCTGGAGGGCTTTCCGTCGGTCTGCAACATGTTGCCGAAGATCCTCCTGGATGATGAACGGATGGGCCTGCTGGCTGGGCGCAGCCCCTTGATGAAGAAACTAACCCGCCTGCATGCCGCCCACCAGGAATTGACTGGAGCCTACCATGCTATCCAGAAGTCCCAGGATGATTTGAAGGGAGCCCAGTCCAGTCTGAATGAAAATGCCTCGTATGTCATGACCCTGCTGGACACGGCCAGTGAAGCGATCCTCGGCCTTGACGAAGAGGGCGAAATCCTCATGTCCAACGGCCGGGCCTTGGCCATGTGGAAACTTTCCGAGTCGAGCGCGGTTAAGGCACCCTTCATTGATTTGTTGACCGAAAGCTCCGGCCTGCTTTTCGAGGATACGATACGCAGCGTTCGAACCGGAACAGCGACGGCGTACTGGCTGGAGATGGAGGGGGTAAAGACCACGGGAGACGTTTTTCCCATCAAAGTACATGCGCAGGCGGCCAAGCATAGCGGCATCTCCATTACCCTGGCGGTTCGTGACCTGAGTGAAGAGAAGCGCCTGGAAATCCAGGAAGCGGATTTGCGCGCCCAACTCGAACGTGCGGCACGCATGGAGTCCATTGGGCTGTTGGCCGGGGGCGTGGCTCACGACCTGAACAACATTTTGGGGCCCATGGTTGCCTATCCCGGCCTCATTTTGGAAACCATGGCGGAAGACCATGAATATTTTAACGACGTGCAGGAGATGGGAAACAGTGCGCAGCGGGCCACCGCGATTATTCAAGATCTACTCGCCATGTCCCGTCGAGGACATTATGAATTTAACCCGGTCAGCCTGAGCGCGGTCATCCGGGACTTCCTGTGCTCGCCGGGCTTCAAAAATCCCTTTTCAAACTTATCAAATATCACCATGCAGGTGAATCTGGATGATGACGCTCCACTGGTCATGGGGTCCGAGCATCACATCAACAAAATATTGATGAACCTCTGCAGCCATGCATTGGATGCGATGCCCTCAGGCGGGGTGCTGAACATTTCGACTGCCTACCTTGCGGATGACCCCAGCTTGGAAGTCTTGAACGCGAATCACGACCAAGGGGTTGTTGAGTGCCGGATAGGTGACACGGGTGAAGGCATTGCTCCGGAGCATCTGGACCGGCTTTTTGAGCCTTCTTACGCAACGAATGCGCCCGGGCACGGCAATGTGGGCCTGGGACTGTCGGTCGCCTACAGCGTCATCCAGGATCTCGGAGGCCTGGTCGATGTGCGATCGACGCACGGCGAGGGGACCGAGTTCACGGTCAAGTTGCCCGCCGTATTCGCTGCCGCTGAAGAACCGGGAGCAGACGAGATCATTCCGGTTGGGCAGGAACGTGTTCTCATTGTCGACGACGATGCATCCCAACTCAAACTGGCTTCCCGGCTATTAAGCAGCCTGGGCTACCAGGTTTATTGTGTGCCTCACGGCCAGGCTGCTATCGATTTCCTGCACCAGCAACAGGTGGACCTGGTCCTGCTCGACATGGTGATGGAGGATGGATTTGACGGGCTCGACACCTACCGGGTTATCCACGTTCGTTGGCCGCGACTGGCCTGTATTATCGCCAGCGGATATTCCGAGTCCGACCGGGTAAAGGAAGCGATTCGCCTGGAGGCTTTCGGTCTCTTGAAAAAGCCCTATTCCAAGCGCGAACTTGCTTTCTCCGTGCGGCGGGCATTGGACCACGACCCGTCCCAATCCCTTCCCTGAGGCGGGCTTGGTGCGGCAATCCCATTCCCATGCGGATGTCAGCACCCGGCAGGCCCGACCGAAGGGGCCGCAAGACCCGGTGCGCGATCGAGATTGTCATGCCCGGTCGCATACTTTACCCTCCAGGCATGAAACGGTTCGTTTATGGATTTTTCCTCGTCCCCTTGCTTGCCATCCCAGCCGCCCCAGTGAACGTGGTCCTCGTTTTGGTGGATGACCTCGGCTGGATGGATCTCGGCTGCCAGGGTAGCACCTATTATGAAACCCCTAACGTGGATAAGCTGGCCTCTCGTGGCATGCGCTTTACGGAGGGATATGCGGCCTGTGCCGTCTGTTCGCCGAGTCGGGCGGCTGTGATGACCGGGCGGTGGCCGGCTCGATTGGGTGTAACCGACTGGATACGCTCAAGGTTCCAGGGCGGCAGGATTCCCGCGGACAAAAAGAACCCCGTGGGCTTCAGGGGAGGAAAGCAGGCGGTCCTGGTCCCTCACAACGCCCTGTGGATGGAGAGTAGTGAAATTACCATTGCCGAGGCGTTAAACCCACAAGGGTACCTGAGCTGTCATATCGGGAAATGGCACCTGGGTGCGGATGAATGGTATCCTGAGAAGCAAGGCTTTGATTACAATGTTGGTGGTTGCGACTACGGGCAGCCGCCCAGCTATTTCGACCCCTACAATCAACCCAAGGGTCGGCACCCCATGCTGCAGGCGGGTATCCCCAATTTGCCGGGACGACGAGCGGGGGAGTACCTGACCGATCGGGAGGCCGACGAGGCCGTGGGATTTATCCGCAAGCATGCCAAGGATCCGTTCTTCCTCTACATGGCCCATTACGCGGTGCACACACCCATCCAGGCACGCGAGGAACTGACCCGTAAATACAAGGCGAAACCAACGACCCACCAGAAGAATGCTGCCTATGCAGCCATGATTGAGAGTATGGACCAGGCGGTGGGACGGATCATGGATACCCTGGATGAGCTCTCCTTGACCGGAAATACACTCTTCATTTTTACCTCGGACAATGGCGGACTGTCCGGACCGACCAACAACAAGCCCCTGCGCTCTGGCAAGGGTTATGCCTTTGAAGGTGGCATTCGTGTGCCCTGTATTGTAAGCTGGCCTGGCATCACCAAGCCCGGGACAAGCTCCAAGGTCCCGGTCAGCGGTGTCGACTGGTTCCCCACCATCATGGGGGCCGCAGGAGTGGCGCTTCCCCCCGACCGAAGGATTGACGGGGTGGATCTGAAGCCCGCGCTCACGGGAGGAACCCTCGGTCGGGATTCACTCTATTGGCACTTTCCACATTATCGACATGCACCGGGACCCTACAGCATCATCCGAGAAGGGGACTGGAAGTTGATCCGGTGGTGGGTTGGCCCGGCCTATTCGCTGTTCAACTTGAAAGACGATTTGAGCGAAGCCCGCGACCTTGCTACGGAGATGCCGGAGAAGGTTCAGGCCATGGACCGGCAATTGCTCAAACATCTGAAGGACGTCGATGCGAAGCTTCCGCAAGCGAATCCGGCTTACAAGCCGCGTTGAGTTCGCACCTAATCCAGCTGCACGCGGACGAAAATATCGTTCGGACCGGAATCTTCAACCAGCAACACAACGTTTCGTCCGGCAAGAATCTCGACTTCCTGAATAAACGCGCCACGAGAGTGTTTTGCATCCAGGATGACCCGGTGAACCCCGGGTTCCAAGTTGTAGGCCCGGTCATCGTAATCGCCCACGTCCGCCTGGGCTTCGCCATCGAGAAATACCCGCATTCCTTCCGGGCGGTCGTTGACCACAATTAATCCACCTTGACCCTCGGGAGGTGTGTTGTCGTGATAATCGTTATCATTACACGCGCTGAGCAGCAGGAGGGGCAGCGACAGAAGCAGGATCCGCAGGCAGTTCATGGGAACTATTCTACCGGACCTTCCGCGCCTGTGCAAGCGGGGTCTTCATCAGGTGAGCTTGATCGTATCCAGGTCCTCGCCAATATGCGCGGAGGCCCTGGCCAAGCCACTCTGAGGGCCAAGAATCACCACATGCTCGGGTTTTCTGGCCAAATTGAGCAATTCACCAAAGGCTTTAAAATCATCGGCCGTGGTGGACATGACCTCGTCACGGACACGCTGTCGACGCTCGTCGGAAAGTCCATTCAGGTGGCGCAGCATGCTGCCGTATCCCTTGGCATCGGGCAGTTGACAAGGGTCCAGATCGCCCATCATGCCGATTATCCCGCGTTCCAACTCCTCCTCCGATACGGGTTCGTCGAGCAGAAATCGACCCGCATTCGCGTAGACATCCAGGGTGCTTTCCACATTGGGGTCACGGTATGAAACAAAATTCATGACCCCGCTTTTCTGGTCAATGCTGCAGAAGCATCCGTATGCCCCGCCCAGAACGCGTACCCGGTCCCATAACCAGTTGTTCCGAAGGTGGCGATTAATGACCATGGCACTTCCGTGGTAGGTGTAGCCGAGCTTGAACAATTCAACTGAACGCCCTACGTATTGGACTTTCGCGGGAATCTCCAGTCCTTCGAAGCGCGGGGAAGGGGTCTTTGGCCAGGTCTCAAGTTTTGCTTCAGCATTGAACGGAAGCGCTTCCAGGAAACGCTCCAGCTTGGGCCGCGTGACCTCGAGGATTGGATTTGTCGCGGTGAGGTTGCAAATCATATATGCACGGTTGAGCAGGCAATCGCGGAGATCTAACAAGTCCGCCCGTACGCCCTCCCAATCGTTCTCGATCCGCTGAATAAGCTCCCGCAGGAATATCAGGTAGGCCACGCCGTCCATTTGTTCGTTAATCCAACCCGCCAGGCTGAAGCGCGCGCCCATACGGGATGACACGATCCCGTGACCACCCGGGATGAGATTGCTTTCTTCTCCGGCTTTCTCCTCCAGCACGATGTGGAGAAAACGTTCACGATTATCAAGGGACAGCTTGAGCAGGATATCGTGGAGAATGCCGAGCAGGTCGTCCAGTTTTGATGCCATGACCTTGGATCGCAAAAAAAACCAAGCCGCCGTATCGGTAGCGCCAAAGATGTCGGAAGAGAAAAAAGTCTCTTCAACACCGCCGGTTTTTGATGCGATGCGTTGATTTAACTCGATATACGACTGCTCCGATGTCCCCATCTCGGTGATCGCCCGCGCAAACAGGGGGGCCAGTGTGGCCAACCGTGCGGGCAGGGTGAACAGGTTGAAACCGAGGTCGAGGTAGACGATGCCGTTGGTTGGCTGCTCGTGAAGAATCAAATCGGTCTTTGCCAGTTGGTCAATCTGGCGTGGCACCCGGTCCACGGTCTTTTTCACATCAACAAGATGCAGGCTCGGCATGGTTGCCAGTGCCTCCGGCGTGTCCGGGGCCAGTTGCAGGTCTTCCAGGTGCTGGGCGTTCGCCTCGATCGCGGTTAAGGCTGCTTTGGAAAAAGCATCGTGAGCGGCTGCCAGGCGTTGGGACTCGGCTTCGGCCTCCTGCTTGCCCAGGGCAGGGTCCGGGCGCAAGACCAGCCGGGTCTGGTGCGGGTTGTCCAGCAACCAGGTTTGAATCAGTGATTCAAAGTAACGCGGATCCTTTTCCTGGGCCAGGCGGAGCTGGTGGAGTTGGATCTCAAATTCCAGGGGTGTAATGGGATCTCCGTCGTGCAGCCAGGTCACCAGTGTCCGAAGCATCAGCACCAAGCCACGCGGATAGCTTCCGGTGTTGTTCTCACGAAGGTTGAACTCGATGGTATTGAAGGCCGCCTCGATCATCTCCCGGGAAAAGCCATCCGTGCAGATCTGTCGCAGGGTCTTCTCGATGAGTGCCTGCACCTGTTCGGAATCCCCTTCGGACACGCCCTTGAGGCCGGTGGAATAATACATCTCCCGAATCTGCCCTTCCAGGCCTGCCCCAGTGAGATCTTCGCCCAGGCCACTTTCAATCAAGGCTACGCGCAACGGGGAAGCGGGCGAACCGGTCAGCATAAACGCGAGCAGGTTAAGCGACAGATTCATCTGGAGATCGTTTGATGAGCCGAGCAGCCAGTTGGTGGTCACGAAGAGATCTTCATTTCCTGCGTAGCTCCGCTCAAGCGCTAAGGGTTTCGTAAAGCGGGGTTGCAGGGGAATCACCGGCGGACCTTCACCAGCCTCGAATTCAGCCAAATAGGCGTCCAGGCGCTCCAGTCGTTCCCCGGGATCGTCGTCGCCGTAAAAATACACCAGGCTGTTCGCTGGATGGTACAGGCGCTTGTGAAAGTCCACAAAAGCTTCGTAACTGAGATCGACAATGTGTGCCGGATCGCCTCCGCTGTCATAGCCATAGGTCGTATCCGGATAGAGGCTCTGCTGAGCGTACTCGTACAACAGGTTGTCCGGGGAGGAATACACGCCCTTCATTTCGTTGTACACCACCCCTTTATAGCTCAACTGGTCGTTCTTCCGTTCGTAATGCCAGCCTTCCTGCTCGAAAACATGCTTGCCCAGTTTGGGGAAAAATACCGCGTCAAGGTAGACATCTACGAGGTTGTAAAAATCTTTCAGGTTGCGCGAAGCGACCGGATATACCGTTTTATCCGAGTAGGTCATCGCATTCATGAAGGTATTGAGCGACGACTTCATCAACTCCTTGAACGGTTCCTTGACTGGATACTTTCGAGACCCGCAAAGCACGGAGTGCTCAAGGATGTGCGCGACGCCGGTCGAATCATCCGGTGGCGTCTTGAAGGTGATTCCGAAGACCTTGTTGTCGTCCGTGTTGACCATGGACAGGACGCGGGCATCCGTTTTCTTGTGTCGGTAGTGCCGGGCCTCTGTATCGAATTCCTTAACGTACCGGGCTTCGACCAGCGTATAAGCTGGATGCTCACTCATAAGGGGGGCTCCATGCCGGCGCTATCAGGCGAAGTAGGCCGGTTCTTCACCGGGGATCCACTTGATATTGCAGCCGAGGCTGGGCTTCTGCATGTCAATCAGTTCTTCGCCAGCCAGGACTTGGTCTATGGCCTTGCGTAGATCCTCACCGGTGACCGGAATATCGGTATCCGGACGGCTATCATCCAGCTGCCCGCGATAGACCAGGCTGAAGTCGGCATCGAAAAGGAAAAAGTCAGGGGTACAGGCCGCGGTATAGGCTTTAGCCACGTGCTGGTGTTCATCGTACAAGTAGGGGAAATTGAACCCGCAGTTGGTCGCCTGTTCCCGCAGCTTGTCGGGTGCGTCCTCCGGATAATGCCCCACATCGTTGGAGGAAAAAGCCACCAAGCCAAGACCCAGGCCGAGGTAATCTGTTCCCAGCGCGGCCAAGGCCGCCTCCATGTGTTTCACGTAGGGGCAGTGGGCACAGATAAACATGGCCAACAGGCCTTTGCGACCGCCAAAATCACCCCGCGTGACCCGATTACCGCTGACCACGTCAATGAGTTCGAAATCGGGGGCCTCGGTGCCCAGTTCAAGCATTGTGGAAACTGTTTTCACCATGATGTGTTCTCCTGTGAATCGTTACATGCTGCGGAAAGGAGGGGAACCTAGACGCGGCGACCCGCTTTTTCAAGAGGTAAAATACCGGCACACATGGGGGACTGCTCGTTCAGGCCTCGATATCAAGTGCGACCAGCGCGTTCAGGGCCGCATCCTTTTCGGCCGTCTGTTTGCTGGCCCCCCTTCCAATGCCCGCAACTTCGTTGTTGATGACGACTTCGGCTGTGTACGCGCGGTCGTGTGGCGGCCCGGATTCCTCGGTGATCCGATAGGCCGGACTTACTTTCCAGTTTTGCTGGGCGTGTTCCTGTAACGTACCCTTTGGGTTTTCCAGGGGCTGGACAGAAATCAAGCGCTCGATATGGGGAAAGAACAGCCGGCTAAAGATCTTCCAGGAAGCCTTTATCCCGCCGTCGAGGTAGGCGGCACCGATGATCGCTTCGAGAGCATCCGTAATGTTGGAGCCCCGTTGGTTTCCGCCCATGTTCTTTTCGCCTTTGCCCAGTAACAAAAATTCTCCGAGTTCCAGGGATGCGCCGATCGTGGCGAGTATTTCACTGTTCGCCATGCTGGCACGGGTCTTGGTCAGGCGCCCCTCCCGAAATCCCGGGAAGCGTTTAAAGAGGTGGCTGGCACACATGTAGCCGAGCACGGCATCGCCAAGAAATTCCAGGCGTTGATTATCTTCGACTTCACCCTGTGGATATTCGTTGCTGAAGGAGGGATGGGTCAGGGCGATTTTCAGAAAGGACTTATTTTTGAACCGGTAGCCCAAGTTCTTTTCCAGTGCCTTGTATGGATTCCTTGAAATCATGCCCGGGGGTGAAACTGCTTGTGAATGGCTTTTATACGGTCTGTATCGACATGTGTATAGACCTGCGTGGTGGCAATGTCCGCATGGCCCAGCATTTCCTGGATAACACGGAGCGGCGCGCCATGTGATAAAAGATGGGTGGCGAAGCTGTGGCGGAGCGTGTGTGGAGAAATCGACTTGGTGATGCCCGCCGTCAGGGCATATTTTTTAATCATGGCCCACAGGGCCTGGCGCGACAGGTTGTGGCCGAAACGATTAAGAAACAGAGCGGCTTCTTCGGCTGCTGGCTTGAAGCAGGGTCGCACGGCGTCCCGATAATGCTCCAGTCGCTCGACCGCCTGCTGGCCCATGGGGACGACCCGTTCCTTGCGCCCCTTTCCCATGCAACGCAAGGTGCCGCTTTCCAGGTGAAGATCGCGCAGTTTCAAGTTCGTGACTTCGGAAGCGCGCAGTCCACACCCGTAAAGAATTTCCAGGATCGCTCCATCACGTAACCCCTGGCTCGTCCGTTTAGACGGCTGATCCAGCAAGCGCTCAACTTCATTTTCATTCAGGCAGTCCGGGAGGATATTCCAGAGTTTTGGTGACTCCATCGTTTCCGTGACATTCTCGACCAACAGGCCCTCGTTTTGAAGGTACCGGAAGAAGACCTTGACCGCGACGAGCCGCCGGGAGAGGGTGCTGCTCTGGCAGCCGGCAGCTTTTCCGGCCATAAGGAAGTCCATCACGTCCTTGCGCTTGACCTTGGCGGCCTCGCATTTCCCGCGTTCAGCGCAAAAGCGGGTGAAGGTCTTGAGGTCGTTTGCGTAGGCTTCGCGCGTGAGTGGGCTGAGACCGCGCTCCAGGAGGATGTAATCTAGAAACTGCTCAACCGCAGGGTCCATGGGCTTATTTCCCCGTATTTGGTGGGGCAGGCGCGTTCACTGATTTTCCGGGATTCTGCAAGCCTTGAGCCGGAGGAAGCCGCTTGGATGCCGAACCCGGGAGCGGGGGAATATGGTCGGCCTGGAAGCCTGCCCCGGCAATCGCGTGTTGGATGTTCTTTAATGCAGTCAACTTCGCGTTATAGGTCACCCTCACAAGGCGCTTATCAAAATCAAAAGAGACGGTCTTGACCATTTCCATATTTGTTCCGTTTTTTTCCGTCAGGGCACGTTCGATTACATCCGCATCGGCTTGTCCGGCCAGTTGGGGGATGGAAACTTCAACCGTTATTTCGTCCGGTCTATAACAAGAAGAAATAAGAACTGCGAAGGCGAGCAGACAGGCTGAATGGTACATGAGCTTCATAACAAATAGGCGGTTAAACTTTACCTTTTCGGCCATGCCGACACGACGGAACTTATCAACAAGTGATGCAAAGTGCATTTATAATCACAACAAAATTTGAAAGGTGTGATTTGGCGTGTATACATATAGTGGAAGAGTTGTTGTATGTTTTCCCATGGGGTTCCTCACCCCTAACCTCCTTGACATGCAACACTCTTCCCTTTTTTTTGTGTCCCTATTCCTGCATATTTTGTGCTGTTCGCCTGCTTCGGACGAACCGCAGAGGTCCGGCTCTCGACCGGGTGGGACTCAGCTCCCGGCCATTTGCGGATTTTGCCTGTAACTCCGCCACCAGCTGCGCGGGGTTAGCCCCAGGCCCATGACCACCAGCTGCGAGGCGGCAAAGACAATCAGCCAGAAAGCAGCGCTATTGGTGAATCCGTAGCTGTGCAGGCCGATCCCCAGTTGATTCACCCCGAACCAGGACCAACTGGTCACGATGTTCCCGAACACCGCCATAACCGCGATCCCCCGGGACTGCACCATGGCACCCCAACGGGCATGCAAAATAAGGGCGTTCCACAAGACAATGATCAGTGCACCATTCTCCTTGGGGTCCCAACCCCAGAACCGACCCCAGGAATCGTCGGCCCATAAGCCGCCCAGCACCGTCCCGGTGAAACTCAGCAGGAGGGCGAAGCAGACAACCCCGTAGATCATCCGGGTCAAGTTTCGCTCGAGCGCGAGGTCCATTCGGCGTCCCAGCACACCAAACAGGATGTAGAGAACACCCAGTCCACCTGCAAAGTAGGTCGCGGTGTATCCCAGGGTCACCGTTGTCACATGGGTGGCAAGCCAGAACTTCGTATCAAGCACGGCCTGCATGACCTCCATGGTGTCCCCATCGAGGGAGAGAAAGTGTGCGATAAGCAGGGTGAGGAAGCCCGCGACCGCAGCCAGGAGGTTGCCCACGCCGAGCTTGAAAAGCGATTCGATAATTATGCCGATCACCACGCATCCCCAGCCGATGAAGATCGCCGAGGAGTACAGGTTGGTCACCGGGGGGTAACCCGAAATGTAAATTCGTGAGAGGAGCGCCCAGGTATGGAAAGCCAGGGCGAGTAGCAGGAGATAAAACGCGGTGCGATTCAGCTGGGTCGGGGCAAACAACATGCCGAAACAGCAGATGAGAAAGGCCAGCACATACAGCAATGAGCAGGTATAGAAGGGCGCCAGGTGGTTAAATTGCAACTCGTACTTCAATTTTCCGGGGTGGATCTGGGTGAACGCGGCGGCGGCGGGGGATTTCTTCAGGGCCGCCTGGTAATCCACAAGGGCCTGGTTAAAGGCTTCGACATCACCCATGCCGTACGCATAAAGCATCATTGCCATGGGGCGATAGAAGGGATTCTCCTCCTGGGTCAACCGCATGATCCCGCTCCAGGTAAAAGTCTCCCAGTCCTGGTCCTCGTGCGCGGGGATAAGGTGGGGCAGGGGATGGTTCTGAAAGCTGCGATACCGGTTGATCATCGCATGCATTCCATCCATGTCCTGGGCGTCGATAAAGCGGTGGGCCTCGATCATCCGGACAAAGAGATGCACCCGCTGGGCCAGTTCGAGGATCTGGCTGTCAAAGACATCCCGTTCACCCGCGTCCAGCTGCATGGCCCGGTTTGCATTTTCATCAATCGCCTGGAGCTGGGGCTCGAACTCCCCGAAGGCATATCGGAATCGTTTTCGCTCGGGGTCGAGTCCGAGCATGTCGATGACCTGGCGGTTCGGAATACGAAAGACCTGGTTGGAAAATGCCGCCGGGCTGGACGTGATCGTGTCCAGGTACCACTCAATCGCCGGATGCTTGATGTTTTCCCGGCTCTTCAATCCGTGATTTCCCGTACGTTGGCTTTCCCTGAAGGTCTGCTTGTCCGAGACCACAATCAGGCTGTTTCGCGCGATCGTGTCGATCGGCTTGATGCGTCCCTTATATACGACCGGCAATTGTGCGAAGGCCTGGAGATTCATCGCGCCGGGCGCATCTTTCGGCATGCGCGATTTACTGCCGATCCACAACGCACAGATCGCGACAAGTAGGAGCGGGAGATAGCGTTGCAGGGCTTTCACGATTTCAACCTCCGGCGCATGAACTTGCCCAGGCTGAAGAGGAAATGGTATGACAAGCCCGTGAAGACGACCATGCAGGCCACGTAGGGGCCCATCCAACCCTGGTTCTTCACCACTTGCAACTCAGTGATCGTGCTGCCAATGAAGGACGATTGATAGAAGGTTTCCCCACCGTACCGCAAGGGGTTGTTCATCCAGATCTTGATCTTGCGGTCCACCTGCCGATCGGGATCGACCAGTCGGACCTCGCTCGAGTAATTGCTGGGGGTTTCCGTCCCGATGTACTTGTCATGCCGGAATTCAACCAAGTGGATTTCGTAGGGCTTGTACACTCGCTTGAGCCGCAAGCGCAGGTCGTATTCAACCCCGTCGATTTCAATGATTTCAGAAAATTGATCCGCGATCACGGTGGAGCAGAGGTACGTGCCGATCACTTCACCACGCTGGGTACTCAGCTTGATGTAGACCGAGGGCGTGTCGACGCGCTGGTTGGGGTCGACCCCGCTGACTTCCGGGCGTTGGGTCGCAATCGCCCGCAGCCCGAGCCCCTTCGTCGCGAGGTTTCCCCCTGGAGCCCCGGGGTCTACGGTGCGGGTCAGCTCCGAATTCACAAAGAATTTCAGCGTCTCCACCCGGCAGGGAAGATATTCATGGGAGAGCGTTGCGCCCTCCTTGAGCAGGCTTTGGGGAATCGAAACGATCTCCTCCTCCTCGGCATTGACATCGCGGATGAAGACCAGTTCGGACGATCGAAGGTCGGTGACGTAATTGGATTGCCCCCCCTCCTGGATGCGCATCTGCCCTTCCTGGGCATGTAAGGCCGTGATAAGCTCGCTGAGCAGCATGATCATAACCCCGCAATGCAAGAGGACGATTCCGGCCTGGCGCCCGAAGAGAAAATAAAAGCCGACGAGCAAGACCGCCGCCGCCAACCCGCCATGTATCAGTCGCCATAATACTCGCCAGAAGGCGGCGTTTTCGGTTGCGGAAACCTCCTGGGTGAAATACCCGAGGATCACCAGGCTCAGCAAGCCCAGGCCCAGGGCTGTCACCACCACTCCCACCACCTTGCTCCGGCCCGTCGCGATCACCTTAAAGCGGATAGCATGGGCAATCACCAAGTTGACCAGTAGCAGGCCACCGATGGCGAAGCCACCCGGAAAAGGGAAGACCCCCGGAACATGCATGCTCGACGGGAAAAAAATCCGCAAGGGGATCAGGGTGTACACGGTGCGGAAATATCCATCGAGTACGGACCAGATCCCCGCTTCCCGCTGGGCCAGTGTCCCCGCCAGGGTGAGGAAAATGCCGAGACCCAGGAGTGTGACGGTAAGTCGCAGCGAGGCGAGTGCCCGAAGGGGGGCGGGGAGTGTTCGGGGTTCATTCATGTCAGGTGCGGTAAAGTTCAGGGAGCAAATCGTACAGATTTCATGAAATGTTCAAAGCGGTCCCGCTCGGCGAAAACCGTATTCTTGGGCCCGGTCATTTTGAAGAACCAACTGCTGCCAGCCTGTTCAACAATCGCGACAAGCGTGGCCTGTGCGACTTGGTCCTCTTTTGCTGAAGATTCCATTTCCACCAGCTTGGCCGACCCGGAGGCCAACGCGATCGTGGTCAATTTCAGTTCATCCTGAACAATCGGGTCCAGGCCAATCTGGCCTCTCCAGCGGTTGACATTGGGTAGCAATCCCCCTGCAACTCCGCCGAGTCGAATGGCTGAAACCTGTACGCGTGCCTCAGCCGGACCGGCGATGAATGAGGCCGCACGCATGCCGCTGGCACCCTTATCGGTCCAGCTGTCCGGTTTTTCGTAGGTCAGTGGGTCAGCCGGTCCCTGGGACGGCGCGATGCCACCCTGAGGGGCGGTACCTTTTTCAGGAGGCGATTCCTCGAGGATTGGCTGGACCTTCTTCACGGTCATCCGGGAGATCTCATCCTTTCCACAGCCGGTGGCCAAGCTGGCGAGGAGCGCACATACCATTGCGATCGTCTGTTTTTTCATGGTACTGATTCGGCTTGGTTTCACGAGAAGTCGTGGAGATCATCATACTGGGTCCGAATTCCAAGTAAAGAACGACAGGATCAGGAAGAATTTGACCCTTGCGGAGGATTCGTCACAGTATGCTCGAAACGAAGCATCAGGAAAGGTCACATGCACCAGTTAAGCCTGCCAAGTATTGCCTTATGTATCATCTGCACACTCCCGCTAGCGCGGGGACAGTGGGCCCTGCACACCATCGACAACACTTCAAAAGGAGCGGACGGGGTTCGCCTGGCCGATGTGAACGGGGACGGCCTGCCGGACGTGGCCACCGGTTGGGAAGAAGGCAACCGGATTCGAGCATATATCAATCCCGGAACGGCCCGGGTGAAAAAACCCTGGCCTGCGGTTACCGTGGGCGAGGTCCAGTCCCCTGAAGATGCCGTATTCGCCGACGTGGATCGCGATGGGGCCTTTGACGTCCTGAGCTGCTGCGAGGGCCGCAACCGCACCATCTATATTCACTGGGCCCCAAAGGAAGCGGGCCGTTACCTGGATGCCAGCGCCTGGACCACGCAGGCCATACCGGTTACGAAACAACAACAGTCCTGGATGTTTGCCCTGCCGATGGAGCTGGATGGGAAACCCGGCATGGATTTCATTGTCGCCTCGAAGGGTAAGCAAGCGAGCGTGGGCTTGCTTTTAACCGGTGATGATCCACGAGCCACCGCACAATGGAGCTTCATCCGACTGTACGATGCGGGATGGATCATGTCCCTGGAGCCCGTTGACCTGGATGGCGATGGGGATCTCGATGTGGTTGTCAGTGACCGAAAGAACAGGTCTCGCTCCGGGGTCCTTTGGCTGGAGAATCCGGGCAGGCCGATGGCTAAATGGCAGGTCCACCGGGTCGGGGGCCATGGTCTGGAGGTCATGTTTCTTGATGTCGCGGATATCGATGGAGATCAGCAGGTGGAAATACTCACGGTTACGCGACCGAATACCCTGCTCATCCTGCGAAAAGGACAAGATGTTCGAAGCGCATGGAAAACCGAACGCCATGACCTGTCCGCGCATCCAATAGGAACCGCAAAAGCGATAAGGGTAGGGGACGTCAACCTCGACGGGAAGATGGACCTGTTCTACTCCTGTGAAGCTGCCCCTCGCCCCAAGATTGGCCTTTTCTGGCTGAGTTACCCAGACCTTGCCTTTCACGATATCAGCGGACCGATCGGACTCAAGTACGACCACATGCAACTCCTCGACCTGGATGCGGATGGGGACCTGGACGTGATGTGCTGCGAAGAACGCGATCAACTGGGTGTCTTCTGGTACGAAAACCCGGCGCGCAGCTCCCCCTGAATCAACGAAGCATTTCCAGTGTGCTTTTGCCAAACTCCGCCAGGCTCTTGTTCGTGCAGCGCTGAAAGATCAGGGTGCCCTGGCGGTCGTAGATCGAGGCAATAAACCCGTAGTATTCCGGTTTTTCCGAGGTGCGGGAAAGCGATCCGGCGTACTCCTCTACGCCCTCGCTCTTGGTGATTACGTTCGCATAGCCTTCCGCATCGGCCACCATGTACTTCATCGACTGGAGCATGGGAATTCGGGCCCGATCGCTTTTCACGATGCTCCGCGTATTCCCCTGGCGGGTGAAATACTCGAAAAGAATGGTCGCGTCCTTGAAATTGTGACTGGGGCCCGCCATGAACACGAGCCTTGGAATGTAGGCTTTCTTGATGTTACGCGTGCTGTATTCGCTGTCGCGCGACCTGCTGGTTGTTTTTTCTTCGGTGATCTTTTGCACGGTTGCGATGATCTTGGAGCCAGCAGCAATACTGTC
>JAPYUI010000034.1:16046-20791 GCA_029936175.1 Kiritimatiellia bacterium
GCAAGCCGGACAATCTTCTCGGCCTCTGCTTTGCGTATTCCCACGTAGTACCCAAGTACCTTGTGCTGCAGGTTGGCGAGTTCGGGATGGGTCTGGTTGATTTCCTCGGCTGAAATGGAACGTGCGGATTGAACCCGCTCGACCTCCGCCATGACCGCGAGAACCCCTTCGAGGTTACTCGCCTGGCGATAGATCGTGTTCATGCGATCCAGCTCCCTGCCGTATTTCCCCATCAACTCGTTGATCCGGCCCTCTTGCCTGACCAGAATCTGGGCGAGTTGCTCATCGTACTTGAGCTGTTTGATTTCCGCCGCCCCGACTTCCTCAGCGAGAACGATGCGTGGGGTGCAAAATGCCAGGATGGCCAGTGCGAGGAGAACAACCTTCATGGGTCCCATAGTACGGCTCAAAGAGGCCCGAGGCAAGCCAGCAACCGGATGTAGTACGCGTGTTTGAATGCCGACAACAGGACATCGGGCATTTTCCGCGATTATCGGGACGATCCGGTGCACCTAGTCCCTGAGGGACTTTCCATTCTTGCCGCCGTGCTTGAGGTACAAATTGGCGGTCTGGTGTACCCGTTCGAGAAAGACAGCATCCAGGCCAATCCCGATATATTGCTCGATCGACGCCTCTTCCAGGTCCAGCGGGGTTTGGCCGGCCTTGTTTTTCGCGTTCAACTCGGCACCGGCCCTGACCAGTAGGCCTGCCACCATGCGGGGGTGCTTGCGGGACTTGGAACAGGTGTGCAGCGGACGGTCGCCCTGGTGCGTGAACCGGTTCGGATCGGCCCCTTGCTTAAGCAGATACCCTGCAATTTCCGCGTGGTCGTATCGGGCTGCGAGATGCAGAGGGGTCAACCCCCCGTTATCCGGGCTGTTCACATCCGCATCGAACTCCACCAGCAGGCGCAGGAGGGCCAGGTCGCCAAGGATGGTTGCATGGTGCAGGGGCGTCATCCCCTCGGCATCTTTCAGGTTGGGGTCGGCGCCCACGGCGATAAGCACTTCCGCAACCGCGTGCGAGAGGGCCAGGTGCAGCAGGCCCTGGTCGATTTCATTGCGCACCGCGACATCGGCACCGCCAGCGAGCATCAGTTTGACCAGGTTTGCATCATCGCTCTCGACCGCGTATTGAAGGGCCCCGATTTTTTCGTGGTTGATATGGTTCACCTCCGCCTTGTTGATCAACAGGGTCCTGACCACCTCCACGTGGCCGTTCCGGGCGGCGAGAATCAAGGGGGTGTTGTTGCCCTTGTCGGGCTCATTAACATCCACCTCCTTCGCCAGCAGGCGATTTACCGATGCCAGGTCACCCACCGATGCATAGAGGGCCAACCCGGCGGCGTCTTCGCTCGTCAGCAGCAGTTGCAGGACCTTTGCATGATTGGCGTGCGCAGCAAGATCGATGGGGGTCCTGCCTTCCCGGTCCTTCACCTGCTTCCCGGCCCCGTGGCCCAGCAGGAAGGACACCAGTTCAGCCTGCCCGCCCGCCGCCGCGAGGTGAAGCGGCGTCCGGCCGTCTTTTTTACCCGCTGCATTTACATCGGCTTTATGCGCGACCAGAATTTCCGCGCTACTGAGCGAGCCGTGCTCGGCAGCGAAATGAAGGGGCGTGAGCCCTTGCCGGATATCCCGCTCATGCACCAGTCCCGGACTCCGCTTGAGCAGCTTCTTGATCTCCGTAATGTTGTTCTTGCGGGCCGCCCAGTGAATATCCTCCGCCCAACCGGATGTCAGTAGCAGTCCGCAGATGCCTGCCAGGATAAGGCGCTTTCCCATGCGAGGAAGTATGACAGAAGCGCGGGGGGCGTCGAATGGAAAAGACGGCCATTCCACCCGGGGCCCTTCGGGAAGAGCGGGGCGCTTGGGTGGACCCGCCCGGCTGAAGGTCGATGCTGCCAGGTGGTGTCCGCATGGCTTTCGAGACCCGGTGAACGGACTCGCATTCTCCCGGTGGACTGGTATACCCGGGTCGAAGCGGAGCTTATATGCATGAGATGATAAAGGTTTTCGTGTTGGCGGGCTTGCTGCCGGGTTGCGGCACGCTGCTTGCCGCTGAAGAAGCGGAAGTACCGGTCGCCACCTTCTCCATCGTCGCCTTTGACCCGGATACCCAGGCACTCGGTGTGGCGGTTCAGAGCAAGTTTTTCGCGGTGGGCAGCGTCGTGCCCTATGCAAAGGCCGGGGTAGGGGCCATCGCGACCCAGTCCTTTGCCAATACGACCTACGGACCCCGCGGACTGGCCCAGATGGAATCGGGCAAATCCGCCCGGGAAACCCTGCTCACGCTGACCGGAACGGACACCCACGCACCCCTCCGCCAGCTGGGGATCGTGGATGGATCCGGGCAGGCCGCCGCCTTCACCGGCGATGGCTGCAAGGCCTGGGCCGGACATATCGTGGGCACGAATTTCTGCGTGCAAGGCAACATCCTCGCCGGCGAGGCCGTCGTTAAGGAGATGGAAAAAGCCTTTCTTTCCGGGAAAGGGTGCCTGGCGGATCGTATGCTTGCAGCCTTGGTTGCGGGGCAGCTCGCCGGTGGTGACAAGCGCGGCCGCCAATCGGCCGTGCTGCTGGTCGTCAAGAAGGGTGGGGGATATGCAGGGTTGAACGACCGGTATATCGACATCCGGGTGGATGATCATCCCACACCCATCGAGGAATTGAAGCGCCTCCTGGGTAAACACCGGGAGTTTTACCCGCGATGAAACATGCACTCCCGCTATACCTGATACTCCTGGTGTCGGCTGCAGCCGCTGAATGGACGATAGACTCGGTGAGCGATGAAGTCCGCAGCCCCTTCGGGGTCGTGGTCGGACCGGACGAAGCCCTTTACATCACCGAGGTCGGCCGCCACGTGATTTCCCGGCTCGACCGCAAAACCGGCCAACGGCTTGTTGTCGCGGGAACGGCGGGTGTGCAGGGCTATGACGGGGACGGCGGCCCGGCGACAAAGGCCCGGCTCTTTGAGCCCTACGAGGTGCGCTTTGACTCCCAAGGCAACATGTACTTTGTCGAGATGATGAATCACCTGGTTCGAAAAGTGGACCCCGCAGGGCGGATCTCCACGGTCGCGGGGACCGGCACCAAGGGCGACGGCGGGGACGGGGGCCCGGCGGCACAAGCACAATTCGATCGCCCGCATAGCATAGCCCTTGACGAACATAATCAGGACCTCTACGTCGCGGACATCGGCAACAACCGAATCCGGCGCATCCACCTGAAAGACGGCACCATAGAAACCTATTCGGGTGGCGGCAATACTCGACCGGGCGTGGAAGGCCCCGTTCAGCGGGTGAAATGGAAAGGACCCCGCGCCCTGTTTATTGAGGGACGAACGCTCTGGCTGGCCTTGCGCGGCGGCCATTCAGTTTGGCGTATCGACCTCGACACCAACCGCTACCGGCACGTGGCCGGTACGGGAAAGAAAGGTTTCAGCGGCGATGGAGGGCCAGCCAAGGCATCAACCATGAACGGTCCCAAAGGCATTGCGATCGGCCCGAAGGGAAATATCTTCGTGGTCGACACCGAAAATCAAGCAATCCGCATGATCGACCGGCAAAGCGGGCTTATTTCCAGCATCGCAGGCTTTGGCCCCCGGGGCCGCGGATTCAACGGGGATGGGATTCCCGGGCCGACCGCAAAACTGGGGCGCCCGCATGGGCTTTGTGTGGATACGAATGGTGTGGTATACATTGGCGACACAGAGAATCACCGCGTGCGGAGTATCCGGAGATGATCACCACACCATCCACCGTGAATCTGTTGAAAATGAGACCTTAGCTTGAAGGAGCAGTACATGAAAAAATACCTACTCATCATTATGGTTCCGATCGCGCTGCAAGCGGATCCCACCTTCGAAGCCCAGATCATCGATGACCAGGTCGCCATCGGCTACGGTGTAGCCATCGGTGATGTCGACGGGGACGGAAAACCGGATATCCTCCTCGCCGACAAGAAAAAGTTTGTCTGGTACCGCAACCCGGAATGGACCGAGCACCTGATTCTTGAAAACCTTACGTTCAAGGACAATGTCTGCATTGCCGCGGAGGATATTGATGGGGACGGCAAGGTCGAAATTGCCGTGGGTGCCCAGTGGAACCCGGGGAACACCACCGATCGAAAACAGAGCGGAAGCGTACACTACCTGCTTCGCCCGGAAGACTTGTCCAAGCCATGGAAAGCGATGGCACTACCGCATGACCCGACGACGCACCGTATGCGCTGGGTGAAGATGGGTGACACCTGGAACCTGGTGGTGCTTCCGCTCCACGGCGAAGGGAACAAGGGTGGCGCAGGCAAGGGCGTAAACATAACGGCCTATACAATCCCGGCCACAGGGAAAGGCCAGGTTGGTGTCAGGATACTGGATGACACCCTTCACATGACCCATAATTTCGATCACCTTGGAGACCGGGTGCTGGTGGGAGGCAAGGAAGGGGTGAAAGAGATCCATCCGAAACAGGGCCTGCTCAAGCTGCCGGGGATGAATAATGGGGTGGGGGAAGTCCGTATGATGAGCAACCCCAGCCACCTTGGCCTCGCGGTTATTGAACCCATGCACGGCACCGCACTGGTCGTCTACCTGCGAAAGAAGAACGATTCGAGCTATACCCGGCATGTCCTGGACGATGATCTCAAGCAGGGACATTCTATTGCCACCGGCGATTTCCTTGGCCTGGGTCGCGACCAGGTCGTTGCGGGATGGAGAAATCCCAATAAACAGGGTAAAATTGGGGTAAA
>JAPYUI010000034.1:20891-24808 GCA_029936175.1 Kiritimatiellia bacterium
TATAACGTCGCATAATATATGTTATGTTAAGTTAAGCATGGATATTCTCTAATAAAATAACGAAAAGGATCGAATAGCGAGCAGATCACCTGATTCGTTTTTTTAGGAGCTTCCGGTAGAGGCCCAAATAAGTTTTGGTACTGTTTTTCCAGCTGAAATCCTGACGCATGGCAGCCTGCCGTACGCACTTAAGCACATCGGACTGTTGGTGGAGATCCAGGGCGCGCTTGACCGCCACATCCAGTGCTTTAGCCGTGTAGGCGGTCATCTTGAAGCCGTTGCCGTTCGGCCGGTCCATGTCGACAATACTATCGGAAAGGCCGCCTGTATCATTAACGATGGGAATGGTGCCGTATTTAAGGCTGTACAGCTGGTTCAAGCCACAGGGTTCAAAACGGCTGGGCATGAGAAAAAAGTCCCCTCCCGCCTCAATCCGGTGGGCCAGCGCAATATCAAAACCGATCTTTACCGCGACCCTACCCGGCCAGTTGGACGCCCAGTTGAGGGCCTGGTCCTGGTACTTCTTTTCCCCGCTGCCCAGGATGACCAGGTGCAGGTTACGCCTCATCAAACGCGGCATGGCTTCAGCCATGACATCGAAGCCTTTTTGATCCGTCATGCGGCTGACCATGCCTATCAAGGGCGTGTCCGCATCGTACTTCAGCCCGAATTCCTTGAGCAGCGCTTTTTTGCAGGTCTCTTTCCCTGCGAGTGCATTGGAACGAAACGATGCCGGGATATGCGGATCCCTGGAGGGATTCCATTCACGGTAGTCGACCCCGTTCAGGATGCCGGTGAGCTTTTTCCCTCGATGCCGCAAAAGCGACTCCAACCCGGCCCCGAATGCCGGCGTCTGGATTTCACGAGCGTAGGCCTCGCTCACGGTTGACACCCAGTCGCTGTCCGCGATACCCGTTTTCATGCAATTGAGCTGCCCGAAGAACTCCATATGATGATGCGTAAAGGTATGTCCAGGGAGATTGGTGAGGTCAAACTTGTGGCTCGGAAACAATCCCTGGTAGGCAAGGTTGTGGATCGAGAATAAAACTTTTTCTCTTTTTTTCCTTCCGGATCCGTCGACCCCGTAGCGCAGTAGAAGTGGAAGCAGACCGCAGTGCCAGTCGTTGCAATGGACGATGTCGGCCCTGAATTTCAAGGCGTCAAGGAGGGCCACCACCGCTTTCTGAAACAGCAGGAATCGCTCGAAATTATCGTCAAATGGGCGGTCCTCAAGGGCGTAGAGGCCCTCGCGGTCAAAGCATTCCTCCTTGTTGATGAACCAGGTCTTGACCCCCCTCCCCGTCGTGGCCCAGGCCTCGGCCCGCCAAGTGTCCTGGCCCATGGGGATCGAAAAAACTATCCCGTTTCGTTTGATATCCGGAATCGCCTGGCGTACGGTCCGGTACAGCGGCATGATCCGAATGGCTTCCACGCCGCCCCGCTTGAGTTCCTCCGGCAAGGCCCTTGCCACGTCACCCAGTCCGCCCGTTGAGGCGAATCCCGTGATTTCTGCAGACACAAAAGCGACTTTTAATTTTTCTTTAGCCATAAACCATACAGTATAGGAGGGTTCGCCATACAAACCGACCCAACCCGCGTTGCAAAGCGCAAAGCAAAGCAAAATCACATGCCCGACCCACTCGAAGACAAACTCATGTCCATTCTCGAGGCGAAGGATTACCGCCCGGTTCACCGGGCGGATCTCGCTAACCGCCTGAACCTGAACCCCCAGGATCGCAAAGCATTTCGACGCCTGGTTCGTACATTGGAACTGGACGGCAAGGTCATCCTGCTGAAAAAGAACCGGATCGCCCTCCCGGCCCACGGCGAACTGGTCCGGGGGGAATTGTTTCTTCATGCCCAGGGCTTTGGATTCGTAAACACGGAAGACCCTGATCTCCCGGAGATCTTCGTTCCGAAACCTGCGATGGGAAGCGCTCGACATCGCGACACGGTCCTCGTGCGGGTCTTTACAAAAGTGAACCCGGACCCCAAAAAGACCCATGAAGGCCAGATCGACCGCGTAGTGAAACGCGGTATCGACCGGGTAACCGGTCTGCTGGTCAAGAAGGGCAACGGGACCTGGTTGATACCGGATGACCCCAAACTGGAAGACGTCAAGGTGACGGGTTTCGCCGACGGCCTGCGCTTCAAGAAAAAGCACAAGGCGGTTGCCCTGCTGGAAGAACCGCCCTACCCCGCCGCGCCACTCAGCGGCACGGTCCAGGAGGATCTCGGGGCCTTCGACGATCCTGGCGTGGACATGATTTCCGTATTGCGCGTCTATAATCTCGAGGAGGAATTCCCCAAGTCGGTCATCCGTGAAGCGGAGGCGTGGACCGAGGTTCCCACGGACGAATTCAGCCGGCGCAAGGATTTGCGCAAGGTGGTCACCTTTACCATAGACCCGGTTGACGCCAAGGACTTTGATGACGCGCTTTCCGTTGAGGTCCTCAAGAACGGAAACCTGCGCCTGGGGATCCACATTGCCGATGTCAGCCACTTCGTCCCGATCGGGTCCGCGATCGATCGCGAGGCGCGAATCCGTGGAACCAGCGCCTACCTGGCGGATCGCGTGATCACCATGCTCCCGGAAAACCTGACCAACAATCTTTGCAGCCTACGGCCCAACCAGGACCGCCTCGCGCACTCGGTTATGGTTGAACTCGATAAGCGCGGGCGCATCCAAAACTACGACACGCACAAGTCCGTCATTCATTCCAATTGCCGGATGCATTACCAACAAGCCCAGGACTTCTTTGATTCCGGGGAGAACAAGGGCATTCCCCAGGATGTGCAGGAGGCCCTGCGCAGGATTCGACCCCTGGCCAAGGCACTGCGCAGGAAGCGCTTTAAAGAAGGTTCTATCTACCTGGATTCGGACGAGGTCAAATGCGTGCTCGATGAAGCCGGCAAGGTCCTGCGGGTTGAGAAACGCAAGCAGCAGGAGGCAAACCAGTTGATTGAGGAGTGCATGCTGCTGGCCAACCAGGTGGTGGCCATCATTCTCAGCAAGGCGAAGGCCCCCTGCCTGTATCGTATCCATGAAGAGCCCAGCGAAGAACAGTGGCTCAAGATGAACGCCGACCTGGAAGCCTTTGGCCTGGACGAATCGATTGAAGGCCGCGAAGACATCAACCGCGTACTGAGCGGTGAACTCCCCGACTATTTACGCTACCCGGTATCCCTGACGATTCTGCGCAACATGAAGCGCGCGGAGTATGCCGCTGTCCGGCGCGAACATTTCGGACTGGGCTTTGAGCATTACAGCCACTTCACCTCCCCGATACGGCGCTATCCCGACCTGGTGGTGCACCGCATCCTGCACGCCCTGGAGACCCGCTCGGCCATCCCCTACACCCATGAGGATATGCCCGGGATCGCCCAGGACACGACGACGCGCGAGCAGAATGCGGAGCAGGCCGAGCGGGTATCGATCCAGGTCAAGATGGTCCAGTACTACAACGATCTACTCTGGAAAGGGGAAACCGGCCCCTGGCCGGGCGTTATTGCCGGGATCATGCCGAAGGGCCTGTTGATCGAGGTCACAGCCACCTTGATGCGCGGACTGGTCCCCTTCGAGGCGCTGGCCGGAGATTACTTCGAGGTGAATGCGGGCGGCACCCATGCCGTCGGCACGCGGACCAAGCGCACCTTTCATATCGGTCAACCGGCGAAGGTGGAACTGGTGAGCGTGGACTTGCGCATGCGCCGCCTGGACTTCTCCCTGGTGGAAGAAGGTGAATGGAAGAAGGGCAAGCAGCACAAGCGCACCGGCAGGGCCAGAACCAAGGGTTCAGGGAAGAACAAGGGTTCGGGAAGAAGCCGGGGGAAGGCGCGTACAAAGGAAGCCATGAGAGGGAAAGCCAAGGGAGCGCCGAAGGGCGAAGCCAGGGCTAAAGGCAAGGGCGAAGCCA
>JAPYUI010000034.1:24908-28692 GCA_029936175.1 Kiritimatiellia bacterium
AATCCGGAAGGATCTGCTTTACCAGGCATCCGGAAAAGTGGTCCCCTACCCCCACGACCCGATGCGTTCCCTCTTTCAGATCATCGAGCAGGGCCTTGGGCGCGACAGGTTTAGGGTTTTCATCGTCCACCTGCTCGTAGATCATGAAGGTCCCGGAAAGGCGCAAGTGGAGGACCTCCAGTGGCTCCACCGGTGCCGGGGGCGTTCCAAAGGGGGCCTTGTCGATAATGACCTGGTAGCGGTCAAAGCCCGCCGGGGCTGCGCCCACTACAAGAATTGGGAGAACCCAGCCCAGCATGGCAAAGAAAGCTTTCATAACTTGTCCCGATTAAACATATATTTCAAACCCTGTACATCCTAATTTCGTCCAGGCAAACCAGAGATCAATTACCCATCGGAATCACCGGGACGAAAATACGAGGGTTAAAGAGCTGCTCCACTTGCGCAAACGAAGCGGCAGGGAGTGCGAAAAGCGTTTCCTTATCGATGGAGTGCGGGACTTGCAGCGAGTGGTTGCATCCGGGTTGGAGATCGAGGCGATCTACTTTTTCCCGGAGCAGGGCTTTATAACCCGAACGTGATTCGTTCCCCGCCAAGGCATCCCGGGAATCCCGTCACAAGCCGGATCGATTCGCGGAGAACCTGGCGACCGCGTCGCTTCAACGGATGATATAGATCAATTTTTCCTCTTTGCCCTCGCGAACGACATCGAGGACAACCGCACTGAGCTTGTGCTGGAAAAATTCTTTCAGCATGAATTCCCCGCGGCGCTGGTTGATCATGTTCATGGAATTGACCTTCCGCATGACATCCCCATCCTGCAGGCCCAGCGCGGCCCAGAAGTCCGGTTCCCCGGCAGGATTTATATTAAAGCCCAGCGGTTCATCGGTCTCGGCATCCCGGTTCGTGGTAAAGCTCTTCCATAGGTCGGCCAGGCGCTCTGCATCGTTCTTAACCTCGTCGTAGTAGTCTTCCAAGGCCTCACGCCGGAGAACCCAGCGATTCTCGCCAATCTTCTTGCCAAAACGACTGGTCGCGAGGGCGGGCATATCTTCAAAGGTCGCCGGCTTAGCCGGGACGGGGTCTCGTGCTGCCTGTGCGACGAATCCCGCGACGATCGACCCGCTCGCAACATTGAGGGTGAACGCCTCCATCTTTCTCTCAAGGACGATGGAATCCGGAAGGATCTGCTTTACCAGGCATCCGGAAAAGTGGTCCCCTACCCCCACCACCCGGGTTGTTCGCTCCTTCAGGTCATCGAGCAGGGCTTTGATCGTTCTAACCGGTTCACGGTTTTCATTGTCCACCTGGTCGTAGGTCATGAAGATCCCGGAAAGGCGCAAATGGAGAAATGGGGGCGTGACCGGCGCATCCGGCTCGACCGGGTGGGCGATGGCGGCGAAGTACCCGGCCTTGACCCGCGGGACGTCCGGCCATTTGTATGCCGATGCATCGCTCACCGCTGCGGCGGGATTTGCCGGGAGCCGGGTGTACAGCCACCCGAACAGACCCGTCGTGAGGGCGACCACGGCCAACCCGTAGCCACGCCGCCTATACAGGGCCAGTGACCTGCTCATTGTCTCTTCTCCAGGATTTCATTGTCTTCAAAAAATTGCCGTTGGCTATAAGCCGGATTTTGTTCAGCACCGAAGTGCCTTATCGATCATGTATCTATGCGATCTACCCGGAACTCAAATGAGACGGACCGCCTCTCGTTCCCTATATGATCTTGCTCCGGATCGGGTTTACCCTGCGATCCCGCTCTCGCTAAGGACCCGGTGGGCTCTTACCCCACCTTTTCAACCTTACCGCGATCGCCCGAGGGCCATCGAGGCGGTATATTTTCTGTGGCACTTTCCGTCCATTCCGCTATGTCAGAATGTCTCCCGCTTTGCAACGGGACATCCCGTCCTGTGGAGTCCGGACTTTCCTCTCCGATACACGTACCGGAGCGATCGATCACCAACGGCAAAATAAAATTTCTGACGGCGCCTGGAAGGCCGTTCCGCCTACAGGTCAAAGTATAGCAGCCGACCGCAATAACTGCAAAGGGTCATCTTCTCTGGATTCTTGGAGTCGTGAACCAGCTGGGTGGGTATTTTCATGTAACAACCGCCACAGGTCCCCGCATTGGTTGGAACGAGCGCGGTGTCCCCCTTGTTCTTAAGAATGGCCTCGTAACACTTCAACATTGCATCGTCGATGCCGTCGGTGAGTTCGGTGCGATCGCTTTCAACCCCGGAAATTTGACCCTCGACCTCCTTGATCCGCCTGTCGATATCGACGATGTCCGATTGGATCCCGTCTTCCTCCTCCTTGAGCTTCGCGGCGTGAACGTCAATGGTCTTCTGGGCGTCCTCGAGCTGCTGCATCAATTCGAGCTCGCTGTCCTCGGCGATGCGGATAGATCGCATGGCTTCGCGGATTTCGGTTTCCAGGGCACGGTAACTTTCGTTGTCCTTGACCTCCATCTGCTGTCGCTTGTAGCGGTTTACCCGGTCCTTGGTGGCCTCGACATCCAGCTCCAGCTCCTTGATGGCGGATTGCTGATGGAGTAGCCCGTCGCGAGCTTCCTTGAGCGCCGCCTCCAGTTGCTCGATCCTGCTGACCAAGCCTTCCCGTTTGCGAGGTAAGGTGCGGGCGTCCCGTTTGAGTCTTAGTAAATTCTTGTCTGTATCCTGTAATCGTAAAAGTTTATCGATATTGGTCACAGTGTAAAATCACCTTGTAATAAGCCACGTTATCCATCATTCACCTGAGCGACCCGATAATCAATAGACCGTCAAGGGGAATTGCAAGTATGAGTTTGGAAAAAGAAATGGACCTGGCCCAGGCCGCAGTTCGGGTCGCGATACAGATCTGCCAGGGCGTCCGGTCCGCCCTTTCCCCGTCCGATACCGTCACCAAGTCGGACGCCTCCCCGGTGACGGTTGCCGATTTTGCCGCCCAAGCCGCGATTAACACCTGCCTGCATCGCGCATTCCCCTTAGACCCCATCGTGGGTGAGGAGGATAGTGCCGACCTCCGGGCACCCGGGGGTGCCGAACTGCTGGATCGCATCAGCCGGGCCATACAGCCGTTTTTACCCGAGCTGGATACGGAAGCGATCATCGAGGCCATCGACCGGGGCGGGCACGGCGGCGGGCCCGAGGGCCGATTCTGGACCCTGGACCCGATCGATGGGACCAAGGGCTATATCCGCGGCGAACAGTATGCGGTCGCCCTTGCGCTGATCGAGAACGGTGAGGTCCAGCTCGGCGTGCTCGGTTGCCCGGCCATGCCCGCCTCCGACGGGACAGCCGGTTGTATCTTTTCCGCCGCCAGGGGCCAGGGCAGTTGGGCGACCCCGCTGCAGGGCGAGGCACAGGCGATCCGCGTGCAGGACCTGGACGGTTTCGAGCGGGCGAATTTTTGCGAGTCGGTCGAGTCGGGGCATTCTGCCCATGGCGCATCAAAAGACATTGCCGAGCGGCTGGGGATTACGGCCCCGCCCCTTCGCATCGACAGCCAGTGCAAGTACGGCGCGGTTGCCCGCGGTGAAGCCACCCTGTACCTCCGCCTGCCCAGGGATGATCGTTACCGGGAAAAGATCTGGGACCATGCCGCGGGGGTGATCCTGGTCGAGGAAGCCGGCGGATGCGTGAGCGATGTCAATGGCAAGCCTCTCGACTTCAGCCGGGGACAGAAACTCGAGGACAACCGGGGCGTGATCGTGAGCAACGGAGCATTACACGAGCGGGTGCTATCGGTGGTCGGCGAGGTCCTCAGCTAGTGGATCCGCACC
>JAPYUI010000034.1:28792-31353 GCA_029936175.1 Kiritimatiellia bacterium
GCGGTGGAAGCCATTTCATTCGCGAGGTGATTCCCGTGCCCGTGCTCGATCGTGACCTTGATCGTTTTCTTGAACCGTACCGGGTTCTCCAGGTGATGCACGTAACTGGTTTGATAGCCGCCCGTGTCCCAGGGCGTAATTGAAAACGATTCCAGGGTGTGCCCCTCGAAAATTGAACTTCCGTTGCGCAGGAAGGCATTGTCCTGCATGCCCCAGGCCTGGTTGAGGTAATCCTCGGAACCGGTTCCGTGAAGGTCCGGCGGCCACTTGTAGCCGTCGATCCAGATCATGTCATCGCCTTCACCCCACCAGTCGCCGCGGAAATTCGTCACGCTGAGGTTGCAGCCGATGTAGTGTCCCCTCCCCTCGGTTTCGAGGATGACGTAGTTGTTGTCCCAGGCCAACTGCTCCTTGTTGGCGATATTGGCCAGGTGCGAGCCTTCCCGGTTTGATGCGATTTCCGGGCCCCAGCCACGGAAGGGATTGGCCCGACGGAATTCGGCGTGAAAGAACCCTGCCCGGCTGGGCGGGGCTTCTCCGGTCTCGTAGTCGATATAGAAGTACTGCCAGTGTTCTTCATCGCTTTCGTTGACCAGCTCGATCAGGGCCCGCTCGCGGAAGGGCATCGGAACATAGCAGTTCAAGGCACATCCTTTTTCAAACTGGTAGGGAAAACGGGTCGAGGCGGAGAAGAGCAGGGACTGGTAGGAGGCGACGAGGCCATGCCCGAGGCCGAAGAAATCCCCCAGGGGGCACAGGACGCTCGGGTGGTCGGCGTTGTCCCAGGTGATCCGGATCAGGCAGTGCCGGTAATGCCTCGGCTGGGTCATCCAGATATGCGTGAGGCGACCCGGACCATTGATATCCGCCAGGACCCGGGATTCACCCGCGGGGATGGACCAGCAGTCCGCATTCCTTCCACGGGTGTCCCACGAGGAAACCCGCCCGGTCGCGCGATCCTTAATCAGGGTAATATCGTCAAACATGGTCGCTCCTTCTTAAGGCCCGGCCACCAGGCTGGGCGTGTACCGTGCAGCACTACTCGTCAGCATCCCGCTCCGGTTCAGTCCTGGATCACCCGGAAGTACAGCGCACCCGTGGTAACCGGTTGCGCGTAACTCATCGTCACCCCGGTTCCCGAGAGGAGGCCGGATCGATCCGTCCAGGCCGGGGCCGCCAAGTCAGGGGTGGATTGAACCTTGTACGTCCGGCCAGGAACGCTCGCCCAGGACAGGATGTAGTTGTTGCCGTCGGTGCCGAAACTGCTGGGCGCGACGAGGACCGGGGCCTGGACGAGGTACTCGAAGCGGGCGATGCTGGCTGTACCCGAGAGCTTGAAGAATCCCCCGGGATCGAAATAGCGGGTCGGGAACCGGTTCACGGGGCCGTTGTCTACCTGGGGTTCAGCAAGGGCCGAGGCATTGACCAGCACCCCGGTGGCGGTCTGCACTGCCGTGATATACGTGTTGAGGTCGATTACCCGTGACTGCCTGAACAGCATGCGTCCCGGGCGCAGATCGTGAAGCAGGTAGCCGTTGTTTTCAACAACCTCGCTCCGCCAGATCTCCTGCCCGTCCCGGTCGATCCAGAGCAGGAATTCAGAGCTTGTTGCAGTCGCCACGATCGTTACGTCGACCTCAAGCACCAGTCCACCATGCCCATCTCCAAAGATATCGAGCTCGTTGATGGTCGGGTCGGTGTATGCGGGCGCAACCTGCACCACGTGCTCCCAGGCCTGGACAACCGAATCCGCTGCATGGCAAACACTGGACAGGCCCCACACGAGCAGGATAATGGATAGATATTTCATAATACGGGTTCCTGTTCCCATCAATAGACCACATCCAGGCATCCATGTAAAAGCGGAACATCGCAAGCGGCAGAATCGCATGAAAACAGGACGTTTCGCGAGGTCACATCGCTGGCGGATACCCCATGCGGCAAGCACCCCCATCCGGTCGACCCACCACCGGCACCTGGGCGAAGCGCAAGCAGTGGAGGAGTCTTCACCTTGACTCCCGGACTCGATTTGGGCACGTTTTCCCCATGATAGTCGCAGTCCCAAGCCACGGCACGATGGCCTTCCTGGTTTTAGTCCAGGGACTCACCGGATACGCACTTGCTGGGGAATTCGACAACCTGGAGGACCTGCAGGCCCATTACGAAACATCCCACCAATTGTGGGAGGCGAAGGCAGATGTTCAGCTTGAAAAGGTCCTTGCACAATATACCTCAGCCGTCGATGGACTCGCCGAGCGCGCAAAACGCGCAGGAGACCTGGATCGACTCCAGGCTGCGATGGCGGAACAAGTCCACTTGGAAGATCATGGAAAACCCGGTGAGGCTGATGTCAGCAAGGATTACCCGGACTTGGATCACCTACGGAAGATCTATGCAAAACGTGAGCGGCAACATGCCCTGGTCGTGGCCCGGGCGCGCATTGCCTGGACGGACGAGTATGCAGGTACCCTGGGGGCCCTTTCAAGGACGCTCACCCGGGAAGGTAAGATCGACTCGGCGGTAAAGGTTCACGAAGCGTATATAGCACTCCAGGCAGACCC
>JAPYUI010000481.1 GCA_029936175.1 Kiritimatiellia bacterium
TCCGAGAGAATGGGAAAGGGCACCTCGTCGACCTGGAGCTTCTCCACGGTCTTGTGAAGGTCGCTGGGTGCCTCGGTGCTCACTGCCAGGATAGGGAGTCCTGCTTGGTTAAACACCTCGGCCATCGGGATAAAGGCATCGAGTTGTTCAATGCAATGGCGACATCCGGAGCCGAGGTAAAAAATGAGCACCAGCGGTTTCCCGCGGTAGTCGCCCAACTTAACGGGTTTGTTTTCATGGTTAGGCATCTCCCAGTCGGGTGCGCCGGAGGGGTGCCAGCGGAAGGGCCCAAGTTGGTCGAGCTCGGGGCGCTCGCCGACGTCGTCGGCCGCCTGGTACGGGATGCGCCAGTCCTTCGGCCAGCCGAGTTCACGCGCGAGGTAAGCCAGGCGATCCATGACTGGCAGGTCGAGGTCGATATGGCTCGATTGTTCGCGTAGTTTCCTGAAGGCCTCGATGGCCTCGTTGCGTTTGCCCATGCGGTAGAGCAGGTCGACCCGGTTCGCGATCGGGCCGACCTGGTTCTTTACCCTCGCGGCATCAGTTGCTGATTTCTCTGCGAGTTCATAATCTCCCGCGCGGAAATACAGTTGAGCCCGTCGGGTCTTGTTGAGGCCCTTAAGCTGCTTGACACGTTGTGCGAGCCCATCCCGGGTTTCGTCGTGCAGGTCGCGCACCAGTTCAAGTTCCGCGATGCGTTGGTCGATCCGGTCGATAAGTTTGCGCGCATCGCCCAGGGCCTGCTTAATCGCCTGGTCAATTTCCTCGGCTTTTTTCTTCTCTTCCTTTGCCTTTGCTTCCGCCTTGTCCGCAGCGACGATCCGCTGCTTGCGCAACTGCCTCTGGAGTACTCTTAGCTTGCGAATGCGGGCCTGTCCTTCGGCCGCCTGGCGGGTTTCAAAGTGTGCGAGGCCGGTCAGGAAAAGGCGCGTTATATCTGCGGCATCCTGTCCGAGGGAGTCGAAATAACCGTGGGCCTCCAGGGCGATGATGTCGTCCCAGCACTCAAAGGTGACCAGGTCCTGTTCGAGTCGCCGGACACCGTAACCGTGGCTGCTGCCTTGTGGATTCCAGGTGCCATCCGCACTGAACTTTGGCAGCCGGGGCAGTTCGACCATGTTTTTTGCAAGGTCAATCGCATCGTGTACCCGCCCGACATAGGTCAGGTTGCGCGCCA
>JAPYUI010000482.1 GCA_029936175.1 Kiritimatiellia bacterium
GATTTGAAATTTGCGCGATTCTACACTTTTTGGACCGGATTCTCGATTTGTCTGGCACCTTGATTACTTACAGGTAGTGTCCTAGAAGTAATGTCTGTTAGCAACACGACTGGAGTGATTTGCAGTGCTTGTTCTGGTCACAAACTATCTGAATTCACCGATCAGAGCTAACTAAGTGATTTACTAACCAATACCAGGTGGCAAAATCTGAGTTTCATAATTTTTCTAAGAAAAAATGCGTTTTTCAATATTTTTGATTAATTCAAACTTTTCTGTTTTGTTGGTTTTCCGAAAAATAACTATTTTTCGAATATTTTCCACCATCTGATATTTTGCTCTAGGGTACGCATTTTGCCGAGAAAATACTTACTCATTTTCCAGTAAAAAACACATACTTTCCAAAAAATATTGACACAAAAATCGAGAAAATGTGAACAAATTTAAGTATTTTTGTGCTGAAAACGAGTAGGAAACTCAACTACCTTCTTCGACTAGTATCGGCGGAAAAAAGCAGGGTTTTGGGGTCCCTCAAAATCTGGGAGATTTGGATCCTCAAAATGACCGTTTTTTCGTTTTTGGAAATTGATTAAAAACTAGAAAAAGTGTCGAGTTTTCTGTTCATTCCACATTGATTATGAAGGCAAAATCATGAATCTTACAGAAACATAACATAAAAATTAAACTTTCGGAAAACCAGAAAAACACGAAAAGTTTGTGTTTGGACCGAACCCAAAATCATAGATTTCTCGTCCAAAAGTGTGAAAACTGAGCTGAAATTGCTCAGCTTAGAGCGGGAGAACGTGTCGGAAGATAGCGACAGAAATCATCGAAAATGAACAAAAAATGCAAGAATCGAAGATCAATATTTTTAGTTTTTGAACATTTTTGGAGACTTCGCGGTCGCTGTTTCCCAATCTCGTTTGGATGCCGCCTAGCCTCGAAGATTTCCAAAAACGATTCCATGTTTTTTAACAAAAATCTTCAAAATTTATGATTTTTCAAAAATATTTGAAAAAATATCCCTAACATTTTTTGGAAATCTTCGATTTTTTAATGATTTTCTTGTCGAAAAACGGGGGTCCGGAGGGGTGCTTTTTTACCTCCTCGCCACCTGGTATTGGTTAAGTGCGAGAATTCCCACTTACATGCGAGTGCGTGTGTCAAGAAGGATTTGAA
>JAPYUI010000035.1:0-2043 GCA_029936175.1 Kiritimatiellia bacterium
TCGACTACAAGCCTGCGCTCAAGCGCGACAACGGCAAGACCGCCCCGGGGACCAAACGCAAACTCATGGCCTCGCCCTGGGCGTTCAAGCAGCGGGGCGAGAGCGGGATCTGGATCTCTGAATTGTTTCCGCACCTGGCCAAGCAGGCCGATCGTCTCTGCCTGATCAACGGGATGTATGCCGACGTGCCGAGTCACCCCGAATGCTTCCTCCAGTTGCACACCGGGAGTTTCCAGTTTGTGCGGCCATCGGTCGGAGCCTGGGCGCTTTACGGGCTCGGCACCTCGAACGAAAACCTTCCCGGCTTCATCACCATCGCCCCGCCTTCCCGGGTGGGCGGCGCACAGAATTATGGGAGTGCCTTCCTGCCGGCCATTTACCAGGGCACGCGCATCGGCGATTTTGGCCGCTCGCTCAAGGACGCCAAGCTGGGCAACCTCAAGCAGGCACGCCTCGACCCGGCACAACAACGCAGGCAACTCGACCTCGTACAATCCATGAACCGGGACCTGAAACAACGCAAGCCGCACAACGCTCAACTCGAGGGGGTTATCGAATCCTATGAACTCGGCTACCGCATGCAGGCAACCCTGCCCGAGGTCATGGATACGAGCGACGAAAGTCAATCAACCCTGGACATGTACGGTATCGGCACAGGCAAGACCGACAACTTTGGCCGGCAATGCCTGCTCGCCCGCCGTTTTGCCGAGGCGGGCGTACGCTTTATCGAGATCACGCACGCGAATTGGGACCAGCACGGCGGCTTGAAAGCCAAGCTGGAAAGCAACTGCGGAGCCACCGATCAGCCGCTGGCCGCCCTGCTTCGCGACCTGGACCAGCGCGGCATGCTGGAGGATACCCTTGTCGTCTGGGGAGGCGAATTCGGGCGCACCCCGCACGCGAAAAAACCGGATGGCCGCGACCACAACAGTACCGGCTTCTCCTTCTGGATGGCGGGCGGGGGCATCAAGGGTGGCATGAACTACGGCGCCACCGACGAGCACGGGATCCGCGCAGTGGAGGACAAGGTGCATTTCCATGACCTGCATGCAACCATGCTCCATATGATGGGACTGGATCACGAGCGCCTAACCTATACCTATGCCGGGCGAAAGTTCCGGCTGACAGACGTCTACGGGAACGTACTGCACGACATCATCGCCTGAGGCCGGTACGGTTTAAGCAGCCCGGGGAAAGGGCGATTACCAGTTCTTTACCCGCGCGTTGATCAAGGGGGCAACCTCGTCCTCGAAGAAGTCCGGGTGTCCCCGAAAGAGGATTTTTCCATCGCGATCGATGAGGTAGCACTCGGGTATGGGCTTCATGCCCAGGATACGCGCCGCGGGCGACTGGTATCCAACCTGTGTTCCGTCGGGGGAAACACTCCAGAGGTGATGAATATTCGTGATCTTTCTGCGGGCTATTTCGCGTGCTGCACGCGCACGCACCGTATCGATACTGACGGCGAAATAAGCCACTTTACCCCGCCAGGAAGCGGGTGGTGACTGAGCAAGCTGGTTAAGCCTCTCCAGAGGCTTGCGGCAACTGCCTCACCAGACGGCCCAGTACTCGAGGTAGATCATCGGGCCCTTCAGGTCACCAAAGGTAAGCGGGCGATCCCGGGACATATCGTAGAAACTGACTTCGTCGGGCAGGTGGTCACCGGCACCGATATAACTGAGCTCTGTCTTATAGCTCCCGCCATCCTTGAAGACAAATCGTCCGGTTTCACGTCCGCCGACGCCCAACTCGTACTTGGTTCCCGGCTTGAGATCCTTCACCGTGTAGCGTCCCTGTGCATCCAGCTTGTCGATCAGGAAGGGTACAAGAGCAAATTCCTCCCCTTCGAAGATCTCCACTTCGTAAAGCTTGAAAGGATAAGCGGCGGCGGGCTGCCCTGCTTTATTCGCGACCTGGATCTGCATGGAGGCCGCGAAGAGCGTGAACGGGAGGAGGCCAATCAGGGATAGGAGAGCGAAGCGCTTCATGGGTCGATTAAAGCAGATTTTCCATTGGACGGAAAGTGCTTCCTGAAAGCTTCCG
>JAPYUI010000035.1:2143-31214 GCA_029936175.1 Kiritimatiellia bacterium
GCCCGGGTGGCCCAGGCCATATGGGGGGAGATAAAACAGTGGTCCAGGCCGACCAGGGGATGATCCGGAGCGGGAGGTTCCACGCTCAAGACATCCAGGCCGACCCCGGCAAGCTGCCCCGACTGCAAGGCCTCGGCAAGCGCGGTCTCGTCGACCAGGGGCCCCCGGCTGGTATTGATCAGGATGGCACCGGGCTTCATCAGCGCCAGCCGCTCCCGGTTGATCAATCCATCGGTCCGCTCCGTCAAGGGGCAGTGGATGGAAATGACATCGCTATCCGCCAGCAGGGCATGCAATTCCGCCTCGGTAGAGTGCGAGCGGGTAGACAGGATCTTCATCCCGAAGGCCTTCCCGATACGGGCGACCGATTGCCCGATCGTCCCAAAACCAATGATCCCCAGGGTCAGGCCCTCGAGTTCCACCAGGGGGGTGTCCCAAAAGGTCCAATCGGGTGCGGAGGCCCAGCGGCCGTCTGCCACCGCCCCCGCGTGGAGGTCGATGCGCTGGGTGATATTCAAGATATGGGCAAAGACCGTCTGGGCCACGGAGGCGGTGCTGTACGCGGGCACATTGCTAACGGGGATATCCCGTTCTGCTGCAGCCGCGACATCAACCACGTTGTACCCGGTAGCGGTCACGGCCACGAGTTGAAGGTCACGGGCCTGCTCCAGGGTCCCGGCATTCAGCGGGGCTTTGTTCGTGACGGCGATCGTGGCACCGGCCAAGGCCGTGCTTAGCTCCCCGGGAGCCGTACGGTCGCGAATGACACAATCCCCCAGGGCCTGCAAGGGCTCCCAGCTGAGGTCTCCGGGATTCAGGGTATAGCCATCGAGAACAACGATCTTCACGGGGTCAACACCTTCAATGCGTCGGGTATCACCACGATCTCGACCGTCGCACGTTCCTCGATCAATTCACCATCAACCTGGATCGGGCTATCCTGCTCACGAACCACCTTCAGGTGTCGAAGCTGGTGGACATGGACATCGGGCAGGCGGTCAACATCGCCCAGGAACAGCTGGTGCATCATCGGCAGGACCTGGTGTATGTCATTGCGGGAAACCGCCACCAGTTCCATGCGACCATCGTCCGGACAAGCGCTTGGGGCGATCCGGGCACCGCCGCCGTATTGGCTCAGGTTGGCGATGGTAAAGATCAGGGGCTTGTCAAAGACCTGCTCCGGTCCCTCATCGATATGGTAGTGAAAGAGCTCGGGCTTATAGTCCAACAACTCAACCGCACCGGCAAAGACGTAGGGAAGCACACCCCTGATGGGGGATTTTTCAAAGGAGCGAAGAATCTGGGCATCCCAGGCAAGCCCACAGGTTACACAAAAGAAGTGTCCGTTTGCGCGACCGACATCGATCGCCCTTAGTTCCCCTTCTCGAAGGCGCTCGACCGCCTCGACCGGGTTGAGCGGGATGTTAAAATGTCGGGCAAACCCGTTCCCACTCCCGGTGGGAATCACCCCCAGGGTCGTGGCCGTCCCGGTGAGGATGCTCCCCAGGCTATTGACGACCCCATCGCCACCGACCGCAAAAACACAATCAACGCCATCCTGGACGGCACGGATTGCTTTATTGCGCCCGTCCTCCGGGCTCTGGCTGATCTGGAAAGCCAGATCCACATCGCCCTGGTCCCAGGTCCTTTCAAAGGCCTCGATCAATTCCGGAAGGGACCAGCCCAGCCCCGAATTCGGATTGATGATCACGCGGATCTTGTGAAAGGAAAAACTCATGTGAAAATGTACACGACGAACATAAGAAGCACTGCTATGTTTACAATCTAATATCAGGACCTGTGCAGCAAAAGGGAAAACGACGCATTATGCGCATCGAATTTGAAGACGGCGACCTGGTCGCCGACCGGGTGGTGGAGGCCTGCACCTTTGCTGAGCGCAGCAGGGGCCTGCTCGGACGCGACGCCATCGAGGACGGGGAAGGCATGTACTTTGCGAACTGTGCATCGATCCATATGTACTTCATGCGGACCGCCCTCGACGTCGTGTTCCTGGATGCGGAGCTTCGGGTCACCCGCGTATACCGCAAGCTCCGGCCCTGGACCACGGCCTCCGGCGGCGGGCGGGCGAAGCATACGCTGGAGCTGGGTCCCGGCAGCCTGCCGGAAGGACGCCCCGCCATAGGGGAGCGCCTGGTGATTGCAGAACCACCTGCATAGAAGGTGGAAGAGGCTTGCGCAAGCAGGCAGCTAGGGCTGGATGGCTTTGCCGATCCGGATAAATTCCGTCTCGACGATCTTGCTCTTCGGGATCGTCCGGCGAATCCCCGGGGCAACCTCGATCGTGATATCGCCATTCCGGTGTTTCTGTATCAGGACGCCTTCGCTCATCTCATCCGGACCATCCCCGGTCTTGATCCTAAAATCGGGAATGAATAAGCGGGTCATCTTCTCGGTAAGCGTGGTGATCTTGTCCATCTGGATAAAAAACTTGCGCGAGCGATAACTGAAGCCCTTTTTCACCAACTGCAATTGATGCTCCCCCTGGGCCAGCAGGTCGATCTGCATCGGTTCAGACAAGGTGTTCGCTCCGCGGGCCTTACTGTCCCCGTGGGACTTCCCATCAATGAAAACCTGGACGCCCGCGGGAACCGTACTCAGTTGCAGGGTTCCGCTGTTCTTAATGAAACGAAACTCCTCAATCGTCTCCCGGCCATTCTGCACCGTAACCGTTTTTACATCCGGCTCGTAGCCCTCGACTTCCGTGCGCACCCGGTAGTCGCCCGGGGCCAGGTCCGTCAATTCAATCGGGGCCTCGCCGCGAAACTCGTTGTTGACGTATACGCGGGCGCCGTCAGGAATCGTCACGATGCGCAGGCTACCTGGTTTCGGGTCGAGCACGGCGTTCATGGTGTCGACGGTACCCGATTGGATCGTCAGGCTCTCCTTGTAGTCAGCGAAACCGTCCATCCGAAATTCTACCTCGTGTGAGCCTTTGGCAATACGATCCTGGGTCACCGGTGTATTGCCGACATTCCGGCCATCGATAAAAACGCTCGCGCCCGATGGGGTCGAATTAAAGGTCACCTTGCCCGAATCGGAGGCGAGGGAAACGAGGTAGCGTTGCGGTCGGCGATCCTCGGTATTGATCACGATTTCCCGCGGGGAAAATCCGGAGAACTCCATGGTCACCCGGTGTTCCCCCATGGGGAGATCCGTTAAAAGTAACGGGGTCACCCCGCGCGCGGCCCCGTCGAGCTCCACTTCAGCCCCCTGGGGTTCCGAGTGCAGGAGGGCCATACCCAACTCCGCTTCAAGGATGAACTCGGCCCCTTCCCGCTGACCGGTTTTAATTTCCACCGTCTTGCGCACCTCGACGAACTCCTCTTTTTCCACCACGATCAAATGACGCCCCCCGAGGAGCCCGGTGATCTCTACCGGGGAAACACCCTGGGATTCCCCGTTACACAGGATGCGTGCACCCTCCGGGGTGGTCGTCACCATGATCCGTCCCGTTCCAACCGCCGAACCGGACGATGCCCCCTGGTCGCAACCGGCGCTGAGCAGGCAGACGCCCGCCATCAAGAAAACGCTACGCAGGAGCGGATAGGTCAAGTGAAGCATCGATTCCCGTATTTTCATAGGCCCTTTCATCGATCGAGATTCCGTTCCGCCTCGAGGAGTTTCTGCCGGGCACTGTCGTTGCGCTCGTCCCCACGATCCGGGATCTGGGCCCGAATCATCTTCAGGTAGCGCACGGCCATCTCCCAGTCCCGCAGGGTAATCGCCCGGTCGGCCTGGTAGAGATTGTTCTCGAAGCGCTCCTGGATCTCGGTGCGGCAGGTCCGGTACTTCACGATCGCATCGTCGTAATAATCCGGCTTGGGATCCAGGGTACGCAAGTGAATCTCCACATCCTTGTACGCCCGCATGGAGGTCCATAGATTATCGTGCTGCACGTTCTTCGCCTCGTAAAGGTCGTTGGCGAGTTGGTAGGCCTCCTCGGCAAACTGGCGCAGCTTTTCCGGTGGAAGGGCCAGGGCGACCAGTCCAAGCTGGGTCTGGCCGAAATTCTCCAGCAGCTCCCGGACCTTGAGAAAAACTTCCGGATCGGTCCGGTTGACCACCCGCGACCGGTGTACCTGGTGGCCCATGGTGATCGTGATATCTTTCACGTCATGTGTGTTCGGCGCGAGGGCATCATACTCCTCGTTCAACTCGAAGAACCGGGTATCACGAATACTGGACCGCAGGCTGGCCAGCACCTTGTCATCGATCTCGCCCTCCTCCGTCAGGTGTTGATCGGTATCCAGGTTATCGATGGTCACCTTTAATTTTCCGCTATCGAGAAGCATCTCGTAACGAAAGATGTTATCCGGGTTCGCCTGTACCTTCTCGTAGTAGATCGCCAGGTTGTCGCCCTCGGGTTGCCTCGGGGGACCACCACCGGAAGGGCTAAGCACTCGGACCACGACGGCAACCGCTGCGGCAAGGATAGCGATGATGGCAACCATCCAGAGAACCGCGGGCACGTGCCGAGGCTCTTTCTCGCCGTCGTCCTCATCGGCGCCATCCCCGTGTCTAAGCAATACGGCCTTTTTAACTTTTCGTTTCAAGCCGAGATCGATTTCCTTTACCGATGACGGGAGGGATGATTTCTTGCCTTTTTGCGCCTGGTCTACCGATTCGGCCGAGGGGATTTTTTCAACCCCGGGTGCGGCAGATGCGCCGGAAGCCGCCACAGATGGAGCACCGTTCAAGGTGTTGTGAACCACCCGGATGGAGGTCTCCCCGATAATCAGTTCATCCCCAACAGCCAGGGCCTGCTCATGGACCTCCTTGCCATTGACCAGCGAGCCGTTGGCACTGCCCAGATCGCTTACCCATAGATCGTTGTCCTTGAAAAATAGCCGGCACTGGAAACGCGAAAGCGAGGGATCATTCAGGACGATGTCATTCTCATGGGCTCGGCCCATCCGGGCACCGCTTTCCGGGATGACAATCTCTCGTCCCCGGTCAGCACCGTCCTCGACAATCAGGTGTGGTGACTCGTAATCGCTCATGTGTCCGTAATGGTTCGATAGAAGGGGAAAATGTATGATGATTCAATTCTTTTCTAGATCGAGCTCCATACCTCTTTTCCCCCCGGGGCTCAAAAATCTTTCACGCCTATCTGCAAACCATGGATCGATCGACCCGCTATACAGGCCCGGCAGAACGAACGTTTTACGCATGGTAGACATTGCTATACGTCCTGGTCACAACCCGCCCTTCTTGGCCATCTCGATAAAGATCGGGCCGAGGAGCACAATGAACACGGCAGGGAAGATGAAGCAGGTCAGTGGGAAGAGCAATTTAACCGGCGCCTCGTTGCCCAGCTTTTCCGCGCGCTGGAAACGCCGGGTACGCATCTGGTCGGACTGGATCCGCAGGATACTTCCGATACTCACGCCGAGCTCGTCCGCCTGCACCAGGGCATTGACCACCGATCGCATATCCGGGCTATCCACACGATCCGACATATCTTTCAAGGCCTCCTTCCGCGTGCGACCAACCTGCATCTCGCGGAACATACGAATCATTTCCTCGCTCAGGGCATCGATCTCCCGGCGATCGATAATCCGCTTAATCGAGCTCATGAAGTCCAGCCCCGCCTCGACCGACAGGGTCAAGAGGTCGAGCACGAAAGGCAAGGCGCGTTCAATGATGCGATGACGGGTCTTCACCACCCGCTTGAGCCAGCGCATGGGATAGATATAAAAGAAGAGCATGATCAACAGGTAAACGACCCCCTGCCGTTGCATCAGGCCCGCACCGAAGGCCCCGGGAACCTGCTGCAAGGCTCCCCACATCAGGAAGATGAATAAGGGACCAAGCACGAAGGGCATCAGGATCTTCATCGCGAGAAACTGCTGCGGCGTGAGCAGGGTGTCGAAGCCGCCTGAAACCAGTTTCCGGCTGACCGTTTCCCTCAAGCGTTCCGTGCGCGGACCATTGTAACATTTGACATTTGGCGTAAGCGGAAGGAGCAGTCGAAAAAGAAGAGGCAAGCGTCGCATCTGTTGCTGCCCGTCCGCCAGTGTCACGTAGGTCATCTCGACCGCAGCCAGGCCCACATACCAGGAAACAACACCTGCGCACAGTCCCCAGCAACCGGCGATAAGGGCGTGCACCGCCCGGTAATCCGTATTCAGCAGGTCAGACATCGATATTCACAATCTTTCGAATCACCAGGAAGCCGACGATCTCAATCACCACGACCAGGACCAGCATGGAGATCCCGGCAACGGAGGTATAAAAATTCATCATCATGGTCGGATCGAGCAGGGTCATGACAAAGAGCAGAAAAACAGGGATCAGGCCAACGACCAGGCCCTGCAGGCGCCCCATGGCGGTCAGGGCGCGAATCCGGCCCTCGACCCGCGTGCGCTCGCGAATGGTGGATGCGATCTGATCGAACACTTCGGTCAGGTTGCCCCCGGTCTGCCGGGCAATCTCGATTGCCCGCACCATCAAGGTCAAATCCTCACTCCCCACACGCTCTTCCAGGTTCTGCATGGCGTCATCAAAATTGACCCCGACCCGGCATTGCTGGAGGAATACGCCAAATTCCTGGGAGATGGGATTTTGTCCCTCCTGGACAACCGATTCGAAAGATTGCTGGATACTGAAACCGGCGCGCAGGGCGTTACTCATGCCCGTGAGGGCTCCGGTCAACTGGATATTAAAGCGTTCCAGCCGCCGCTTTCGCAGCAGGGTAATTAGATGAGGGGGAGCCAGGAGAATCAGGGCAGCGGCCAGCACACCGAGGAAGACTCCGCGAAACATTCCGCCCGGCGAAGCGAAATCACCGCCCACCATGAAGATGGTCAGGAACATCGTCACCGCAGCCACGCGCGCCAGGTCGGCAATTCGCTTGGCCGGAATAAACATGAAAAGGTCTTCCAGCTCCCGCGAAGCCTGCTCGGCATAGACGCTCTGGTAACTGTCGGCGGCTTCATGCAGTCCCCCGATCAAGGCATAGGCCAGCATGCCGAAACAGACCATGTACAGAACCGGGATAAACCAGATCCCATAGGTAACCAGCGATTCGTTCAACCTTCCCCCGGGTTGAAGATGTTGGCATCAATCGGGATCTGGCGGACCTGGAACTCATTGAGGAAGGTCGGCACGTTTCCGGTGGGTTGCAAGTGGCCGACGACCTTGTTGTCGGCGTCGTAGCCGGTCTGCTTGAATTCAAACAAATCCTGCATGACGATTTTATCGCCTTCCATGCCGCAGATCTCCGTCACATGCGAAACTTTCCGCGTGCCGTCCACGTAGCGACTGAGCTGGATGACCATCTGGATGGCCGAGCCGATCTGTTCGCGAATCGCGCGCAGCGGCAATTCCATCCCGGCCATGAGTACGAGGGTTTCGAGTCGTGCCATCGCATCGCGGGGTGTATTGGCGTGAATCGTGGTCAAGGAGCCCTCGTGACCCGTATTCATGGCCTGCAACATGTCGAGGGCCTCTCCGCCACGACACTCCCCAATTACGATGCGGTCCGGGCGCATGCGAAGTGAATTCCGCACGAGATCGCGGATGGTGATCGCGCCTTTTCCCTCGATATTTGGCGGCCGGGCCTCCAGCTTCACCACGTGATCCTGGGTAAGCCGCAATTCAGCCGCATCCTCGATCGTGACAATCCGCTCCGCCTCGGGAAGGAAGGAGCTCACCACGTTAAGAAAGGTCGTCTTACCCGTACCGGTACCCCCGGAGATAATGATATTCTTTCGCACCTTCACACAGGCATCGATAAAACGAATCATCGCGGGAGTCACGGAGCCCATTTCGACCAACTGCTCAACCGTAAACGGATCCCGGGAGAATTTCCGGATGGTGATCACGGGTCCGATCAGGGAAAGCGGGGGAATGATCGCATTTACGCGTGAGCCATCCAGCAGGCGTGCGTCGACATAAGGCTGACTCTCATCGATCCGGCGGCCAATCGGGGCGACGATCCGCTCGATAATTGAATTTACGGAGGCCTCGTCCACGAAGCTCATATCAGTGAGGCTGAGCTTACCCGCCCGCTCGATGTAAATTTGATTGTAGCCGTTCACCATGATTTCCGTGACTTCAGGATCGGCGAGAAAATCCTCCAGGGGACCGAGGAGCAGGGCTTCGTCAAAAACTTCCTTTGCCAGGGCATCCGACTTGTAGCCCTCCGGCAGGCGATCCTCCACATCGGCTACGATCTGCTCGATAATGTCCCGGGCACGCTTGCTTAAATCCGAGGTTCCGGTCTGGGCCACGCTGAGGCGTTTCAGGTCCAGTCGCTCGAGCAACTCTTCGTGGATCTGTTTCTTGATGACCCGCTTCTGCTCCAGTCGGCTCAGATCGGCCGCAGACTTCTTGCGTGGAGCCGGCCCGCTTAAATCGGGCGCCTTGGCTCGAGGCGTGGACGGCATGCCCGTATCGACCGGGGCCTGAAGGGCGGGTGCCGGAGAAGCCACCGCTTCGGCGGCGGGTGAGGGTGCAGGCGCATCCGGGTCCTCCAGCATCAGGACGTAACCCCCAATCTGGATGCGTTGCCCGCTGCGAACCTGCTGCCGGTCCTTAACCCGATGGCCATCCAGGTAGGTACCCGTTATGCTCTTGAGATCTTCGATGTAGACCCCGTCTTCCCCGTGGCTGAGTTTGGCATGCTTCCAGGAGATCGTCGAATCCTGCAGGAGAATCTGGTTCTCGTCATCCGAACCCATGGTATAGGTCCCTGGATCAAGCCCGACCACCTTCTGGACGTTCCGAGGATCCGTAATATGTAGATGCAGTTCACCCGCCATCAATTCACTCCAGCTACTGGTTACTGTTGATCGTCTTTTTCCGCACAACGCGTTGCCGGTCGATGTTCAGGGTTTCCAGCTTGGATTGCATACCGCTGAAATTGATCTCGGGAAGGTCCTCCTTGAAGATGACATCGTCCGGATTGCGCAGCGAGAGGGTGAGGTCTCCTTTCACGGTCTGCGCAAACACCAGGACCTCCGCCTCCTCCATGGTCACCTCCATGGTAACCGTGCTGTAGCCTCGCGCACGACTGCCCCGGGTCGAGCCAAAATCTTCGTTGGCGAGTTGGTCACCGGTCGCCAGCACGCTCACATCCTGCAGCAGGGTGAACGTTACCGTCTCTTCCTCGCCGGCCACCTCGCGGGAAGGCATGGTGAAGGTCCCGAGAATGTCCACCCGGTCGTTCGGTTGCACGAGACCACTCACCGCCTTCTCTCCACTCACCGAGATAGAAATAGCCCGCATCCCGATACGAATCTTCGGTGCCAGGCCCCGGCGATTTCCTTGCGGCAGGTCGACGTGCGACCACCAGACGGGTTCCCCACGCTTGAGGGGGTAGAGTAATTTTTTATTCTCCAGGCGCCCCAGGTTCTCCGGGAGGAAGATATTGCCCCCCACTGCGGATTTGAAGACCGCCTTCTTCGCCAGGTCCTCGAGGGTCAGGAGGGTGCCGGCCGGCAAATCCGCCTTGGCCACGAGGACGATAACCTTCTGGTAGCCCCGCAAGAGCTTTGCGCGCTCAGCCTTTAAATAACTGTGCGTCAGCACAAAGGCCAACAGCCCCATAAGGATCGCAATGATCAAAACAATCTTCTGTTTCATGAATGGAATCTCCGGTAGACCGCCCATGCTACAGGGCACAAAAGCTTTATAAAGCACGATTTACGGTTTTTGGACCGTTTTACGGACCCGGCAGGCAGGATACACATGCTACCCGCTATCCCCTTATCCCCCCCGGACGATCGAATCTTTCGCGGTCGCAAGGCTAAAAGACACCCGATGGATAGGAAGCGTCTTCGGCAAAGGAAAAGGTGGATCATTCCCCGCCCAGCACTTAAAGCCCCGGGGAAGGCACCCGTGCTTTCCATCGTTCGGGAACGATTACCTCATTCGCATCACAACCCAGTACCGGCCTTCATTGACCTGCGGCCCGGGCGGAGGCCCGCTCCTTCGCCCAGGATTCCGCCTGCTTGCGCGCCTCGTTGTGCGCCTTGCGATGTGCCTGCTCCCCCGCGCTCCCTTTCGCGGGGGCCTCGGGCCAATCCCAGGTGTCGGTCCGGAAAGACGGAACGGGCAGAATCCGTTCATGGTGCTGGCTGTTGCAGGCATTACCGAGCGGGTTCCTCGCCCAGGCGTAGCGCACGGCCAGGGGCACACGCACCGCGGGATGGGAAACCACGACCCGGGTCCGGTCAAATTGATCGCGTCCTTTATCGTCCTTTCCGGTCTTCAGGTATTCCGCGAACGCCGGATGGAAATGCCGATCCTCGCCCGCGATGGAAAAACCTTCAAAGGGGCGCCCATCATGCGTCTGTATCGCTCGATCAAAACGGAGCACGATTCGATCCTCCTGCACCTCCGACTCCGTGCACAGGGCCGGTTGCCAGCCCAGCTTCAATCCATACTGCGTGGCCAGGGCCCAGCGTGCGATGCGTTCGCCCAGTTCCAGTTTCTTGTGCGGATGATACCAGGGAACCTGTTGATCGTAGGCCGGGGCAAAGCCCACGAGCTCCATCTCCCGGTAAGCCCTCAACTGGCCTTCCCGGATGTACGGTGCCGGATCGACCATGCGCTGCTCAAAATTCTCATCGGTCTGCGGTCGGCCACCGGCGGTGAGGGCAACGATGCCAAAGGGCATCTCCGGCCCGAAAATAGCGCGCCAGTCCCGGATCATCGCCTGCAGGGTCTGCGCATAGAGTTTCGGACGTGCACTCCCACCCAGGGCATTGTTGTAGCCTTGATTAAAGAGGGCTCCGCGCATCGGGAACCCGGCCAGGGGCGCGATCATGCCGTTGTACGAGGCGCCCGGGTTGTTCCGGTCAAAAGCGGGATCCGGATCGGGAGCCACCGGCCGGGGCTTGGGAGCTTGGCCGGCCTTTTTTCGTTTTTCGGTATCCTTTTCCCAGGCGGCCCGCTTGCGCGCCATGCTCGCCAGGGGATCGTAGGCCGCCACCTTGGCCTCCCATCCGCCGAGTACCGCCTGCGATCCCGCCAGGCGGGTAAAGGAGCTGCGGGTGGTCCAGGCCTCCACGGTCGTCCCACCGACGGAGGCATCGATCAAGCCGATCGGCACCTGCGAAGCCAGGTGAAGCCGGCGACCGAAAATGTAGCCGATAGCCGAGAAACGAGCCACCCGTTCCGGGCTGCAGGTAAACCAGGACCCTTTTTCCTCGTAGCGCCCGGTCCATCCGTTGTGCTCGTTGATGGGCAGAAAGTCTGTCGTCGGCTTCGGCAGGGCCGCCACCGGGATCGTGATCAACCGAATCGAGGGATGATGGGCGGAAAGCACCTCGACATCCCCGTGGTAGATGTTGTCCAGGGTGTCTTCCATATTACTCTGCCCGCCCAGCAGCCAGACATCGCCGACCAGCACGTTGGTATACACCAGCATGTCGGAGGCCGACGCAATCGTGAGTTCCCGGGAGGCGTGGCTGGCCGCCTCGGGGGCCAGGTCAAGTTTCCACGCCCCGTCGCCGCCCGCCCGGGTCTCAACGGACTGGCCGGCAAAGCGCACGGTGACGCTTTCCCCGGCTGCAGCCTGTCCCCATACCGGAATCGACCGCTCCCGTGGCAGGACCATGCGGTCGCCGAAAATATGGGGAACGCGGAGCTCGGCGCAAAGCAGGCCGGGGCCGATCGACAACAAGAGGAGAAGAAGGAGGTTTTTGTTCATCCATGGGGAATACGGTAAAGTGAGCCGGGGCTCAAGGATCAATCTACCCCGTGCCCGAACGACCCCGTGGGGAGGTAGTGAACGGGTTAAGGAAAGGCGTTCCCAACCCGGTCCCCGTTTCACCCGGCGGCACACGATCGACCACCGGAAAAAGGAGATCCTCCACCTAGCCCGACCCTTTTCCTTGCCAAGTCTCTTCGGCCACCTAAGATGCGTTGAATGCCGCAAGAGGAAACCCCATGGATGCATCGCTCGAGGAACTGACAGAGAAACTCAACCAGGCCCGCGCCGAGATCGCCAAGGTGATCATCGGCCAGGAGGACGTGGTCAATGCCGCGATGATTACAATCTTCACCGGCCAGCACGCCCTGATCGAGGGTGTCCCGGGCGTGGCGAAGACCCTCCTCGTGCGCACCCTCGCGCGCGTCCTGGGTACCGAGTACAACCGAATCCAGTTCACCCCCGACCTCATGCCCGCCGACATCACCGGGACCAACATGTTCAACCTGCAGAAGAATGAGTTTGAGCTGATCACCGGCCCGTTGTTCACCTCGTTTCTCCTCGCCGACGAGATCAACCGCGCGCCGGCCAAGACCCAGTCCGCCCTCCTCCAGGCCATGCAGGAACGCACCGTGACCATCGACCGGGAGACCTACACGCTACCGGATGACTTCACCGTGTTCGCCACCCAGAATCCGATCGAGTTCGAGGGCACGTATCCCTTACCTGAAGCCCAGAAGGATCGCTTCATGCTCAAGATCAACATGCCCTACCCCGACCAGGAACAGGAACGCATCCTCGCCCGCCGCATCCTTGGACCGGAGGCCCCGGAAAAACAGCTCGACCAGGTCCAGAACGTCCTCAACCAGGCGGACCTGCTCCGGTTGCGCGACGCCCTGGAGTTGATCACGGTTCGCGAGGAGTTGGTCGACTACGCGGTCGACATCATCCGTCATACCCGCGAGCACGACAGCATGCTCGTCGGTGCAGGGCCGCGAGCCACCCAGGCCCTCCTCCTCGCCAGCCGGGCCTGCGCCGCCATCGACGGACGCGATTTTACCACCCCGGATGACATCAAGTCCATGACCACCCCCGTCCTGGTCCACCGCATCATCCTCCGGCCCGAGTTTGAGATTGAAGGCCTCACCGTTCCCGAGGTCGTGCAGCAGCTGCTCCAGGAGATCGCGGTGCCCCGATGATCGCACCGACCAGCCGGTTCATGTGGGTGGTCGCCCTGGGCATCCTTCCCCCGGCCGCACTCGGGGCCTTCTTTCCGCCCTTTTCCGTCCTCGCGACCCTGGTTACCCTCTTCATCATCGCCATCGCCATCTTCGATGCCGCGACGAACATGAAATGGTGGCAGGGACTGACCCTTTCCTTCCCCAAGACCATCCGCTTGACCAGCCGGATCGCGGGCGAAGTAACCTGCAGTATCGAGGACCGGCATAAGCGAAACCTGAAGCTGCGGATCGGCTTCAGCCCCGCCCCCGGGCTCGGCCTGGAAGACGAGATCCTCGAGGCCCGGCTGACACCGGAAAAACCGGCCATCCTCAAGACCTGGGCATGCTGCCCCTTCCGTCGCGGGCGTATCCTGATCGACCATGCGTACCTGGAAGCCGACTCGCAGCTCAAGCTCTGGCACGTGCGCGGGCGGATTCCCGTGAGCTGCGAAGTCAAGGTGTATCCCAACCTGGGCAAGGACCGCAAGTCCGCCTCGGCAGCCTTCCTCAACCGCGGCCGCGTGGGTGAAAAATCGATTCGCCAGGTCGGCAAGGGCCGCGAATTCGAGATGTTGCGCGAGTATGTGCGCGGCGACAGCTATGAGGATATCCACTGGCGCGCCACAGCCAAGCGGCGTTCGCCGGTGACCAAGGTTTTCCAGATCGAACGCACCCAGGAGATCTACGTGATCGTCGACGCCTCGCGACTGAGTGCCCGGCGGCCCGGCGGCTACACCAAGGAACGGGAAATAGCCGAGGCGGTCCTCCCCGAGCAGGAAAGCCTGCTCGAGCGCTATATTACCGCGGCCATGCTCCTGCACCAGGTCGCGCATCACCAGGGCGACCTCTTCGGCCTGATGGTCTTCGATGACCGCGTTCGGCATTTCGTTCGCGCGCGGGGGGGCAAGGCCCACTACAGTGCCTGTGCGGAGGCCCTTTATACCCTGGAGCCCAAGATGGTCACCCCGGATTTTGAGGAACTCTTCTCCTTCATCCGCCTGCGGCTACGCAAGCGCGCGCTCCTGATCTTTCTGACCAACCTCGATGACCCGGTGATCGCGGAATCTTTTTCCAAACACGTGGAAATGATCAGCCGACAGCACCTGGTCATGCTCAACGTGATCACCCCGGAAGGCGTGGAGCCCCTGTTCGGGAAAACCGAGGTGGGGGACCTGGACGATATGTACCTGCAACTCGCCTATCACTTCCAGTGGGGCCAGATACGCGACCTGGAAAAATCGTTGAAACCGGCAGGCGTGCACCTCCAACAGCTCACGAATGAGCGCGCCTGCGCTGACATCATCAACCAGTACATGCAGGTCAAGAAAAAGCAGATGCTGTGATCATCGACCTCGAACACTTTCTCGCGAGTGAACGACCGTTGTGGAACGAGCTCGAGGACATGCTGAAGCACATGGAGCGCGGGGCCGGCAAGCTGGACCTCGACCAGCTCCAGCGCTTTAACTACCTCTACCAGCGAACGACCTCCGACCTGAGCAAGGTCTTGACCTTCAGCGCCCATTCCGAGATCCAGGTATATCTTGAGTCCCTGGTTGCCCGCGCCTACAGCGAGATTCACGCGGTGGGGGAGAAGCCGCATCGCTTCACGCCCGTCCACTGGTTCTTCGTCACCTTCCCCTGTACCTTTCGCCGGCACGTGAAGGCTTTTCACCTCGCGCTGGGGATCACCATCCTCGGGGCGATCTTTGCCGCCCTGGCGGTTCGCTTCGACCCGGAATCCAAGGCGGTTTTTGTGCCCCCACAGTTTGCCCACCTCTTCATGGACCCCAACGACCGGGTCGCCGAGGAGGAGGCCCAGGGCGAAGAAGCCGACCCCATGGCCGGCCAGAAAGGCAACTTCGCGGGGCAGCTCATGGTCAACAACACCCGCGTGTCGATCAACGCCATGGTTTTCGGCATCACCTGGGGCATCGGGACCATGGTCCTGCTCTTTTACAACGGCTGTATCCTCGGCCTGGTCATGCACGACTACATCGCCGCCGGACAGGGCATCTTCCTCGCCGGTTGGCTGCTCCCCCATGGATCCATCGAGCTGCCCGCCATCTTTATCGGCGGCCAGGCCGGCCTGGTCATCGCCGCTGCCTTGATCGGCCGCAAGCGACGCAAGGCGATGGGTGCCCGACTGCGCGAGATTGTACCCGACCTGGTCACCCTGATTATCGGCGTCGCGCTGATGCTGGTCTGGGCCGGGATCGTCGAGTCGTATTTCTCCCAGTACCATGAGCCGGTGATCCCCTATGCGCTCAAGATCGCCTTCGGAACGGTCGAGTTGCTCCTGCTGCTTGCCTACCTGACCTTCAGCGGGCGAAAACACGAGGCGGGCGCGGACAACGCATAGCCCACGCCGGGATCGCTTCAACCTTTCCGCCCGCTGTCCCCGCCAAAAAGGTTCAACTCCAGCCTTCCGTTCACCGGAACGATTTTCTACATATAATCCAATCATCGGAAAGCCATGAACGTATATCTCCTCCTTATCGTCTCGCTCCCCACCCTTCTCCTCGCGAAGGAAATGATCCCGACCCCACCGGATTTTCCGGTGCTCGGGGAACTCGAGCCGTATCTTTGGCAGGAGCTGGTCGGGAAAGGCAACAAGGATGCCGGCCTGCGGGACGTCAATACCCAAGCCCGTTTCAAGGCGATCGTTGCCGACAACCAGATGAAGCTCTTCGGCGGCCCGGTGATCGGCGCCCTCGGCGACCGCTCGGCCCGGGTCTGGTTGCGCACGCCGCAGGCCGCAACCGTCCAGGTCTTCGTGAGTGAAACGCAGGAATTCGCCACCGGCGCCTTTTCCGGCCCGGTCAAGACGCGCCCGGAAACCGACTACACGGTCCAACTTGCCCTTACGAACCTGCAGGCCTCGACGCGCTATTACTACCAGGTCGAAGTCAATGGCGAAGCCGCACTCGAGACCCCGGCCTCCTTCGTCACCGCCCCGGCCCGGGGCGAGGCAGCGCGTTTCTCCGTCGGCTTCGGTGGCGGGGCACGTTACAACCACGTGTACGAGCACATCTGGGAAACGATCGCCGCACGCAACCCCCTCGCCTTCCTCTTCCTTGGCGATAACGTGTACATCGACGACGGACCCAATCGCAGCCTGCAGCGCCTCTACTATTACCGCCGCCAGCTCCGTCCCGAGTACCGGCGGCTCAGCGCCTCCACCGCGATCTATGCGATCTGGGATGACCACGATTTTCACAACAACGACTGCTCCGGCGGACTCGACCCCTTCCTGCCGGCCTACAAGGTCCCGGTGTGGAAGGTCTTCAAGGAAAACTGGCCCAACCCTTATTACGGCGGCGGGCCGGAACAACCCGGGTGCTGGTTCGACTTCAACCTGGGCGACGTGGACTTTTTCATGACGGATGGACGCTACTACCGGGACTTCAAGAAAGGCAGCATGCTCGGGCCGGTGCAGAAGGAATGGCTGAAAGAAAAACTCAAGGCATCGAAGGCGACCTTCAAGGTCATCGCCTCCGGCACCCTGTGGACGGAGACGGCCGACAAGAATGGCAAGGATTCCTGGTGGGGGGTTCCCGCGGAGCGGGAGGACATCCTGGGCACGATCGACCGGCACAAGATCGGCGGCGTGATCCTGCTCTCCGCCGACCGGCACCGCACGGACGTCTACCAGATCAAGCGGCCCAGGGGCTATACCCTGTACGAATTCGAGACCTCAAAGCTGACCAACAACCACACCCACAACACGCGCAAGGACGCGATCTTCTCGTACAACAAGGGGAACTATTTCGGCCTGCTGGACTTCGACCTGGGCGTGAAAGACCCGACGGTGACCTTTCGCTGCATCACGATCGAAGACCGGGACGTGTACAGCATCACGATTCCCCGCAGTCGCCTGGAGGCAAAATAAGCGGGCCTTCCCCGGGCCGGTCAGGGGACCGGGACAGCCACCCGGTAGACGCGCCTCGGCGTCACGGAGGAAGTGAATGTCGACACCAGCTGCGCTCGTGTCCAGCGGGGAACGGTTTAACCCGAAACACCATCACTTTAGAGCACTATATCTGCTCCCTCCCGCAAAAAACCGGGAGGGACTGTAACCCCCCTGTGACTCGTTTTTTGTCCGGAATCATTCTTCCACTCAGGTGAATTCGTGATTTAGTCGGCGGCTTCCATGCACAAGGTACTCATCGTCATCCTGTTGTTGATCCCGGCCTGGACCGGGGCGGGGGAATTCCCTTCCGTTCGCGCCCTGCGTGTCGAGACGCCCCCGCTCATCGATGGCAAGCTTGACGAAGCGACCTGGGATCAGGGGGAAGCCGGCGGGCCACTGAGGCTCTACGAGCCGGTACAGGGGCCGCCGATGAGCGAGCGCTCGGCATTCAAGGTCCGCTACGATGCGGAGACCCTCTACATCGGCATCTGGCTGTTCGACACCCGGCCCGGGGAGATCATCGCACGCAAAATGTTCCGCGACGGAAATATCTTCTCGGACGATTACACCTACTTCGCCATCGACACCTTTCACGACCAGCGCAACGCTTATGTCTTTTCCATCAATCCCAACGGGACGCGCTACGACGGGACGGTGAACAACAACGGCAAGGTGAACCGCAACTGGGACGGGGCGTGGCGGGGAAAAAGCACCATCGATGACGAGGGATGGAAGGTCGAGGTTGCCATCCCCCTGAACACCCTGAACTTTGACCCGGACAGCACCACCTGGGGCTTCAACATCTCCCGCACGGTCAAGCGCATGAACGAGCGCGGGCGCTGGAGTTCCCCCCTGCCGCAACTTCGCACCAGCATGATGTCGAATGCCGGGGACATCACCGGCCTCGAGGGCCTGGACCAGGGCCTGGGGCTCCAGCTCGCCCCCTACGTGGCCGGACGGTACCTTGACCGGGACGAAAGCGGGCGAACCCGGCGGCTGGATTTCGGCGGCGACCTCCGCTACCGGCTTAGCCCCAGGGTGGCCCTCAGCTTGAGCTACAACATGGACTTCGCGGAGACCGAGGTCGACGCACGACAGGTCAACTTCTCGCGCTTCCCGCTCTTCTTTCCCGAGAAAAGGGATTTCTTCCTCGAGGATAACGGCATCTTTGATTTCGTCACCCGGGTGGGCCTCATCCCCTTTCACAGTCGACGCATCGGGCTGAATAATGGCGCGATTGTGCCGATCGATTTCGCGGCCAAGCTGGCCGGCCGGGCCGGTAAAAACAACATCGGCCTGATCCATGCCGCGCTCGACACCCCGGAAGGAAACGAGCAGGTCTTCGTCGGGCGCGTCTCCAACTACCTCTCGGACCAGTCGACTATCGGCTGGTTGACCACGATAGGCGACCCGGTCAAGCGGACCGACAACGTGGTCTTCGGGCCGGACTTTCGCTATCGCAACAACCGGGTCTTCGGCGACCAGATCCTCGAGGCCAGCGCCTTCGCACTGGGCGCCTACGAGGAATCCAATGCCTCGAACCAGACGGATACCGTCGCCTGCTACGGCATCAAGTTCGAGTTACCCAACGACTTCTTCCATTTCGACGGCGCGTACCTCCACGTCGGCAAGGATTTCAACCCCGGGCTGGGATTCGTCCGGCGAAGCGGAATCCACCGCTACAACAGTAATTTCAGCATCCAACCCCGGCCCGAAGGCATGCCGGGCATCCGCAAGTTGCGCTTCAGTTATATCAACAACTTCACCACCGACCTGCACAACGAGCTGGAATCACAAAACCACGCGATCTACCCGCTCTTCATCGATTTCGAGTCGGGCGACCAGGCCTGGTTCCGGGTCGAGCGACACTTCGATGCCCCGAACGAGGCCTTTGAAATAGCGGATCAACTGACCGTGGAAGCCGACCGGTACTGGGCAACGGATTTCAAGCTGCAGGTGGAAACATCCAGGAAGCGCATGTTCAGTGGAGAACTGAATATGGGCTGGGGCGAATACTACGATGGAGACCGGCAAGTCATCGATATCGAGACCGCATTCGTGCCGTCCAGGCACCTGTTCACCGCCCTCGACTACACCTTTAACCACATTGACATCTCCAGTGGCGAGGCGGATGTACACCTGGCCGAATTTCGCATGCGCTGGAATTTCACCCCGGACCTGAGCTGGTCACACCGGGTGCAGTGGGACTCGCTTTCGGAATCCCTCGGGTACAACAGCCGGGTGCGATGGGAGTTTCAACCGGGATCTACCGCTTTCCTCGTGCTGAACCAGGGCATCACCGAGAAAGATGACACGCTTCGCCTGCAGGAAAGCGAAGGGGTGATCAAGGTCGGGGCCAACATCTGGTTCTAGCTTTTTTCACCTGACAACCAGGTCCTGCACGCTACAGTGCATCCATGTGCACGTCCTTTTCCAACCCCCTCAGGCGGATTGCACGCAGCCTGCCACTCTTGCTCGCTGCCATGGTGGCCCATGCGGAGAAACTGGAGCTGCAGGACGGCGATGTCATCACCGTCATGGGCGGGACCACCATGGTCCAGGCGATGGAATCGGGCTACCTGGAATGCATCCTGACCCACCACCATCCCGCGCTCAATCTCCGGTTCAGGGATTTCAGCTGGGAAGCGGATACGGTGTACGCCCAGGCTACGGTGTCCGAACGCTGGCGGCGATCCGCCTTCGGGGACCTTGAAAAACAACTGCGGGCCGCGGGAACCACCCTCGCGGTCCTGCACTTCGGGCAGATGGAATGCCTGCAGGGTCCGGCCGGGCTCGATGCATTCCGTACGCGATACGGGACCTTGATCGAGCAGGTAAAGCGCGTCACCAAACGCGTGGTCCTCCTGACACCCATCCCGCTTTCGGGCACCTCGCAAACGGCTTCCCGAAAGCGCGACCTCGCGCAATACGCCCATGCGGTCACCGACCTGGCGGAGGTGCATGCGTGCACCGTCGCAGACCTGACAAGCCTCCAGATCGATGCTGCACAAAGCGGTGAGGCGGAGGTCCAACGCCGCCTGGGCGAGCACCTGGCGAAACAAGTGGGCCTGCCCAACACCTACGCTCCGGCACTTGAACCCTTACGGCAGGCGATCCGCTACAAGAATGCCTTGTGGTCCCGGTATCAACGGCCGAAAAACTGGAAATGCCTCTTCGGAGACGACGGGCGGCGCGTGTTCAGTATCGGCCGGGGCAAGGGTACGGGGCTAACCCTGAAAAGTGAGTGGGAACAGCTGCCCTCCCTGGTCGCCTTTGCCGAGAAGCGGATACAGGCCATCCTGCAGGGCAAGGAAGCGGAACCCGAACGGATCACGGTCGAATCCCTGGCCGGGGCCAAGGAGGCCGACATCCCGTCGGAAAAAGCGGCCTTCACGCTGGATGAGCGCCTCCAGGTGAATTGCTTTGCCAGCGAGGCCGAGGGCATCCCCTGCCCCCTGCAGATGCGCTGGGACAGCAAGGGCCGGCTCTACGTCATCTCGACCACGGCTTACCCGCAGCTCAAGCCCGGCCAGGCGGGCGATGACCGCATCGTCATCCTCCAGGATACCGATGGCGACGGGGTCGCCGATCGATCCACGGTTTTTGCGGACGGCCTGGATATCCCCACCGGCCTGGCCCTGGGCCATGGGGGCGTCTACCTGGCGCATGGGACCCAGCTCCTCTTCCTGGCGGACCGCGACGGGGATGACCGGGCCGACGTGAAGAAGGTCCTCCTGTCCGGTCTCGGCACCGGGGACACGCACCAGACCGCCAACTCCCTGTCCTGGAGCCCGGGCGGCATGCTGCTCTTCGGCCAGGGGGATGGCATTGAGTCACGGGTGGAGACCCCGGACGGCATCGTGGCCCTGTACACCGCGGGGTTCTACCGCTACCACCCGGGCAGCCGTAAACTGGAAGCCATCCTCAACAACTGGGGGGGGCCGGCGAATCCCTGGGGCATGGTTTTTGATGACTGGGGCCAGTGCTTCAGCTGCGATGGGGCCGGTGGCATCGACTACATCACCCAGGCCATGCTGCCAAACCAGCGGCGGCGCAAGATCCGGCGTATCGGCTCCCCCGGGGGCTACTGCGGCATGGACATGATCAGCAGCCCCCGGCTCCCGGCCGATCTCCAGGGGCACTTTCTCGTCGGCGATTTCAAGCGCAATGCGATACGCCGCTTTGCCACGAAAGAAAAGGGCTCCGGCTTTGGCGTGGAGTGGAAAGGCGACCTGCTGAAGTCCAGCCACCGCAACTTCCGGCCCGTGGATATCCGCATGGGACCGGACGGGGCGATCTATATCGCGGACTGGTACAATCCCGTCACCTGCCACCAGGATGATTACTTTCGCGATCCCAACCGCGACAAGACCCATGGCCGTATCTGGCGGATCAGCCGGAAAGGACCTGGCCCAGGAGCAACCACCGACCTCTCAAGCCTCGACCATGCGGTGCTCGTCCGGCAACTGGCCTCCCCGGAGCGATGGAACCGTGAACAGGCCCGGCGGGAGATGACCCGCCGTGATCCGGACGCACTCGCCCCGCTGATCAAGGACTGGGCGGGTGGACTGGATGCATCCACGGCAGGGTATGAGCACCACCTGTACGAGGCGCTCGCCGCGCTCGCCACGATCAACCGGGCGGACGAAAAGGTCTTGCAGCGGGCAAGCCGGGCGAAGGATCATCGCCTGCGTGCATTTGCCGCGGAATGGACGGGCCATTGGCACCGGCAATTGAAGGACCCGCTCGCGCGGCTGAAAGACCCGGTACGGGATGCGCACCCATTGGTCCGCCTGAAAGCCATCCTGGGCTGTGCCCACGTCCCCGATGCCCGGGCGATGGAGGTGGCGGCCCAGGTGACGGAGCTCCCCATGGATGACGGAATCCGGTACGCCTTTGCCCAGGCGGCGGATCACTTGAGCCCCTACTGGATCCACGACAGCAAGCTGTTCAAAAACGAGCCCCGGCACCGGGCCGCGGCCCTTGCCCAGGTCGATGCGAAGACCATCCGCAAGGAGCTGCTGGAGCTGGCCGCCAAGCGGAGCCTGACCGGTGCTTCACGCCGGTCCATCCTGCAGGGCATCGTGAATATCGGGAACCCGGACGATCTCCGCATGATCCTGGACCCGACAACCTATACGCCCTCGGAAGCCGTCATGCAGGCGGAGTTGCTGGACGACCTGCGCAGGGTGTTCAATGACCGGGGAACGAAACCCAGCGGCTCGCCCGCACGCATCCTGGAGAACCTGGTCGAGGAGAGTCCCGCGATGGTGAAAGCCTCCGCCATGCTGCTGGCACACGCGTGGAATGAGGAAGGCCTGCAGGCACATATCCTGGCCCTGGCGAGGGACGCCACGCAGGACACGGGCCTGCGCAGCACCGCCATTTCAGCCCTTGCGGGTTCCGATGCGGAAACGATTTCCTTTCTTCGGGAGATGATCGAGCAAGGGGACCCGGACCTGCAGTTGCATGCCCTGCAAACCCTGTGCGAAGCGGACCTGAAGGCCGCTGCGCTCCTTGCCACAGAGAAACTCTCCCGTCGGTCGACGCCGGACTATTCGGTCTCCCTTCGCTACTTCCTCGCCCGCTCAGGTGGCTCCGAGACCCTGGCCGCGGCCCTGGCGACGCGGGATATGTCCAAGGCGACGGCCCGGCGTTGCCTGCAGGTCCTGCAGCTTTCCGGCCGCTCAGACGACGCCTTGACCACGGTCCTGGACCAGGCCCTGGAGCGCGAAAGCAAGGCCCTCCCCTACGACCCGGCCTACATCAAGGCCCTGGCCACCGAAGCCGGGGCCCGGGGCGATGCCGGCAAAGGCAAGCAACTCTTTTTCACCACGGGCTGCATTGCCTGCCACAGGGTGGAACAACATCCGGCCTTCATCGGGCCCGACTTGAACGCGATCGGGACCGCCATGACACCCGAGCAGATCATTGAGGAAGTCCTCTGGCCGGCCCGGGTCCTGAAAGAGGGCTACAGCATGCTGCTCGTCACGACCCATGACGGGAAAGTCCACCAGGGCTATGCGCGGCCAGGCCATCCGTCGAGCGACGCGTTGCGCATGCGCCACCTGGCGCAGGACAGCCCGATTCGGATTCCCCGTGACCGGATTCGATCGATCGGGAAACCGGGAAGCGCCATGCCCCGGGATGTCGCCCGTCATTTAACCCGGAACGAACTGAGAGACCTGGTAAAATACCTGACCACCCTGGGAGATACCTGATGATGAACCGTACCCGCATACCCCTTTGGCCCTTCCTTGTGAGCGCCTTGCTACTGCCCCTGTTCACCGGAGCAGCCGAGAAGAAGGATGCCGCAGGCTTCACCTCGATCTTTGACGGAAAGACCCTCGACGGATGGACCGTGATCCCCGCCAAGACCGCCAAGGCCTGGCAGGTGGAAGACGGGAGTATCGTTGGGAACGGGGACCGGGGACGCGGCTACCTGGTGCTGGATAACCAGGAGCTGAGAAACTTCGAGCTCAAGTTGCGTTATCGCTTCCCGGGCAAGGGAAACAGCGGGGTCAGCGTCCGGGTCCGCAAGGATCCCACCGGCAAGCGGACCTTCCAGGGATACCACGCCGATATTGGACACGTCGGGATTGGCAAACAGGTCCTCGGTGCCTGGGATTTCCATACCCCCGGCCGCCGCGAGCACGCCTGCTTCCGCGGCACCCACCTCGTCATCGACGAGAACGACAAGCCGACGATCAGCGCCATCGACGACCCGGTCACCCTGGATGACATCCACCGGGACGGCTGGAACGAGATGTATCTCATCGTGAAGGACAACCACTTTGTCTTTTACCTCAACGGCAAGCTGGCCTCCTCCTTTACCGAGCATCTCCCGGAAGAAAAGCGACTGGACAAGGGCGCGATCAACCTGCAGTTGCACGATCCGGGGATGATCGTGGCATTCAAGGACATCCGGTTGAAGATAACCGAGTAAGGGTTGCAGCCCATGGGTGGAGCAGCAGCTGCCGCATCACCCACCTGCCGAATCGGTCGAAACGGGTGAATTTTTCTTTGCAAAGCCCGTCCTAAACGAAAGGGTACCCATCCGAATCAAGCCAACCCGAAGGAAAAATGATCATGAAAAATAAGCAGCCCCTTTTATGGGCCCTGACCCTGTTGCTGGCCGCATCTGCATTCGCCGAGAAGACCAAGGTCCTCTATGTAACCCACGAACCCGGGCGCTGGCACAAGTACACCCCGCAGCTGGCCATCTTTAAAGAGATCGGCGAGAAGGCCGGGTGGGACGTGACCGTGATGACGGGCGAGCATGATGCACAAATCGAAAAGCTGCGGGGCGAGGGATACGCCAAGGGCTATGATGCCGTGGTGTACAACTTCTGCTTTGCGCACAGCCGTGACTCGGAGGCCGCCGCCAACCTGATGAACCAGACCCGCGTACACGGCGTGCCCGCCCTGCTGATCCACTGCGCGATGCACAGCTGGTGGGACAGCTACAAGAACGGGGTACCCAAGGCCATCGGCCCCGATTACCTGGGCCAGGCCAAGGCCAAGCCGGAGCTCGTCGCGGAGTGGAATAAGAAGCATCCCGGCGAAGCCTTCCCCGCCTGGGGCGACTTCACCGGCGTCGCCAGCGTACGCCACGGGGCCAAGAAACCCATCCAGATGAAGGTCGTGAACAAGGACCACCCAATCACCAAGCGTTTCCCGGATGGATTCACCACCGGCAATACCGAGTTGTACAACAACGTGTACACGGTTGAGGGCGTGGTCCCGCTGATCCGCGGCGTACAGGGAAAAGACGATTACATCGTCGCCTGGACCTGCCCGCAAGGCAAGGCACAGGTCATGGGGTTGAGCACCGGGCACGACGTCAACGACTGGAAAGCAGAGCCGTTTCAGCACCTGGTCATCGACGGGATAAACTTCCTCGCGGGCAAAAAGTAGATCGGCACGGCCCCTGCAGGGGGGAAGGGTCTCAAATGCATGGCCTGGGCTCAGGTGAGCGGGCTCGCCAGGCCGATATACATCACCAACACGACAACAAAGATCCCGATGCCCATGGGCTTGGCCAGTTTCCAGGGTGTCAGGTCAACATCGCCGGTGTGCGTGTGCTCCCAGGGTTCCGGCATGGGGCATACCAAGCTCATCACGAATTGAAAAAGCATCAGGGCACCGAACACCAGGCCGAGCAGGTGAAACCCGTGAATCGCCTCTGCCCAGATCGAGAAAGGCTTGACGAAGTAGGCGAGGATGAGGATGACAAAACCCGCCAGCAGGGCAATGTTCGCGGCAAAGGCGGGTACCCGCTTGAAGAGCAGGCCGGCCAGCATGATGGAGAAAATGGGAATAAAGTAGAGGCCGTTCATCTTCTGCAAGTGGCCGAAGATACTTTCCTGGGTTGCCAGCAGGGGTGCCATGCACATGGCCAGGATCGCCACGATCGCGCCCACGAGCTTGCCGTTCTTGATCACCTTGGCCTCGCTTACCTCTTCGGTCTTGACGAGGTGCCTGTAGACACCGAGCGAGAAGAGGGTGGCGGTGGAGTTCACGCCGGAGTTGAAGGAGCTGAGAATGGCACCGACCATGACCGCGGCGAAGAAACCGGCCATGCCCCCCGGCAGGACATTGCGCACCAGGGTCCCGTAGGCATGGTCGGCCTTGATGTTGTCTCCCGCGTACAGGTGAAAGGCGATGATGCCCGGGAGCACCAGGATGATCGGCGCGAAGATCTTGAAGAAGCCGGCGATCAACACGCCTTTCTGGCCTTCCGCGAGGTTCTTGGCGCCAAAGGTCCGCTGGATAATCTGCTGGTTGGTCGTCCAGTAAAACAGGTTCAAGAGCAGCACCCCGGTAAACAGGGTCGAGAAGGGCACGGAAGATTCGGGGCCGCCAATGGAATTGAACTTTTCCGGGTGCGCTTCCTTAAGCGTACCCAGGGCGTGCAGGACTCCCTCCCCGCTGACCGCTTTCAAGCCGAACCAGGCGATCATCAAACCGCCGACCAGCAGGCCAAACCCGTTGAGCGTATCGGACACCGCCACCGTGCGCAGCCCGCCAAAAATAGCATAGACCGAGCCGATGATCCCGATAAACCAGACGGTTGCCCACAACAGGGTGGTCTCGTTTTCAATCCCGGTGAGTGCCGGCAGGTCAAGGATCCCCATCAGGGCGGTCGCGCCGGTATAGAGAATGATCGGAAGCAGGATCCCCGCATAGGCGAGGATAAAGATGCCGCTGGTGATCGACCGGGTGACCCCGTCGAATCGTTTCTCAAGGAATTCAGGAATCGTGGCGATGCCACTGCGCAGGTATTTCGGGAGAAAATAGAGGGCCATGATCACGAGCGAGGCGCCGGCAACAACCTCCCAGGCCATCACCGCGAAGCCATCCGTGAACGCGGCTCCGTTCAAGCCGACGAGCTGCTCGGTCGAGAGGTTGGTGAGCAGCAGGGATCCCGCGATGTACCCGCCCGTGAGCGTCCGGCCGGCCAGGAAGTAGCCGGTGGACGTACCGTGGTCGTCCCGGCGCGTGAGCAACCAGGTGACCAGGCCGACCAGGCCGGTAAAGAAGAAGAAGGTAAACAGCGTCATAGATTTTCTCGGTTAGGGCTCAAGCATAGCGGATACGGGATGAAGTAGAAAGGCTGAAGCACCCGGCCGCTCAGTCAAACCAGCCCGCCACCTCCTCCAGGCCGGGGAGTGGATCGTCCAGCGGCCAGTACTCCAGCCCGACATAGCCGGAAAAAGCGGTCTCGTGAATGGCCTGGAAAATGGCGGGATAATGAATTTCACCCCGGGTCAACTCGTGACGACCGGGATTGCCCGCGGCATGGAAGTGACCGATGCGATCGATATTACGGGTGATGGTGTCGATCAGGTGGCCTTCGCTGATCTGCTGGTGATAAATATCGAACACCACCTTGACGTTCGGGCTGTCCACCTCATCTACCAATTCAAAGGCCTCGTCGCTGCGCACCAGGTAATACCCTGCATGGTCAACCAGGTCGTTCAGGGGCTCGATCACCAGGGTGATGCCGGCCTGCTCGAGCAGGGGAACGGCTTCCTTCAGGCCGTCGAGGAGGGCCTGGTGTTGATCGGCCCGGGGCACGCCCACCCGGAAATCACCCACCTGCGAGATCAAGGTTTTCGTGCCGAGCTCCCGGGCGGCCTCGATCGATGCGCCCAGGCCTTCGAGGTATGCGTCCCGCAGCCCCGGGTCGACCAGGCTGATAAACTGGGTGCAGCAGGCCGAAAGCTCGAGGCCGTGTTTCGCCCGGGCCGCCTGCAGGGCTTCCAGGTCCCGGTCCCACCAGCCCCAGAACTCCATGGCCGGGAGACCGGCTTCAGCAACAACGGCGATGGCCGATTCCACGGGTTGCCCTTCGAAAACGGCATCAATACATACGGATGGCTTGAACACGGGCATTCCATAACAGGCTGCCGGATAACGCGCAAGTTTCGCGTGCCGCCATGCTCAGCCTGTTCTTGCGCCTTGTTTCACCGCCTGTTAGTTTCCGGCATGCATCTCCTGGCCAGACCCTTGTGCCGCCTGCTCGTGGTGGCAACCGTTTCAACCGCATTCGCGGAACAGGCAAACTCCCTGTTCAACGGCAAGGAGCTTTCGCGCTGGGAAGCAAAGGGAACGGCGCAGTGGCGCGCGGAGAAGGGCCTTATCGTCGGCGGGCAGGATGGTGACCCCAAGCGATCCGGGCTGCTGAAAACCAGGCAGCATTTCTCTGACTTCGATTTCGAGATGGAATTCCTACGGGATGAACACGGCAAATACAACAGCGGGGTCTACATCCGGGACACCGGGAAGGGCAAACGCTACCAGGTAAACATCGGCCGGGGCGTAGCGGGTGAATACGTGGGGCTCTATCGTGACGCGTGGCTCGACAAGGGCGACGAGAAGGATGAAATCCGCAAGCCGCGGGAATGGAATCATCTCCGCATCCGGGCGGTCGGCCCGAAGATCGAGGTCTGGCTGAACCGGCAGCAGATCGTGGATTACACCGAACCGCATCCCACGCCGGAGAACCTGGCCGCGGGCGCCTTGTCGCTCCAGACCTATGGCGCGGAAGGACACGCCGGTTGGGTGAAATTCCGGAAGCTCCGGGTGCGCGATCTCAGCAAGAAGTAATCCGGTGACGACTCGCGCCGGGTCCGCTTATTCGGCGATCTTGTACAGGTGGGTTTTGCCGCGGACAAAGAGGGCACCCCTGGAAACGGCGGGACAAGCGGTCGTGCCCATGCCCTCGACTTCATTCACGGCCAGCTCCTGGAAGCTGCGGCCCGCTTTCAGGATGGTGCCACGCCCCTGTTCGCTGAAAAAATAAAGATGCTCGCCGGCGATGATGGGTGAGCTGCGGTAATCACCGGTCACCCGGCCCTTCCAGACCTCCTCACCCGTCCGGGCATCGATGCAGGAGGCAATCCCGATATCCGTGACCTGGTAGATCAATCCCGCGTGGTAAATCCCCTTGGCAAAACGCGGATTCCCCTTGGTCCGCACCCAGGCAACATGGCTTTCCGTGATATCGCCCCGGGTGGATGCATCGAGCTTTATCGCAAACAGGTGCGCGGCACGCGAACCGGTATTGATGAGCGCGAAGCCCTCGTTCGACAGCCAGACCGGACGGATGGCCGCATTGTAATTGTCGTGCCGGAGGGTCCAGATTTCCTTCCCCGTTTCCAGGTCGTAACTCTGCATGGCGCGTGACCCGACGGAAAGAACCTGCACCTTTCCCCCGACCGTTGCAAAACCGGGCGTGCAATAGGCCTTGCGCATATCTCCCCCGCGCTTGGGGACGCCATCCTTATCGAGGTCACCATAACGGGTGCTTCGATCCGTCCGCCAGAGCGTCTTCCCCGAGCGGGTATCCAGTACCGTCGTATACTGTTGGTCGACGCCATCGAAGGTGAGGACCAGCTTGTCGCCATGCAACACGGGGGAGGATCCGGGTCCCCGGTAGTGACTACAGGGAATATCACGGCGTTGCCAGGCTACCTTGGCCGTTTTAGGGTCGAGTCGGGCCGTGCCGTAGCTGCCGAAGTGAACGTACACCGCGCCGGGGGCGAGGGTACAACTGGGTGCCGCGTAGTTGTTGAAACCCTTGGCTCCGCCGAGCGATTCCGGATCCGCGTTCTCGAAGAGCAGCTTGTCGTGCACCAGTGCGCCCGATGCCTCATCAATACCCAGCACATATTGCTTTTTCCCGTCCGCGCTCGCAGCGCTAAGCCAGACCATCCCTTCAAGCACCACGGGTGACGAGTGGCCCTCATCGTGCAG
>JAPYUI010000483.1 GCA_029936175.1 Kiritimatiellia bacterium
GAATCAGCGGCTCAATCCCGGCTTCCCACATGAAACCCGGCTTGAACGAATGATTCGGACCGAACGAGTCGCCCGGAATCGCCAGGCCCGCCTGGATAGCCGCGACCAGATTCTGCTGCCCCCGCATCCGGCAGAATGCACCCAGCCGTTCATTGTCGAGCCAGTTGCCCGCGACCAGCCCCCTGAAATTCGGGTCGGCTTCAAGCGTCTCCCGGGGAATCCACGCCTCGGCTGGCGTACCGCCGACCGCTGGACAGATCAGGCCGACGGGAACCTTGAGCTCCCGCTGGAGCTGCCGGCCGAAATACCACGCCACGGCGGAAAAGCTTCCGGCGGACGCAGCCGACGCGGTTTCCCATTGACCCTCACAGAACATCCCCGGCGTCAAACGAGCCAGGTGCCGCGGCGTGTAAGTCCCGAGACTCCCGCGAGCACCGCCGGCCAGATGCAACAGCCGAAGATTGGGATTTTCCGCCGAGGCCAGCTCTTCACCGGCGTTGGCGGATTGAGCGAGCATCCATTCCATATTGGACTGCCCGGCGCAGATCCACACCTCGCCAATCAATACGTCGGTCCGCTTGAGTCGCTCATCTCCGGACTGAACCGAGAGTGAAAGGGCCTCGACACTCGATGGGCGGGGAGCGAACCGGACGGCCCAGTCACCATGGCTGTCGGCCGTCGTCGTCAAGGTGTCGTCGCCGAGCTGCACGGACACCGTGCTGTCCGGCCGGGCCTTCCCCCAGACCGGAAGCGACGCGTCGGCCTGCAAGACCATGTGATCGCTGAAAACGCGGGGAAGACTCAGTTGACTCATGGGCGTCGGGTCGACGTCCAGCCAGCGCTGGGCGATCCGTTGACCGAGCTCCAGCTTGGCCTGGCGATCAAAATGCAATCGATCATATAACTGGCGCTGCAGGTCGCGGTTGTCGATGTATTCAATCGAAGGATTGCGTTCCGCGGCCGCGGCCTGTTCGCGGCGAACGACATCGCGGCGTGTCCCTGCGGAAGCGATACCGCCCACGATCAACCGGGCACCCGATGCGCCGGGAAGGTCCCTGCGCAAGTTGGTCAACAGGGTCTCCAGTCGCTCACCCGACGCTGCGGCCTCCGTTTCGCTGTCACTTTCGCCTTGTACGTAAAGCACCGCGCGGATGCGAAACGCCCGGCCAC
>JAPYUI010000243.1 GCA_029936175.1 Kiritimatiellia bacterium
CCTCCATGAAGTTCTGCATGAGGTCATCGAAGACCGAGAGCTCGGGAACCGGTACGCCGACGGCGGGTGGTGGGTCGGCAAAACCGCTTAGGTGCAAGAGGGCAATACAAGCGGCTGCAATGTGCCATCTGCCGAGATGTCGGGATCCGGTCATTTTGTCGCGGTGCGAATGCTCAGGTGCTTCGATGCGGTGGTGATGGTCAGGCCGGGAAGGGTGATCACGCCCTCGGCGTCTGCCTTTGCCGCGCCTTTTGCGCTGCCGAAAGACCAGTTGACCGTGTCCCCGGGTGCGACCCGAAGGTGCTGGATCCTGCGCAGTGAGACATCCGCACGCGCTTCCGATGGGATGGTGAAGCGGGTGGTGAGCTGGGCAGGGGAAACCAGGAAGAGCGAGAGTTCGAGTTGTTCCTTCGTGTCGTGGATGACCTTCCAGCGGAAGAAGCCGTTGACCTGCCCCGGGGCCTTCTCCTGGCGATTGTCCGGCCAGGGGAGCGGGTGGTTGGTGGAGGCGTTGGTGAACACCGCGTACGCTTCATTCTTCTTTATGGCCAGCCAGTCAAATGAGTTGATCAGGTCATTGACCTGCATGATCTTCGCGTGGTTATTGGCGTGCCCGAAGGGGCCCCAGTAGAAGTAGAGGGGATACTTCCGGTCATTCATGGCCTTCACAAAACGGTCATGCCCGGTCGACCAACCGTCGTTGGGTGCCGAGTAGTCGATCAAGACGGGCGGGTCGGGGAGGGTGAAGTTGTCCGGGACGGACCCGGGTGAGAAATACATGCGCTGCACGGCATGTTCGATGCCGGCGGGAACGTTGGCCTTGACCGCGGCGAAGAGATCGCCGTTGCGCAGGCCGATGCCGAGCGCGCCGCTGCCCCCCATGGAATTCCCGCACAGGTATACCCGGTTTGGGTCGATCGCATAGGTTTGCATCACCCACTTTACCGTGTCAATCGCCCGGCGTTCCACCGGCATCGGGTCGCCACCGGAATTTCGCTCGGTCAACTTCTGGTCCCTTGCGTGCATGCCGCCCCACCACCAGTCGCCACGGTTGGCGCGGCAGTCCAGGTACAGCGCATAGCAGTCATCCGGCGAATGGTAGATGTCGTGGTTGCCGACCGTTGCGGTGCATTTTACGCAGGAGATGACATCGTGGCCGGCAGAGTGCAACACCACGTACAGGGGTGCCTGCTTGCGTGCGGTTCCGGGATGGATTACGACAAAGGTGTCCTGCTGGGGCACCGCGTATCCCCATTCCTCCTTGATCCCATGCCGGTACAGATCCAATGTCCGCCCGCTGACGGCCAGGTCTTTTGCCCCGGCGAGATCCTTGGCCGGGGGCCAGTCTTCCGCGTGCACGGCAAGAAGGAGGGTTGCGGTCGTGAGAACTAAGCCTATGTATATTTTCATCCAGGTCTCCTGTGTGGTTGAGTTTTGAGACAATTTTTTCCCCGAGTAAACATCTGAATGGTCAAATACCATTGCAAGTAGCTGTACGGGTCCTTAGTAAAACCATGGTAAATCCCGTGGGCTTGCTTGATGTGGACAGCTGTTTTGGGGGAACTATTTCGCCAGGACCGCCAAAGTAAAAGGACCGGTAACAATGAAACCAACTTCTGTATTTATTTTTCTCGCCTTCCTGCTCCTGGCTTCCGGGTATGGGAAAACGGAGACCGCCTCGCGGCCTAACATCCTCTATTTCTACGTCGACGACATGGGGTGGGGGGCCATCGGCCCGAATGCCCAGGCCGCGCGGAAAGCGAAGGGGCTTCCGTCCGTTCGTACCCCGAACCTGGATCAACTGGCTGCGGATGGCGTGAACTTTTCCCGTGGCTATGGCTGCATGGTCTGTTCCCCGGCCCGGTCTTCCCAGCAAACGGGTTTTCACCAGGGCCACACCTTTGCGGATCGCAACGATCCCGACAACGCCAAGAAAGCCATGCGTGCGGACGATGTGCTGATGGGTGATGCACTTTCCCGTGCCGGTTATGTGACCGGGTACTGGGGCAAATGGGGATACGGGGGTTCAAGTGACCCGCTCGCACCGCGGGTGGACAACGTACAGACCCTGCCCACGTCCCATGGCTACCAGCACGTGGTTGCCGAGCTCCATCACGTACGGGCACACACCTTTTTTCAGCCGACCCTCTGGACCGCCCCGGCTGCCCCGGGGGCTGTTGGGGGTATCGAGTTGAAGCCCAACGCGATGACGAGGTACAAGGGCCACCTCGCGTATCCCAATACCCCGGCTCTGCAGAACCACCCCGGCTATCCCGCGACAGCGTATTGTGACGATGTGTATGCGTTCGCCGCGCTCGACTTTGTCCGGGAACAGGCCCGGGTATACCGGCAAACCGGCAAGCCCTTTTTTGGTTTGCTGGCTGTCCAGATACCGCATGGACCATTCAACGAGGTGGCCAAGTTGCCCGAGTGGGATGTCGCCTACCGGGCCGACCCCCATTTTTCCGGGCTCAAGGCGCAATCGCGGCAATGGGCGGCCATGGTGACCCGCATCGATGCGCATTTCGGCAATATCCTCGCCGCACTGGAGGATCCCAACGGGGACGGGAACCCGGCGGACTCCATTGCGCGGGATACCCTGGTCGTTTTCCAGTCGGACAACGGCGGCCCGGGCGGGGATTCGCTCCGGGAGTATGACGCGAATGGAGGCCTCTCCGGGACCAAGGGCAATATCCAGGAAGGAGGGATTCGTGTCCCGACCATCATGCGGTGGCCCGGGAAAATAACCGCACAATCGCGGTTAAAAATGGGCAGCAGCACGGCACGTATTGTCGATGTCACCGACTTGCTCCCGACCTTCTGTGAACTTGCCGGGGTACCCACCCCGCTCGGGGTCGATGGGGTTTCAATCGCGCCGACCCTGTTGGGGGTCGGCCACCAACGGGCACGCAATTTCCTCGTACATGAAGCGGGCAACGGCAACGCGATTATCCGGGGGCGCTTCAAGCTGGTTCAGGGCAGGAGTGGGAAGAAGAAGCAGCGCAAGGAACCCACAACCTTCAGTCTCAGGCTGTTTGACCTCGAAGCTGATCCCCGGGAAAAACACGACCTGGCCGCGAAACATCCTGCGCTGGTCAAGGAGCTCGAGACCCTCCTGATCGGCGAGCGGGTCAACGAGGCGAAGGGTTTTGCGAATACCTACCATGACTGGACGGGAAAGAGTGGCGGCCTGACCTCCGATCCGAACAATTGGTCCGATTACGTCTATGCGAATGCCGGCATTACCTACATGAGCGACCGGGGTCCGCCCCGGCTTTCATGGGTCGCCCATATGAATAACCCCGGTCCGGGGAATGCCCGGGCGGTGGCCGATTCCAACCTGGCCTTCCTGGCCCTGGAAATCGCGGGATCCCCGGCGCGGCAGATGCTTGAGTTGGGCCCGGGTGTCAACCTCACCGGCCGAAATGAAATTCGACTGGGTGGCAATGGATCCCTCGAGGTGAACGGCGGTACGGTTTCGTCCCTTCGGTGGATCGATGTCCAGGCGGGCGGAACCCTCCAGGGCACCGGAAAGATTGCCGCGGTCCTGTACAACCAGGGAAGCGTCCGAGCCTCGGGTCTCGAGGTCCAATTGGATTACCACCAATCCTCCGATGCCTCGCTTCATCTTACCGTGGGGCGCAAAGGCGGAGCCTCTTTGCGCATTCGTGGTGAGGCCCGGTTGGCCGGAACCCTCGCGGTCTCGCTGGTGCCCGGGTTGAAGTTGCCACCTGGGAAGAAGATCGTCGTTCTTTCCGCGGATCATATTGAAGGGGCCTTTTGCAATGCCGGGAACCGGGTCGTGGCAGATGACGGAACCCGCTTCAAGATTGCCTACGCCGCGGATCGCGTGACGATTAGCGCCCTGTAACCTTGCTGGTTTTCGCCGGAATGCCAGGGGGAAGAAGCCATGGAGTTTTCAGAAAAAATTCGTGCATCGGAATAAAACGCTGGTTATAGGGTGCTATGCAGGGATTTCCCCGCTTAGGTCTTGCTTGCCGACAGCACAATGCTCCCCGGTGGAGATCGAAGGCGGGCAATCGAAATTTTATGCCTTGCCTTTCAGTATAAATAACAAATGAGGACTCACGGATGACCATCTCAAGAATCACATTATTTACTGTTATCCTTTCCCTGGCGAGTGTGCTCGCCCGGGCGGAGCTCCCGCCCTTGCAAAAGTCTGTCGAGGATCCATCCACGGGCCTGAATGTCCAGCCGGGCTTTGTCGTCGATTTGATCTATAAGGTCGACAAGCGAACATACGGTTCGTGGATATCCATGGCCTTTGATGGCAAGGGCCGCCTGACCGTGTCGGACCAGGGAGGCGCCGGGACATTCCTGTTGGAGATCCCCAAGGCCGGTGAAACCTTTGATGCGGGCAAAATCAGGAAGCTGAATGTCAAGTCCGGTCAATGGGGCATGCTCTATGCCTTCGATCATTTGTACATGATGGGGAACAAGACCTTGAGCCGGGCACCCGTTCTGCCGAGTGGTGAGCTTGGGCCAGCCGAGGTTATTTCAGAAATGAATGGTGGCGGAGAGCATGGGCCTCACTCGTTGGTCGTTTCCCCCGATGGAAAAAGCCTCTATGCGATTGCGGGAAACATGACTCGTCTGCCCACGTACCAGAAGACGCGAATCCGGGACAACTGGAAGGATGACTATTTGTTGCAGAACTATGCCTACGGCCACAATGGAGGCGGCAAGGCTCCCGGGGGGTGGGTGATGAAGCTTAGCCCGGATGGAAAGGAACGTGAGGTCCTGAATATGGGCTATCGAAATCCGGTTGACTTTGCCCTGAACCGCGACGGTGAATTATTTGTTTACGATGCGGATATGGAATGGGACATAGGCGCACCCTGGTATCGTCCCACCCGGATTAATCACGGGGTGTCCGGTGGCGAGAGCGGTTGGCGCGCCACATCCAAGAAATGGCGCAAGTATTTTCCGGACACCGTCGGCTCCGTGGTGGACATCGGCCCGGGTTGCCCGACCGGCGTGATTGCCGGTACCGATACACGTTTCCCCACTCATTATCGCGATGCCTTGTTTATCTGTGACTGGACTTTCGCGACCATGTACTCGGTTCACCTGAAACCGAGTGGCTCCTCCTACATTGGAGAAAAGCGCGAGTTTATATCCAATACCAAGGGCGCATTGGCCTTGACCGATGTCGTTATCGGTCCGGACGGGAATATGTACTTTTGTGTGGGCGGTCGCGGAGGGCAGTCCTCCCTTTATCGTGTGTCCTACAAGGGAGAGGCCTCTACCGCGCTCTCAAAGCTGGATACGACCAGCGAGCACGCCAAGGCCCGGGCCACCCGCCATAC
>JAPYUI010000484.1 GCA_029936175.1 Kiritimatiellia bacterium
AGGGTGGTAAGGGTGGTAAGTGTGGTAAGGGTGGTAATGTAACTGGGTGGTAAGGTAACCGGGTGGTAAGGTATCTGGTGGTGAGATTTGTAAGTGTGGTAAGTATGGTAAGCGATCTGAGGATCTGAGGATCTAGGCTTGACGTCTCATATATCAGACTCCCTTGGAAATGAACTGAGGCACCAATATGCGACTTGTTGTTGCACAATGTTACTGTAACGTTGAGTTCAGCTTTGATGCGATTTGGGCCGTGCTGCACGGCCCAAATCGCCTTCAAAACTGAACTCGACGTTACAGTAACACTGTGCAACAACAAGTCGACCGATTTGAGGGTTTGGTGCCTCAGTGGTTTTCATTGTCTTGTCGGAAATTCAAATTAAGATGATTAGTATGGTACTGAAATGTGGGTATCTTGGATGGTCGGCCTCCTGGTTATCCAAATCAATGAGATTTCATTGATCTGAGGTACCCACCTCTTGGCACTAATCCATAGCATATGGACCAAGATTCGGGACCAGTGGGACCAAATTTTTAGATTAGATGAGACTTTAAGATACTTTTAAGAGAGCTTGTCTCATGAGTATCAAAAATGTTCGGCCTCCTGGTTTAAAACCAATTAGAATGGATACTAGAGTGAGACAACCATATACACAATTATGGAATTTCGCTTATTTCTTGTGTTTGTAATCTCTTTTTTTTTACTCTCTGGGGATCCAAATGCGACTGGGAGCCGCTTTCGAAAAAAGTCCCCACACAGACCCTCCTAAATTGATTCTATACATTGTGAAATGATTTTGTGGACCGATGGTGAGAGAAAATTTTCACAGGATGATGGCTTCGATTTTGAGATTTCATGGAGGACGGCCTGGTGATGTTGACAAGGGTCCCTGGAAGGTGGATTTAGATGTGGGTCCCAAAATCAGGGTTATGATCTCAAACGTAGCTCACATGTTCCACCTACTAAACCCTAATGCTGTATACAAGAGATTCATGTACAAGTGAATTTGAAAATGATAGTAAGTGTGGTGAGAGTGGTAAGGATGGTAAGAGTGGTAATGGTGGTAATGGTGGTGATGTTGGTAAGGTTGGTTAAGGGTGGTGAGGGCGGGAAGGGTGGTAAGGGTGGTAAGTGTGGTAAGGGTGGTAATGTAACTGGGTGGTAAGG
>JAPYUI010000485.1 GCA_029936175.1 Kiritimatiellia bacterium
GCTCCAGCTTCACTTGGGTCGAGCCGACGATCGCCCCGTCCTCCACGGTCCACAGGCCCTTGCGGCCGTCCCAGCCGCTGAGGTCCTTGCCGTTAAAGAGGGGCCGGAAGGTGTCATCGGCGGCGTGGGTGAACAAGGGAGTCAGGCAATTTGCGATATAACACAACAAGAACAGGTAGGTTTGGAATTTCATAGCAACGATAGAAGGTAGGGCATTAGAACCGTCAGGTGAATTATTTGTTTAGGATTTTAGTCTCTACCTTTCTGTAGAGAAAAGCGTCGGAGGTCAGCAGTGATGTAAGAAGGGCTTTCATGCTGCCTCCGTTTTCCCGATAGGCTTTGTGGGCGGCCTGTAGAATGGGGGCATCGTTGAGGGTTTCGTTGCGGCCCATCCAGAAGCGGAAGGCGTGACGAACGAAGACCTGCTCGACGCGCTCGCTGGCGGCCAGCTTGTCGATCATTTCCAGGGCATTTTTGACCGGACCGTCGAGAGAGGGGTCGCCACTGTCAATGATTTCCCCGGAGGTGTCGACGGGCTTCTCCAGCTCGGTGGTACGAAAAAGACCGGCATGGTTGTACATCTCGAAGGGTAGCCCGAGAGGGTCCATCTTTTCGTGACAGGTCCAGCAGTATTTTTCACGGGTCACGCGCATGCGCTCCCGCAAAGTGCTCTCGGGTTCCTCCGGCAACATGGCATCCACCGTGATGGGCACGTCGGGAATACCTCCACCCAAAAGTTTTTCCCTGATCCAGCGACCCCGCAGGATGGCATGGTTGTCCATTGCATCGGAATGGGAAACCAGCCAGGTGGGGTGGGTCAAAAGGCCGAGACGTTGGCCTTCCGGAAGAGTCGCCAAGGTCCGTTCGGGTTTCATGGAGCCGGCTCCGAATGATCGTCGACTGACCCGGGCGTAGACTCTTGGTCCGGAAAGCTCGGCTTGCGTCACGGCTACGGATCCAGCGTTTCCTTTCTTTTTCTTGGTTTGCTCCAGTTTCTTCTTGGCGGCGTCCAATGACTTCCTCTTTTGCGTCAAGGTCTTGAGAATCCCTGTATCTTCCCTCAAGGAAACCTCAGATATCCCATGATTTGGGCGCTGGGTATCAAACTTGATCCCGGTCATCGTTTTGCCGGCAGGGACCACGAGTTCCACTAGACCAATGGCC
>JAPYUI010000486.1 GCA_029936175.1 Kiritimatiellia bacterium
AACAAATGGAAAAGATCCCTTGTGGATGGTGGAAAAGAGTGGCGTGACATAGGCTCCAGGGTTCAAGGTGCAGGTGCGGTTCCGGCCGCTACCTGTTTGGGAAAACGCGCATAAAATGGATATCAAGTCTCCTCCTCGCCACTACGAGATCGATGCGCTCAGGGTGATTGCCCTGGGCTTGCTGATCCTCTATCACATCTTCGTTTGCTACCAGCCCTTCGCCAACATGCTGATGTTTCTCCAGTATGACCAGCTGCTGGAGAAATACTGGTTTATTGCTGACCTGGTCAATATATGGCGGATTCCCGTCCTCTTCCTGGTCTCGGGGATGGCGGTCGGTTTTATCCTGGGCCGTCGCACCATCAAGGAGTTGCTTTGCGATCGCATGATGCGGATCGTCCCGCCGCTCTGCTTTGGGTCGCTCGTCATTTGGCCGGTTTTCCCGGCGCTCTATGCGCTGTACGAGGGCAGGGCACCAAGCTATCTGCCCAGTCCCGGTCACCTGTGGTTCCTGCAAAACCTGGTGAGCTATACCGTTCTCCTGCTTCCGCTGTTCGTTTATGTGAAAGGGCGCCCCGACAACGCCATGGTCCGGGCCTTGCGTCGACTGCTCCCGCTTGGTCTTCTCCTGGCCCTGCCCCTGCCCCTCATGCTGGAAACAGCCTTGTCCCAACCGGATTTTTCGTTTTTCCCGGTTCGTTTCTGGTACGGACTCATCTGTTACGCGGCTGGGTTTCTCCTGGTCAGCGTGGGGGAGACCTTCTGGACCTCTATCCGGAAGGTCTGTCACCTGGCCCTGCCACTGGCCGTCCTGTTTTACCTCGGCCGGATCGGGGTGATCGAGTGGGGCCCATTGCAGGCCAATCACTGGACCACCGGGTTTGAGTCGGGCCTATGGATGCTGGCCTTCCTCGGGTATGGCTCCCTGTTCCTGAACCGGCCTTCCCCGGTCTTTGCCTACCTGAACAAGGCGGTGTTCCCTATCTATATCATTCACATGCCGGTGCAACAGGCGGTGGCCTGCGTCATCTACGGCTGGAAACTGGGGCCGGAGATTACCTTCCTCCTGCACGCGCTGTTTACCTTCGCTATCTGCGGCCTGGCCTATGAATGGGTGATTCGCCGTATCCGCTGGCTGTATCCGGTGATGGGATTGAAGGCC
>JAPYUI010000487.1 GCA_029936175.1 Kiritimatiellia bacterium
GGGAATGAGATGAGTATCCCGGAAATGCATCGGAAGCTGAAAGACGCGACCCCGATGCGTGATCCGAAGCTTTGGCGCAGCTTGAAAGAGTTGGCGGGGCATGAAGACGGATTCGCCGGCGGCTTCAGGGAAGCGCTGGCCGATGGCCTTGACGGGGTTGATCGTCGTGATTTCATGAAACTGATGGGCGCATCCATGTCGCTCGCGGGCCTGACCGCCTGCACCAAGCATCCGGAAGAACGTATTGTTCCCTACGTGGATGCCCCGGAAGAGATTATCCCCGGGAAACCCCTGTTTTATGCGACCGCAATCACGTTGGCGGGCTACGGAATCGGGGTGCTGGCGGAAAGCCATATGGGTCGTCCCACGACCGTAATAGGCAATAAGGAGCACCCGGCCAGCCGGGGTTCCAGCGATCCGATCATTTCCGCCTCGATTCTCAATCTTTACGATACGGCCCGTTCGGGGACCGTGTTTCACCGTTCCCGTGCGCGCGATTGGAAGAGTTGCAGGGAAGCACTGGCAGAAGCCCTTGAGCCGCTCAAGGCTCGTGGGGGGGAAGGTATTCACCTCCTGCTCGAGCCCAACAGCTCGCCTACGTTGGCCAAGCAGCTCGATCTCCTGTTAAAGGGTGAGCCACAAACGGACGAGACCCCGGCCGCTGATGACCAAGCGGTAGAAAAACCAGCTTACTGGCCGAAGATTTCCGTACATTATTACGAGCCGACCGGTCGGCAAAATGCGCGCGCGGGGGCCCAGCTCGCCTACGGAAAGAATGTGGACGCGATCTACAGCACCGACAAAGCCGACGTGGTGCTTTCGCTGGATGCCGATTACCTGGCTCACTGCCCGGGTCAACAGATCACCAATGCGAGGGGTCATGGCAAACGCCGTAGCGGAGTGGAAGGGGTCGATGGTTTCAACCGGGTATACACGGTAGAAAGTACCCTGACCCCAACCGGTGCGACGTCGGATCATCGACTGGCCGTCAAAGCCGGAAAGGTTGCGCATATCGGTCGTGCGGTTGCCGCCAGAATCGGCCTGCAGGTCGCCGAATCCTCCTTCGAGCTCACCGCGCATGAAGTCGCGTTTGTCGAGAACCTCGCGAAGGATTTACTCGCGGCCAAGGGGGCTTCACTGGTTATTGCCGGCGAGCATCAAC
>JAPYUI010000488.1 GCA_029936175.1 Kiritimatiellia bacterium
CATACCAGGCGGTTCAGCATCGAGGCACTATAGGGAAGCCGGACCCGCGCGCAAGTCCTTTAGTCCCGTGAACGCAACCCCATCATTCCGCCAGGATGACCTCGCGATCGTCCCGCCGGGCGCGCAAACTGAACAGGACATTGCTGGACAGGCCGGGAACCGAAAAGTCGACCAGCGCAGCGGGCGACCGGAGCTCGGATTTAGCCGTATGCGATGTCCAGCGCTGCTTGGCCGCCCGCGCCTTCAGCTTGCGCTCGGGTTCCTCCGCAAGAAAGTCATAGTCAATGTCCGCGAATGCAGGGTCGCGACGCAAGGAGCGTTGGGCGATGTAGCGAACCGCATGATACGGGTCGTTCAGCACCTCCATGAGGGCTCGTGCGGGCCAATCCGCGCCTGAGGTCTCCCGGGCATCCGCCCAACCCATCGCCCAGGCGGCGAGGGCCCGCTGACCGGCATCCCCTGCATAGAGGGCCACCAGGGACGCGGGGACCGCGGTTTCCTCCGGGCTGAACCGGGGTTTCTCGATCCCGTACCAGGCCTGCAGGTGCTCCCCGGCCCAGGCGAGGCTGCGGTCGAGGTGGCAGTGACTGCACGCATTGGGCCGACCGTGCGCCTGGGTCTCCTGGGCGCTCGGCGAAGTGATGGTATGGCTGCGGATGGCCTTCAACAGCCCATAGGTGGTGTACGGCATGTGACAGTTATAGCAGGTGCTGCCCAGGGAGTCGGCCGGGTGATGCGTGTGCGCGGTCAGGACCGCCTCGTCCGTGTAGGTGTCGTGACATTGCAGGCAGGCCGGGTTCCCGTACATCCCGGGCTTGAGCTGATCGTTCGCCCATTCCTTCACCGGTCGGGGATCCTTCTTCCCCTGGTGCAGGATGTGGCAGGACATGCAGCTCATCTGCTTCTCCGGATTGTCGTGAAGAAAGCAGGGCGTGTTGATCAGGCCGTTGTATTCCCGGCCGGAGACCCGGATCATTCCGTCCCCCCAGAAAGACATCGGCACGGTTTCCGGTCGCTCAGCATTCCGCTTGAGAATCTCGGGGTGATCCCGGTTGTTCATCTGGTCCCATATCGTATAGCCGGCGTCCGACAGATCCATTCCCGGACGGAGTGCCCGTCCATGCTCGTAAAACTGTTGCTCATTCTTGGGGTTCAGCAGGGA
>JAPYUI010000489.1 GCA_029936175.1 Kiritimatiellia bacterium
GATCACGGAGCGGGACCAGACGGTTGCGGAGTTGATCGAGCAAGGGAAGCAACTCTTTGATGTGCGAAAGTTTGACGAAGCCGAGAAGGAGTTCGAGAACGTACTTTTCCACGACAAGTACAACCGGGACGCGATGGAGTTTCTCGCACGGATTGCCGAGCGGAAGTATGGGTCCCATTCACTCGAGCAGAAGTATACTCGCCTGAAAATGATGGACCAGGTTGCGGACAGCTGGAATTTCGGACTTGGCGAAGAGAAGGTTCTGCCGCCTACCGGACCCGGCACCCAGGAAACCAATATTGATCCACAGGAACAGGCCCTCGTCGATAAGTTGAAGAAGTGGATCATTCCGGAACTGTCTTTCGAAGAAGCGAGTCTGAACGACATCATCGATTTCCTCGTGACGACCAGCCGGGATCTGGACGATGAAAAAGTCGGCATCAACATCATCTCCATGATCGCCGGCGGCGGTGGTGGTGCAGCAGCTCCTTCAGCTCCTGCTGCAGGTGGGGATCTAGGCGGATTCGGCGACGATCTATTTGATGACTTTGGTGCCGTCGACGCTCCGGCGGGTGGCGGTGGGCTGGGTATCGGCGGTGGCAGCAGTTCCGCACCCATCACCTTGAGCCTGCGCCGGGTTTCGATGATGGATGCCCTGCGGTTCATCACGGAAATCGCCAGCTTGCATTACCGTATCGATAAGAATGTGGTCATCATTGAGAAAGAAGGCCTCGTGGCCAACGTGATCACCCGCTTCTATTCGGTCGACCCGACTCTCTTCAGTGAGCGCGTTGGGGTGATGTCCGGTGGCGGTGGCGGTGGCGGTGGCGGCTTCGGCGGTGATGGCGGATTCGGCGATGATGGCGGCTTCGGTGACTTTGACGCGGGCGGTGGCGGTGGCGGCAATGCAGGTATGGGTGACCTGCGTTCCCTCTTCATCAATTATGGTGTACCTTTCCCTCAGGGAACGTCGATCAGTTACGAACCCGTAATCAGCCAGCTTATTGTGGCTCAGACGCCTGAGAACCTGGAAAAGTTTGAAGAGATCCTGAATAAGATAAATATCCAACCGCGCCAGATCGAGATTGAGGCGCGTTTCGTGGAAGTGCTCCAGACCGACCTGGAAGAATTAGGTTTTGACTGGCGGATCACCGACCCG
>JAPYUI010000244.1 GCA_029936175.1 Kiritimatiellia bacterium
GGGGCCTGCTACCTGAGCCTCGACAAGGAAAACAGGCACCTGCTCGGGGTGAGTTACGGAAACGGCCGGCTCAATGTCTACCCGCTCGACGATAACGGAATACCCGGGAAAGCCATCACCACGATCGACGAGGGCATGAACCAAGCACACTGCGTTCTCCTTCCCCCCGATGGGAAAAACGTCTACATTCCCTATGTTAAAAGCAGCCCCGCCCTCCTGCAGTACGCCTACGACGGCAAGACCGGAAAGCTCACCCCCCTCGAGCCCAAGGACGCCAAGCCTCCCCTCGGTTCGGGCCCCCGCCACATGGCCTACCACCCCACCCTGCCCATGGTCTACTTCAGCAACGAGCAGGGCATCGGGCTTTCCACCTACCGTCGGGAAGCCAATGGACAGCTTAAGGTGGAACAGGACATCAGCATTTTACCCCCGGGCATGTCCAAAATTGGCTTGAGCGCCTCCGACCTCCTCATCACCCCGGACGGAAAATTTCTCTTCGCCGGCCTGCGCGGCCACCGCCAGGACTTCGACCGCATCGCCCGCTACCGCGTGCTGGAGGACGGCAAGGCCGAGTTTCTCGGCCTGACCGAAGCCGACAAGACTCCGTGGGGATTAACGCTCTCCCCAGACGGAAAGTTTCTTCTGGTTTCCGCCACAACCGGGGCCAGCCTCAGCGCTTACCGGATTTCACCGGACGGAGACTTGAAGCGTGTTGCCACCTTGAAGTGGGATGCCCGCATGTCCGACTTGGTGACCCGGTAAGTGACATGAAATATGTTTACCGGATTTCTTTTACGCTGTCTACCCTGCCAGGGTGCATGAGGGCCTGGCTTAACCTTCTGGTTCTTTCTGTTGTTGCAAGCACGCACCTGCTGGCCGATCAGCGAATTTCCGTCCTCATCGTGGACGGCCGCAACAACCACAACTGGCAAATCACCACCGACGCGCTGCGGGCCACCCTCGAGGCGTCCGGGCGATTCATCGTCCACACCACCACCGCTCCCGCCTCGACCACGCTCCGCGCCCCGAGGGCACCGAAATCAGGGCCCCCATGGCTGCTTGCAGCGTTTGATAAGTACGCGCAGGCGCATCGGGAGCAAACCCAGCCGGCCAAGGACGCCCTCGGCCCGCGGTGGCAAACCTGGCAACCCGATTTCACCGCCCATGACGTCGTCCTGCTGAACTACAATGGCCAAAACTGGCCCGAGGCCTCCCGCCGGGCTTTCGTCGACTACGTGAAAGGCGGAGGTGGCGTCCTGCTCGTGCACGCGGCCAACAATGCCTTCCGGGACTGGGACGAATTCAATGAACTCATTGGCCTGGGCTGGCGTCCCGGCACCCAGGGCAAGGCGGTGAAGATCGACCCGAAAAGCGGCCGCGCTTTCGTGGACGACGGGAACGCGAACAATTCCGGCCACGGCTCGAAGCACCCTTTCCAGGTCACGGTTCGCCAGCCGGGTCATCCGGTGATGAAGGGCTTGCCGCTGACATGGATGCACGGGAAGGACGAGTTGTATCACCACATGCGCGGACCCGCCGAGAAGCTCACCGTCCTGTCTTCCGCCTTCTCCGATCCCGGGCAGCGGGGCACGGGCCAACACGAGCCCATGACCTGGGAAGTCTCCCACGGCAAGGGACGCGCCATCGTGACCTCGATGGGCCATTGCTATTTCAATGAAAAGTTCTGGGAGGCGCTGCATTGCGTGGGCTTTCAAACCCTCGTGGCCCGCAGTTGCGAATATTTGGCGACCGGCAAGGTGACGCTCCCGGTCCCGAGGGAATTTCCCGGCCCCGACGAGCCGTGGATCCTGACGCCAAGCCAGGTGACCTGGGTGAAGCCCGCAGACGCGGCTTCCGATGCCGCGGCGTCGGCCCAGGCCAAAAAGAAGGCCAATCCCTACGGTCTCCTCACCCCCGAGGAAGAACAGGCCACCTTTTCCCTCGCCCCGGGATACATCGCCGAACTGGTGGCCGCCGAGCCGGAGGTCGAGGAACCGGTCCTGACCGTCTTCGATGGCAATGGCGTGATGTACGTCGCGGAAATGCGCAGCTACATGCAGGACGTGGCAGGCACGGGGACCAAGACCCTGCGCAACGGGCGCATCAAGCGACTCGAGGACACCGATGGGGATGGGCGCATGGACCGGGTAAGCGTCTTCGTCGACGGGCTCAACCTGCCTCGCATGATTCTGCCCCTGGATGACCGCATCGCGGTACGGGAAACGGACACCATGGATATCTTTTCCTATCGTGACACCGATGGAGACGGCGTGGCTGACCAAAAGGAGCTCCTCTACCAGCGCGGTTCCTACGGCCGCGGGGGCAACCAATCGGTCGAGCACCAGGATTCCGGGCTCACCTGGAACCTGGATAACCACCTTTACCTATCCTACAACATCGAGCGCTATCGATTCACCGATGGAACCTGGAAAGCGGAGAAACAGCGCGGCCACTGGACCCAGTGGGGCCTGGCCCACAACGAGGTCGGGGACCTCTACTGGGTACATAATTCCGATCCGGTGGCGGCGCCCTACCTCCATCCGCGCTACTGGGGCACGGTGCAACGATTGGCCGGCAAGGAGGTGTTCGGGACCGCCATCGACATGGGCAAGCCCTATGCTCCCGCCTTCATGCAGGTGAAAAGCCTGTGCCTACTGAACGACCGGGGCGGTTCCGCTGCGGAGTTTCGCGCCTTCACCTCCGCCTGCGGCCAGTCGATTTTCCAGGGGCATAAGCTGCCCCATGCCGATTACGGGCGCCACTTCGTCTGTGATCCCACCATTCACGTCGTGCGGCGGGCAAACTTGAGCAAGAAGAGCGGGCTGGATTATTTCGAAAAGACCGAGCCCGGTGATGAGGAGTTCCTGCTTTCGCCGGACATCAACGCGCGCTTCGTCAACACCGCCACCGGTCCCGACGGTTGCCTGTACATCACCGACATGTACCGCGGGATCATCCAGGATGCCCCGTGGCTTTCGCCCGGTCCGCGCAAGGCCATCGTGGCCAACGGTCTCGACAAGAACATTCGCCATGGCCGCATCTGGCGCATTTGTCACGCCGACCACACGCCCGACCAGCCGCCCCGTATGCTGGAGGAAAGCACGGTCGAGTTGCTTCGTCACCTGGGCCACGACAACGGCTGGTGGCGAAATACCGCGCAGAAACTCATCATTCTGCGGGACGACCGGGAAACCGTGGTCCCCCTGCTGCAGGGGATGGCCCGGTTCAGCCAAAACGCGCTCGCCCGACTGCACGCCCTGTGGACCCTGGAAGGCCTGGATGTCGTGGACCAGGCATTCGTCGCCACCTTATATACGGATCGTGACCCCCGCGTGAGACGGGCCGCCATCCAGGTGGCCGAACGCTGGATCCAGGAGGAAGCCGCCGTCAAGGGCCTGTCCGTTTTCGCAAAGGAAAACGATCCCCAGGTGGCCCAGCAGCTCGTGCTCACCCTGGGCATGAGCGACGGCACGGCGCGTTCGCTGGCCGAGGATTTGATTCAACAGGTCGCGAGGAGGCACATGACAAGTCGCGGGATGATCCTGGCCACCGGGGTTTCCCTGTGGGGAAGGAAGGATTTGCCCCTGGTGAAGGAAATCCTGGAGGGAAAGAAGCACCGGGCGGAGATCGCCATACCGTGGAAAACGGCCCTTACCAACTGGAGCCGGGGAATCGAGTTCCCCAAGGATATGGATCCCGATCATCGCCGGCTCGTTCGCGACGGGGAAGTCACCTATTACCAGTCCTGCGTGGCCTGCCACGGGTCGGACGGCAAGGGGATCCAGGTAGCTGGCACTGATTTGCACCTCGCCCCCTCCCTGGTCGACTCGCCCCGGGTCAAAGGCGACCCGAAACAACTGGTGCCCATTCTCTTGCATGGCCTCATCGGACCCCTCGACGGCAAAACCTACCAGGCGGGTTTCATGGCCCCCGCCAAGGCCCTGGGCCTGGAACGGGAACGCGACGTCGCGCGGGTCCTCAGCTACATCCGCTATGCCTGGAACAACAAAGGCGGGCCGGTGACGGAAGAAGACGTGAAATCCATCCAGCAAAAGCATGCCAAGCGAAACGCCCCCTGGACTGAAATTGAATTGAAAAAACTTCCCTGAATGCGAACGATACGAAACCCCAGGTGCTCACCATGAAAATATTCCCCTACGTCCTCGTCCTCAGCCTGCTTAGCGGGCAAACCTACGCCCAGAAAAAATCCTCGGGCTATGGCCCCACCGTTCCCAAGCCCACCGTGTCGGAAATCGCCTACGGGAAGCATGACAGGAACGTGCTCGATTTCTGGCAGGCCGAATCCGATTCGCCCACGCCGGTGGCCTTTGTCATCCACGGCGGTGGATGGAGAGGGGGATCGAAGGAGCGATTGGATCGATTCGCCGACCCCAATGCCTTGCTCAAGGCGGGCATCTCGGTCGTGGCCATCAATTACCGCTACGTCACGAGCACCGAGAAGCCCCCGGTCAAGGCGCCACTCCATGATGCCGCCCGGGCCCTGCAATTCGTCCGCAGCAAGGCGAAGGAATGGAACCTGGACAAGAAGCGGATCGGGGCCGCGGGCGGCTCGGCGGGGGCGTGCTCCAGCCTATGGCTTGCCTTCCACGACGACCTGGCCGACCCCAAGAGCAAGGACCCGGTGGCCCGGGAATCCTCCCGCTTGTCTTGCGCCGCAGTGACCGGGGCCCAGACGACCCTGGACCCGAAGCAAATGGTGGAGTGGACGCCCAACAGTCGATACGGCGGGCATGCCTTCGGCCTGGGTTCCTTTGCGGATTTCCTCAAGCAACGCGAAAAGATCCTTCCCTGGATCGCCGAATATTCGCCCTACGCCCTCGTGAGCAAGGACGATCCCCCGGTGTACCTGATCTACGGGGTTCCCCCGGCCATCGGCCAAAACCAGAAGGACCCCACGCACACCTCGAACTTCGGCGTGAAACTGCAGGAGCATTGCAAGACCCAGGGCGTTGCTTGCGAGCTCGTCTATCCCGGCCTGTCCAAGGTGAAACACGAGAACCCTACCGCCTTTCTCATCGCGCAACTACAGGGCCACTAGGCAAAGAGAGTGAAGGGCGCATGTCCTCCTGCCGCCCGGCTCCCTTCCCCTTGTCGACAGCGAAATGTGCCGTGCACCGGAAGCCCCTTGCTATCCAGGCCAAGGGTCATCTCGCGTATAAAGCTCGCCGCTACGAGGAGAAGGAAAAGAAACTGGTGGGCCCGCTCGGACTCGAACCGAGGACCAAGGGATTATGAGTC
>JAPYUI010000245.1 GCA_029936175.1 Kiritimatiellia bacterium
TGAAGTAAATTTTAAGGTGCCCGGTATGGATTAACTCCATATGACGCAAAACCGCGTTAAACTTACGCATTTAAGAGATCGTAAATTGTCGTAACCCCCAAGGGTTCGTCTATTCTATACCCTCTCGAGCCGGATAGTCGGCCTCTTTACATTCCCGATGCCACCATCCTGGTTGGCTGCTGGGGTGAGCTGGCTCGGTTGCGGAATACCGGTTGACTCAGGCTCTCTCTCCGTTTATTTTTGTAGCTCTTGGGAAAGAGCAATTTTCTATCAGTTCGGTCCGGGGAGCCCATGCCACGCGTTCGACTTGTCATCTATGTTTTGGTCGCTGCCTCGGTTGTTCGTGCCGAGAGTTCTCGTTTTGAACGCGACGCTCAACTCTTCTTCAAAACCCATTGTCTTCGTTGCCATGACGCCGAGAAGCAGAAGGGTGATTTTCGTCTCGACAATCTTTCTCGTGACTTTGCCAATTCGCTGGCCGCCGAAAAATGGGCCGAGGTGATGACGCGGATCAATACCGGGGAGATGCCACCTCAAAAGGATAAGAACCCGAAGCCGACGTCTGGGGAAGTGGGCAAGGTCGTAGAGTGGATCAACGCAGAGATCGACGCCGGTCGTGCCGCGCGGATGGCCAAGCGCGGTCCCGTGGCGCATTACCGACTCAGCCGAGATGAATACGCGGCGACGGTCTACGACCTGCTCGGCGTGCACTATGACGTTCACGCACCGGGCGCTTTCGATGAGGATCCGCGCTGGCATGGTTTCGAGAGGATCGGCTCGCAGCTTTCGCTCTCACCGTCGCATGTGAGTAGGTATTTCAAAGCCGCCGAGACTGTTCTGGAGCGGGCGTTCGCGACGCATCAACCCGAGAGCACCATAGATCGTCACGACGCCGTCGAATTGCGCCACCGTCATTACCGCAAGCAATTGGAAGCACTCGGCATCGCCGACCAGGTGCGCATCGTGATGTTCCCACGCTTCCGTGAAGCGAAATTTGATGTGCGCGATGCGGGGCGGTATCGCGTTCGCATCCAGCTCAGCGGCTTGCAACCAAAGGACGGTCCGCCGCCGCACCTGTCGTTGTGGCACGAGCAATTGAAGCGATCCATCTACGATCGTGACATCCTGGCTCCAGAGGATAAGCCGGAGATTGTGGAAGTGGAGCTGTCGCTCTCGCCCGGCGATCAAGTGCGGTTAGTGAACGAAGTACCCAAGGAATTCAACGAGGTGGGCAACCACACGTTCAATGTCATCAACAGTACCCACAGCATTTTCCTGGGTACCAACGATTCACGTTTCATCAACCCGACCGGCTACAAATTCATCGATGACGAAGGTAAGGCGTTGTTTCCATTGCTCCTGCTCGATTGGGTCGAAGTCGAAGGGCCGATCTTGACGGACGAAGACCTGAAGAAGCGCGAAGGGCTATACCCGGCCAAAGAAGACCTCGCCGAAGCGCGGGCGAGCCTGAAGCGGTTTGCCGGTCGCGCCTGGCGACGGCCTGCGACCGATCTGGAAATTGATCGATATGTGAAGATCGTCGAAGGCGAAATGACGGCCGGCGAGAAGTTTCCCTCAGCCTACATGGCGGCGATGAGCGGCGTTCTGGTCTCGAAGAATTTCTACTATATCACCGAAGGTTCGGTTGCCAAGCCGCGCGATACCGTCAACGAGTTCGAGCTGGCCACGCGATTGAGCTACCTGCTCTGGGGGTCGATGCCGGACCCGGCGCTGCTCGATGAAGCCAAGGTCGGAAAACTCAAGACACCCGAGGGCCTCAAGGCGCAGATGTCGCGCATGATCGCCGACAAGAAAAGTTCCCGCTTCACTGACGCCTTTCCGAAACAGTGGTTGCAGTTGCACAAAGTCGGCATGTTCCCGCCCGATCCGAAACGCTATCCCGACTACGACAACTGGTTGGAGCAAAGCATGATCCTGGAATCGTCATCCTTCTTCGGCGAGGTGTTTGCCAGGAACCTGTCAATCCGTGAATTTCTCGATTCGAAATGGACGATGGTGAATCCGCGGCTTGCGATGCACTACAAGCTTCCGCCGCTTGACAAGTCCGGTTTCCAGCGCGTGGCCCTTCGACCGGAAGATCATCGCGGTGGCTTGCTGGCTCAGGCGTCGATGCTGTCGGCCACGTCGGATGGTACCCGGCATCGTCCTGTACACCGCGGCGTGTTGGTTTCCGAGGCGATCTTTGCCAAGACGCCGCCACCACCGCCACCGAACGTGGAGCCCCTTGAGCCGACGCCCGCTAAATCGCCCAAGGCGACGATCCGCCAACAGCTCGAAGCTCACACGACGCATGCGACCTGTGCGTCGTGCCACGCGAAGATCGACCCGCTGGGTTTCGCATTCGACAACTACGATGCGATCGGCCGTTACCGCAAGACCGAGCAGGCGACAGGCGAGGGCGACGACCCCATGGTGAAGGCCCACGGCAAGATGCCGGATGGTCGAGCCTTCGACGGCCCGGCGCAGTTTAAACAGTTGCTGGCGGAGAACACTGACGAGTTCGCCGAAGCATTCGTCGAGCAACTGGCGACTTTCGCCCTGAGGCGAGTGATGACCATCGACGATCGATCGCAGATCAAGGCGATCGCTGAAAAGAGCAAGAAAACCGATTACAAGCTTCGGACGCTTCTGGAGAACTTCATTCTCTCGGATCTCTTTCGGAAGCGCTGAAATAAAGGACCACCATGACTGATCAACACAAAAGCTGCTACTTGAACCGTCGCCACGTCTTGCGGGGCATGGGGGTTACGCTCGCACTGCCCTTTCTGGACTGCATGAAAGCAGTCGGGGCAGCGGCCACGAACCCCAGGCCGAAGCGCAGCGCGTTCTTCTACCTGCCCAACGGCGTGAACACACTCGACTATCAGATTCTCGAGAGCGGCAAGGACTACGCGTTCTCCAAGTCGCTCAAGCCTTTGGAGAAGCACCGCCAGATCATCACGCCGATCAGCGGTCTGCATCATCCCAACGGTCTGGGCCACCATCACAACTGCGACCAAATCTGGCTGACCGGCGGGCCGATCGGCCAGTCGGTGCGGAACACCATCTCGGTCGATCAATTGATGATGCAGACCACGGCGCCGCACACACGTTTCGCCTCGATGCAACTGTCCGGCGAGGGCGACTGCCTCGCCTGGAATGGTGACGGCATTCGCCTGCCCTCCCAGCGCAGTCCTGGTGTCATGTTCCGCGAGATGTTCGAAGAGCCGAAGGGGGGTGTTGCCCAGCAGCGCCGCGGTCTGAACCGGCGTGGCTCAATTCTTGACGCCGTGATCGGCGAGGCCAGGGATCTCGACCGCAAGCTCGGCCAGGAAGACAAGGGGCGTCTTGAGCAATATCTCACGTCGGTCCGTGAGGTTGAAGTTCGTACGGAGCGTGCCGACGCGTGGCTCGATGTGCCGCGGCCGAAGATCGATCCGAAGGACAAGGCTCGCGTGAATCGATCGGTGTCCAAGGAGAAGGTCGGCGAATACTTCCGCACGATGTACGACCTGATTGTTTTGGCGTTTCAGACCGATATGACGCGCGTGGCGACCTTCACCACCGGCGTCGAAGGCAAGGGCCTCAAGATTCCCGAAATTGGGATCATGCAGGATCGCCACTCGCTCTCACACCACAACGGCAACCCGAAGCTGCTGAAAGATCTGACCGGTAGCGACATCTTCAACATTCAACAGTTCGCCTACTTCCTCGATCGTTTGAGCGAAGTGGAGGACGCCAACGGCCCGCTGATCGACACGACCATGGCACTCTACGGCAGTGGGATGTCCTTCGGCCACAGTCACGGCAACGCCAACGTGCCCCTGGTCCTGGCCGGCGGGGCGGGCCTCGGCCTCAAGCATGGTAGCCACCTCGACTACAACACCCAGTCGAAGGACTTCAAGGGATACACCCTCGACAAGCCCAGCGAACACTATCGCCTCTGTCACCGCCCGGCGAACACGAAGGGGCACCTGTCCAACCTGCTGCTGACGATGGCGCAGAAGATGGACGTGAAGACCGACACGTTCGCCGATTCCAACGGCGTCATTTCCGAGGTGCTCACGTGATTCGTATCGCATGTGCGTGCGTGCTCTTGTGTGTGATTGCTGGTCCTGCAGCTGGGCAAAAGAAGAAGATTCCGGAGGGATTCGTCCCCACACCGGGGCAGTTCGCACCGTTTGAGAAAGCGAAGTACTACGCCGGCGAAATCATTCAAATCGATCACGTGAATCGCAGGGCGGTCATCCTCCTCGACGGAGACTATAACGCTGGCCGGTACTCCGGTGCACCGCCGTTCAAGATCGCGATGTTGCCATACGGGGTGATCCGTTATCGCGGGGCACCGGCTGAAATCCGCGACTTTCCGATTGGCACGCACGTGCACGGCCACTTTCACTTACCGCCCGAAGGGGATACCTCGATCCCCAAGCCGACCCACCAGGCGTTTTATGTGCCCAAGGAAAACCACGCGATCCTGCTCGAAGACGACCTGAGCTTCTACCAGCGGAACGGGCAGACATGGAAGGTTGAAGAAATGGATTCGAAGAAAGGGATGATCAAGGTCTCGCCTGCCGGAAAGAAGGCGCCGCATGGATGGGACGGCAAGGAACAGATCACGATCGATGATTCGACGCGCTACTGGAAAGGGCGCGGCGTGGCCGAATCGAAGACCGTAACCGTGGGCCAGGAAATCCAACTCGCCCTGACATGGGGCCCCCTGTGGCAGAACAAGCAATTCCATGTGGCCGACATCTGGCTCGATGAGGAATCCCAGCAGGTTGCCGCCGAACTGCAGCGTCAGGTTCATATCCGCCACCAGAAACTCCGATGGCTCGCGGGCCAGGTTGACAAGGTCGATCACCAAGGCAAAACCAAAGGGGTGGTGTATGTGACGCTGTTCGGCGGCATGGACGCTTCGCTCTATGAGGAAGTGCGGCAGGCTGCCGAAAAGGGCCAGGGAATTGATATTGCTGCTTCTGAAAAGACCTTGCTTACCTGGCGGCCGGAATACGATAAAAAGGGCGGTCCGATCATCGCCATCAAGGAGATCAAAGATCCACCGTTTGGCCACAGTGGCATTCAACTGAAGATACAGCTGGCGGAGCTGCTTGAGGGCTTTCGTCCCGGCCGCGTCGTGCGAGTGCGATTCCCGGGCTGGCCCACACCTTTACTTCCGACCGGCGAGCGTGCAAAGTCGATCAACGCTCGGCTCAAGTAAATGAACATCCTGTGCAATTAACGGAAGTGAGCCCCGAT
>JAPYUI010000246.1 GCA_029936175.1 Kiritimatiellia bacterium
GGTTCCTGGGACCTCTTCGGCGGGGTGCAAGCCGAGTACAGCCGAAACAACTGGAGCCTGGACGGGATGATTCAGCACTACTGGCGAAGCGAGGGGGACTATGACTATACCTTTGCAGACGACCTCTATATATCGGCACATATTGGCCGGATTCTCATCCAGAAAAACAACGTCGCCCTTGGCCTGCGCACGGGGGTCCTGGGAGAATTTCGAGATGCCGACGAGCAGGGCGGCAGGGCGATCGAGCATACGGCATTGGATTCGTGGTACGTCGACCTCACGACAACCCTGGCCGTCGGCTCCTTCATCGGCGAGGCCGGGGTCGACCTTCCGCTGGAACAGGAATCCGGTGCCGCGACACTCGTGCCGGATGCTCGCTTTCGCCTCTCGGCCGGGATTTACTTTTAACCGGCTTTCCTCCTCAACCGGCCGGAAGGGGCGGATTCCAGCTTCCGGGTGCACTACTTTTTATAAGCAATCCCTTGCCTCGCCTGGTAATCATAGGCAGCATTGATTCCATTCATCATGTTTATAGTCCGTATCAAGCTGGCGACCAACGCGCGACACCTTGGCCTCATGCTCTTCATGCTCCCGGATCCGGGCACCGCGCAAACACCACAGGACGCACGATCGATTACCCGGGAATGGGTAAACGTGGAACAGGCCATCTCTCGCGAAGCCGGTGAGGCCGAGCGCACGCACATCCTCACCACCGACCGCATCGCCGTGCTCGAGGCGGAAATAAGCCAGTTGCGAGCAGAGCGTTCGGGAAACACGGACCGGGACGAGCACGAACGGGTTGCGCTCGTCCGGCAAGAGACGGAAGGTGCTGCCCAGCACACCCAGCTCATGGCCTTCCTGCTTTCTGCCGAGACGCGGGTGAAAAACATGCGCGTTCGACTTCCCCGGACCCTCGGGGAAAACCTCGCGCATCTGTATCAACGATTGCCCGAGGAAGCCGACTCGACCCATCGCGGAATCGCGGAGCGCCTGCAAACCGTCATCGGCATCCTGACCAGCATCCAGGCCTTTAATGACTCGATCAGCGTCACGGTCGAGGTCAAGGCCATCAACCATCATCCCGCCGGGGAAGTCACCACCCTGTACCTGGGCCTCGGCCAGGCCTATTACCTGGGCGCAAGCGACGCGGGCTACGGATACCCGGGGGCACAGGGCTGGACCTGGACCTCCCAACCCGGGTTGAAAGCCTCCATCGCCCGGGCCATCGCTACGGCCGAGGGCCGTGCTGCGGAACCCGCCTTCGTCGAACTCCCGGTAACCCTCTCGCCAGGGCCCACCCCGTGAAGGGACCCGGGATGCTGCGGATCCTTGCCGCCAGCCTGCTCCTGCCGCTAAGCGTGGCATGGTCGCAGGACCTGCACGCGCTGATTCAGCAGCAGCAAGGGAAGCTCGACCAGGCCCTGGAGCGCTTAACCAGCCAGCGCGCCGCGATCCAGGCCCGCCAGGTCCCCCTCGCGAGGAAACTCAACCAACTGGAAGAAGATGCCCGTATGCTGCGCGCCGAGCGCGCCGCCCTCCAACGCACGCGGGACAATCGCAGCGTGGAACGGGAAACCCTTCGCACGCGCATTGCGGCCCAGGACAAGGAACGGATCTACATATCGCGCACCCTGCTTCCCGAATACTTCGCGAACGTCGACGCCTCCCTGTCACCGGGCGAGCGCCCCACCCTGGGCGAAACCCTGCGCCAACTGAATCTTTTCCTGGATCGAGCGGAAGTCCCGGAGGGCGTAGGCCTTGCGCGCAGCCTGGAAACGGTTGAAGCCTCGATCGATCGGCTGGAAACGCTTCTCGGGGGCACCCGCTACCCGGGTAAGGCCATCACCCGAACGGGCGAACTCTCCGGAGGTGAATTCATCCAGCTGGGACCCCTGCTCTTCTTTGCCGGCACGATGGAAAGCGGGGTGGTGGGAGAAACCAAGGCCTTGCATGCGAAGGTCCACCCGCTCGATGTCGAACAGGCTCGGGCCATCACTTTGGTAGCGGCCACCGGCTCGGGGCACCTACCCGTCGACCCCAGCCTCGGCGACGCCCTGGCCATGTCCGATGCGCAGGACAGCCTCGGGCAACACCTGAAGAAGGGCGGTGTGTGGGTGTACCCGATCATGGGCCTCGCGCTCATGGCGACCCTCGCCGCCCTGCTCAAACTCCTTCAGATTTTCTCCATTCGCTTTCCGCAACCCATGGTCATTCACGATATCGTCAAGCATCTCCGCGAGGGACAGACCAAAGCCGCACGGGAACTGGCCAGCCGCCAACCGCATATTCTCCGCGACATGCTCGTCTCGGCGGTGGACCACGCGAATGAATCCATCGACCTCGTGGAGGAGGTCATGTATGAATCCATGCTGAGCACGCAGCCGAAACTCGAACGGTTCCTGAATATCATCGCGGTCACCGCCGCGACCGCGCCACTCCTTGGCCTGCTCGGCACGGTAACCGGTATCATCAAGACCTTTGACCTGATGACCGTCTTCGGCGCCGGGGACCCCAAGCCCCTGATCTCGGGCATCTCCGAGGCACTGATTACCACCGAGCTCGGTCTCGTGCTCGCCATCCCGGCCCTCATCATCCACGCCCTGCTCGCGCGACGGGTAGCCGGTATTCTCGCCCGGATGGAAAAATCCGCCATCGCCCTCGTCAACGGCCTCACCCGAAAACCCCGGCTCGAATCGTGAATGGCGCCTACCTACAGTGGCTATTTTCCGAAAGCCGGGAAACCTGGGAGAGCGGCGGAGGGCTTATGCTCCCGCTTTTGCTCCTCACGGTTTTCATCTACTACACCGCCCTCGAGTTGTTCTTCCGTTTACATCATCACTTTCTGATCCGCGGCCGCATCCACCGGCGGAGCGACGAAGAGCTCGAGCAACCCGGGCACCCGCTCCTGGAGAAAGCGGGCCAACTCGTCCTGCGAAATGCCAGCTCCACCGGGGAGGTGAAACGGCACTTCCACGAAGTGCGCCAGTCCTTCCTTCCTGCCATCAACCGACGCATTCGTTTTCTGGCGGTCCTGATCCCCGTGGGCCCCTTGCTCGGCCTCCTGGGAACCGTAACCGGCATGCTATCGACCTTCAACGGCATGGGGGCGGGGCAAGGCCAGCGCCTGGATGCGGTGGCCCAGGGCATTTCAGAAGCGCTTATCACCACGCAAAGTGGGCTGATCATCACCATTCCCGCGCTCATCGTGCTTTCGCTCATCGTCCAGCGAAGAAACACCCTGGTGCACGGCATTGCACGACTGGAACGCTTCAATACAAAGTTCACCTTGCTGCAAAACAGGCAGGCCCGCGTATGAGGGAACGAAAACTTCTTTACGCGGAAAGCACGCACGGCAACGAGATCAGCATCTCCCCCTTGATCGATATCGTTTTCATCCTCCTCATCTTTTTTATCGTAACCACCGTATTCGTCGAGGAGACCGGGGTGGAGGTCCAGCGCCCGCAGGCCGCAAGCGCCTCCGACCTGGAAAAGAATGCTATCCTCATCGCGATCAGTGCCGATGGCCGGGTCGTCTACGGCGGCCGTGAGATCGGCGTCAACGGCGTGCGCGGCATCGTGCGCAGATTGCTCAAGCAGGGTGACATGCCGGTCGTGATCCAGGCCGACAAATCTGTATCGGTCGATCTCTACACCCGTGTACACGACGAAGCCTTGCGCGGCGGGGCCCCAACCATCCACCTGGCGACGGTACAATGAGGTCCCCGTTGATGGAGGAATCCCGTTGGCCCTGGGCGCCTGCCCTGGCCATGTGCGGCGCCCTGGTCCTCGCGGGACTGCTGTTCCTGGTGATTCCGATTTCACGCATGCAGGAAGACAAGCCCCTCCCGGATCTGCGCGTGCGAAAGATGCGGACCCTGATCCCGATGCCACCCAAGGCACCCCCGCCCCGGGAAAAGCGTGTCGAGAAGGAACCCCCACCCTCGCCGCAAATGCCACGCGCGGTGGCGGAACTGAGCCTGACCCAACTGGACGTCGACCTCATCCCGGGGACCGGGGATGCCCTCGCCATTGACCTGGACCTGGACCTGGACCTGGATGGCTTCGCCCCCGCCTTCGATGGGGTGGCTGAGATCGAGAAGATTTTTGATTTCAGCGAGCTGCCACAGGTTCCGGGACTGCTTTTCATCCCGGAGATTCAATGGCCGCAGGACCTGGCCCGGCGCGGCATCAAAAGCGGCAAGGTCGTCCTCCTTATCCTGATCGACAAAAAGGGGAAGCCCCGGGTCGAGTCCATTCACTCGTCCACGCATCCCTCCCTGGAAAGCGTCGCCCGGCGTCTTGCCGAACGCGCCCGATTCTCGGTGAGCGAGATGAATGGGGAAGCGATCAAGGTTCGGGGCGAGTGGCCGTTAATTTTGCAGGCACCGCGATGAAGGGACCCGGGAAGCTGAACCGGGCGCGACGGAAAGGGAAGCCGCGCGCGGCAGGCCTTGCCGGGGTGCTTTTTTTCCTCTTGCCGGTCATCCACGCGCAGGTCTTTCCACTGAGCGATTCAAACCTCGCGGTCTACGGTGTAAACGAGGCCATCGAGCCCAGGCTCACGCGGGCTGACCAGCTCCTTTACGAGAACGTTGCCCCCCTCCTGGACGACCGGCCGGAAGAAGCCATTCGCCTCGTCCAGGCGGGCCTCCAGGCGGATTCCAGCCCGGCCTTCCACCTGTTGATCGGCAACCTCTCGTACCAGGCGGACCACCTGGAGCAAGCGGAACAAAGCCTGAACCGGGCGATTAAGGCCCTGCCGTCCTTCCGGCGCGCCTACCGCACGCTGGGGCTCACCTACACCCGCCAGCAACGATTCAAGGACGCGATTCCCACCTGGCTCAAGGTCATCACCCTGGGTGGTGGGGATGCACAGAGCTACGGGCTCCTGGCCTACGCATATCTCTCCGAGAAAAAATACGCCTCCGCCCTGAGCGCCTACCGCATGGCCCGGATGTTCGCCCCGGACAGCCTCGATTCTCGACGGGGCGAGGCCCGGTGTCTCCTCGCGAGCCATCAATTCCCGCAGGCTATCGCCCTCTTTGACGAGTTGATCGCGGAGCACCCGGACCAACGAAGCTACTGGCTGCTACAGGCCAACGCGTACCTGGGCCTCGAACGTTATGTGGATGCCGCGGCCAACCTGGAAATCGCCCGCGGGCTGGATGGAAAGGATGCGGAGGCCCTCCTCCTCCTCGGTGGACTTTACCTGAAGCTGGACACCCCGACCCTCGCCCTGGACGCGTACC
>JAPYUI010000247.1 GCA_029936175.1 Kiritimatiellia bacterium
CGATGACGTCGTAGCCCTTGTACCATTCCGCCTCCTCGTAGATGCTGACACGGTGGTTGCGGTTTTTACTCTGGTTGACGATGGTCCACTCGACGTTGGCGCGTTCACTGATGCCCTCGGAGACGATGTTGACCTGGTTGTTGTAGTCGTGGCAGCAGCCGCCGGCGACCATGAGGGCCTTGATGACCTTTTTCTCCTCGGCCCCGGTGACGGAGGTGAAAAGGGCGACGAGTAGGATGAGTATCTTTTTCATGAGCTTCTCCTGTGTGTGCGACTGCTGGCAGATCGGCCAGGGATTGCAACGTGGATTCCCTATTGGAAGCCCGTCTCCGGCAAGCGCGGCTATTGGGTTATCGGTTTTCCATACACTTCCAGGTTGTGAATGGACCAGTACTTGCTGTTCGATTTTCCATGTTGGTTGATGCGGACATAGCGGGTGGTGATGCCGGGCAGGAGAATCTCGGTTACCGCGCTTCTACCCTTTCCGGAAGCGACGGGCTCGCTCCACGTCTTGCCATCATCCGACACGTGAAGGGTCCAGTCCCGCGGGTAATCCTGTGGCGACTTGCTGGAGTCCAGGATCACGGTATCGAGCTTGAGCGGCTTCTTCATGTCGAAGCTGAACCACATGCCCGGCCGCTGGGTCATCCCGGTATCCCAGCGGGAAGAGGTATCCGCATCGACGGCCGCCTTGCACCCGTTGCCGTTGTGGCTTGAGGCGAAGATCCAGGATTGCATGGCTTGCCGGGGCACCGGCATCTCGGCCAGGATCTCGTCGCTTTGCCACATGAGTTTACGATCCGCGATGGACTTCCGCACCATCGCGATATCCCCGGGGCTCACGGCATCCCCCTTGTTGCCGAAGGATCCGCGGGCATAGGTCAGTACCGAGGCCAGGAATTCGTCGTCGAAGGACTCCAGGGGAAGCATGGGCCCGGGATAGGTCTTCCCGTCCAGTTCACCCATCATGCCCTTGAGTACGATTTTGATGGGGATACTTTTGTTCTTCGACAGGAGCCGGGGTGAATGCTTCAGCGTTGGCCCGAGGGTCTGGCCCTTCTGGCCCTCCATCGGGGTGCCGAGGCCGTTGGCTGCGTGGCAGGCCACGCAGATGGTCTCGTAGTTTGTTTTCCCTTTCCCCATCAAGGCGGATTGTTGCGAGCTGCGCTTTGCCTGGGCAATCCGGCCCTGGTAGCTCCGGCCGAGCTGCTGGAGGATAGCATTTTCCGGATGCCGGGCGAGTACCGCTTCCATGACTTTCAGGCTGGCATCCGGCTGCGCACGCAGGAGCGAAAGGGTACCCTGGATAACCACCTGTGGGTCCGGGTCCTCGATGCCCTTCAGCATGTCGGCGGCCAGGCCGGTTTCGCCCTTGAGCGTGGCCTCCTCGCTGACGCGGATGGCTCCGCCGCGCACGCGTGGGTCGGGATCCCTCATCGCGGCCTTGAGCAGGTCGGTATCGAATATTCCCAGGCCCTCAAGTGACCACAAGGCGTGCAAACGAGCCAGGGGACTTTTCCCGGAACGCGCCATGGACTTCAGGGCCGGGACAACCGAGGCATCCCCCCGGACGACCAGGAGTTTCTGGGCCGTGTCGCGCCACCAGCCATTGGGATGCTCCAGGGCCTGCACCAGTTCCGCGCCGGAAGCATCCAGCAGCTTCGGTTTCGGGCCCCGCTTGGTGGTCTCGTGCATCAGCCGGTAAATGCGGCCGCGCTGGACGTTTTTATCCAGGCCGTAGTTCTCGACCACTCCCCGCAGGTACGAGCCCTTTCGCACCCAGTTGCCCTCCTGGATAATCCCACGGTACATATCGACGATATACAGGCAGCCATCGGGACCGGTCGCCATGTTCAGGGGCCGGAAATTCGCATCATCCGAACGGATGAACTCCGTGCCCGGCGTTCCATTCGACAGCACGACCTTGCCGTTCTCATAGCTCACCTTGGCCAGCCGGATCAGGCGCCCCACCGGCTCGGGGATGAACAATTGGCCATAGAGTTCGGCCGGGAGGCGATCGCCCCGGTAGATATGCTGGCCCGCGCAACCGGTGAAATTGTTCAGCGTATTCGCCTCTTTACGGAAACGGCGATGGCCGCCCTGCACATCCGGGATGGGCACGATGGGAAAGACTTCCCGAAAGCCGGGGGCCTCTTCGCCCGGGGCCTGTATCTTGCCGTACACAATCGGCTGTTGAAAATCCATGGCCGGGCGTTCACCGCCCCCGGTGGAATAATAACAACGCCCGATGTCATCGTGGGTAAGGCCCCACTGACCCGACCCGTGCGACGTGTCCTCAGAGATGATGTGGTCGCCGTTCCAGCGATAGCGCTTGCGCGTGTAGGTGACATACATCCAGTTGTCGATGTTCCAGATGAGGCCGCTCGGCTGGTGCTCCAGGTTTCCGCCGCGCTTGCCGCCCGTGTAGACACTCGTTTTCTTGTCTGCCACCCCGTCGCCGTCGCTGTCCTCGTACATATTCAGGTCAAAGGTGTTGGTCTCGCGGATGATCACGCGATGGTCGATGCACTGGATCATGCGCGGAAGGACCAGCTTGTCGATGAAGACGGTTCGCTTGTCCATGCGGCCGTCGTCGTCCGTATCCTCCAGGCGCAGGATCCTCGAGACCGGGTTGTGGGCGCCGCTCCCGTCGATATCCTGCATGTAGGTCAGGAATTCCGCCACGTACATGACGCCGTTGCCATCCCAGGCGATGACGGCCGGTTCGTTGACCATGGGCTCCGCTGCGACCAGCTCCAGGCGATATCCCTCCGGTACCTGGATATGTTTCAGGGCCTCCCCGGGCTCGTAAGTCCGGCCGTGTTGGTCGAACAGTGCCTGGTCAAAAGGCGCGGTCCAGGCCTGCAGAACGAGTAGACTGAGGATGGCTACAGTTAAGGCGTTCTTCATGATTCTTCCGGTAAGGGGATTCGCTATGCGTGCAGACAATGTGTACGAGTTTGATAGAAGGTTTCTGGCCAAAACCAAGGATAAACCGTGCGGCATGCCGGACTGCAGTTGTGCCGATCCGGAGCAGGTCGACTGGATCTCGGATGCCGCCGGGCAAGCCCTACGCTGATCCATTTTCGGCTTCCTGCGGTGGTACCCGGTCTTCCGCAAACCACTCGCCCTGTTTGATCAACCATTGCCGCATCGTGGCATAGCGTTGATGTGTGCCACCTTCCATAAACTTCAAGGCCTGTGGATCCTCGTCCCCCCAGGGCATATGCTGCAAACGACTGGCGAGTTGAATGGTGAAGCGGGGGACACCCCTCGACGCGAGGTGGTTGGACAGGACCAGGTCATCGTTGAAACGAAAGGCTTCGGGTTGTGAGGCCAGGCTAAGGTGCAGGCGATCGATATCGAGATGCCGCCGTCGGTAGGCACAGGCCCCGTAGCCCTGCAGGATGTGACAGGGCACATGGTCACCTCGTATCGGTTTCAGGTCTCGGCCGATATCCGTAAAGTTAAAGCCCCTGCTGCCAAAAGCAGCTTCCGGGTGTGCTTCGGCTGCGGCTTGCAATGCCGAAATCGTATCCGGCGGGTACCGAACATCGTCGTCCACGGTGATCAACAGGGTATCCGGCCCCGTTTCGACTTCGAGTACCGGAAGGATCTTCATCACCGGTCCCGGGTCATCGGCCCGGCGCAGCAGGGTCACCCGTGACGCATCGCCCAGCCAATCCGGGAGCACGTAAACATCACGGTTGCGATAGCGCTCCGGCAGGTTGAGGTACACGGCGTCGGGCGGAATGGGCTGGTTAAATAGTGCATCCAGCACCAGGGGCAGATGCTGCATGCGCTGGGGCGAGCTTGTCAGGCTTAGGACCGTGCGCGTCATGAGGCGACCGTATCACGGATAACAAGGGGGTGCAGCCCTCCAGGATGCCTGCGTTTACCGGATGATACCCGGCCTTACTGGGTCTTCCCCTCGGTCAGCTTCATGAACACCGTTTCCATATCCATGGCCTCCGGCTGAAACATATGCACCCGGGCATTCATCCCGTGGATTTTGTCCAGGAGTTCGCAGGGGGCCAGGATATCTTCTTTGATGTACACCGCCACGCGGTCGGCTTCCTGTTCCGCCTTGCTTACGCCGGGAATTGCCCGGATCTGGTCAAGGATGCCATCCGCTTGTTCAACCAGCTGTACATGAACCAGGCGTTTGAGGCTCAAGGCCTGGTACATGTCGTCCAGGGAACCGGAGGCGATCAGTTTGCCTTGCTCGATGATCCCGATCCGGGTGCAGTATTCCGAGAGTTCGTGCAGGATATGGCTGGAGATGAGGATGGTTTTGCCCATGTTCATCAGTTCTTTCAGCAGCTCGCGAATTTCAATCCGGGCACGCGGGTCCAATCCGCTCGCCGGTTCATCGAGCAGCAGGAGTTCCGGGTCGTGCAGGAGCACCCGGGCCAGTCCCAGTCGTTGTTTCATCCCGCGGGACAAGGCCTCGACAGGCGAATCAATCTTCTCCTCCAGGTTTGTCAGGGCCAGGACATCCTTCACCAGTCCCTCGCGCTTGTTCCGGTCGATTCGATAAGCGGCGGCAAAGAAATGCAGGTACTCGCGTGCGGTCAGGTCCTCGTACACGCCAAAAACGTCGGGCATGTAGCCGATCATTTTTCGCACCGCCTGGGGGTCTTTGCTAACATTGATCCCACCCACGCAGGCGGTCCCCTGGTACGGCTTCTTCAAGGTGGCGAGCACCTTGATGGTGGAGGTCTTCCCCGCGCCATTCGGCCCGATGAACCCAAAAACCGAGCCCTTGGGTACCTGCAGGGAAAGGTCTTTGACCGCGTCGAAGGTCCCGTAGCGAACCCACAAGTTTTGGATGTCGATAAAATTCATGATTGGTCTCCCTGGTATAAACACCGGTACAGGATGAACTCGCCGTTCCGTTCCTCGATTGCGGCAATGACATAGGCCGCCTGATCCGTCCAATCCAGCAGGCCCATGTCTTCAAAACTCCCGGCACCATGGGGCGAGACGGCGCTGGCCACTGAAAACCAGCCGGCCTTCTCCCGGGCACTGAGTTGTGCGATAACCTGGTAGGGAAGCAGCGCTTTCCGGTCCACGGCATCCGGCCTGAGCAGCCTTTGGCTTTCGAAGTCCATGAAGCCCTTAAAGTCCTCAATTTCCTGCCGGTTCCATAGCAGTATCACCTGGCCGTTAAAGCTTTTCCGGGCCTGCTCGCAACGGGCCTCGGGACCCTTTATCCGGGTGAGCTCCTTCCAGAAGGCAGGGGGC
>JAPYUI010000490.1 GCA_029936175.1 Kiritimatiellia bacterium
GATCAGGGGTACGCGAATCCCGCCCTCGTATAGATGCCCCTTCGCTGCGCGCAGGGGCCGGTTATCGGACACGCCGGCAAAGCCCCCGTTGTCCGAGGTGAAGATCACGAGGGTGTTTTCGCGCAGCTTCAAATCATCCAGCGCGCGGAAAATACGACCATAGGAGGCGTCCAGCGCCTCGATCATCGCCCCGTAGCGGAAATCGTTCAGGCCCGGACCTTCGTGCCCCTCGTATTTTTTCAGGAATGACGCGGGTGCCTCCATCGGCCAGTGAACAGAATAATTCCAGAGGAAGACCATGAAGGGCTTTGCGCGATGGGCCTTCATGAAGCGGATCGTTTCATCCGCCAGTCGATCCGGCAGGTACTCACCTTCCTTGCGGTTCTCCAGGTTGGGGATCCGGTAGGGGTCGAAAAAGGTCGGTGGACCGCCGTAGGAACAGCCTCCGATATTGAGGTCGAAGCCCTGGCTGGTCGGTTCGTATTCCGGCAAGCCCTTGCCCTTGCCACTGAGATGCCATTTCCCCAGGAAGGCGTTGGCGTACCCGGCTCGCTTGAGGTGCTCAGCGATGGTCTCGTGCTCAGCAGGCAAGTGATCCAGGCATGTTGCCGGCAGCCATGTCGCCTTGTCCGGGGTGAAGCCCTCGCGATCCGGGAGGTGATTGGTAAGGTGCAGGGCGGCCGGGGATTTACCGGTGAGGATGGCTGCGCGGGTAGGGGAGCAGACCGGTGCCGCGGCGTAGGCATCGGTAAAGCGCATGCCTTCACGGGCCAGACGGTCGATGTTCGGGGTCTTTACCGCCGGGTTCCCCTGGCAGGCAAGGTCGTGCCAGCCAAGGTCATCGACAAGGATAAAGAGGATGTTCGGGCGGGCAGCACCCTGCGTAAGGCCGCAGGCGGCCATGAGCAGGACCCCATACAGGACGGTCCTGACACGGCCAGTCCCCGGCAGGGAATGCGCTTGCCGCTTACCAGTCATCCGTTCGAAAGGGGCTCGCGGGAATGCCTTCGCGATTATAAAGGTTTGCGCCCTTGGGATTGCTGGAATAGGCGTAACGGACCGCCACGGGCGTTTCGACTTCCGGGCTGGAGAGGATTACCTTGTCGCCGTCAATTTTCGCCTCGGCCCAGACCCACTTCTTGTCGGCTCCGG
>JAPYUI010000036.1:0-23982 GCA_029936175.1 Kiritimatiellia bacterium
AGGGCGCGTAATTATCGCGCAGCTCCACGTTCAGCATTTCCCATGGGGCGTCCAGCTGGCTCGAGCCAAAGGAACTGAAATCGTTATTCAGATAAACCGAGGCCTCCCGACTGTAGCTGGCGACTTGCGCCTGGTCATCCATGACCTCAACGGTCAAGGTATACCAACCCGGTCGCGTAAACAGGGCCTGGGCCTGGCTCCCGGACGGCGAAAGCATCACGCCATTGGTCGGGGTCACCGACCACGTAAAACCGATCGCCCCACCCTCGGGATCGTAACTGGAAGATGCATCCAGATCGAAGACTTCATCCACGGCCAGGTTCCAGGAACCGGGGTCCGCATCCAGACCCGGAACCGGGGGAGCGTCTCCCGTCTTGTTCACAGTAAAGACCAAGCTTTCAAGCACCTGGCCCTCGCGGTCAACGCCCTCGATGCTCAGGATGTTGGCTCCGCTGTGCAGGTACACTCCGCTGATCGTCCAGGCTGTATAGCTGTTCCAGGTGAAGACCCCTTCCGGATGACCGGCCACCCGTACGCCATACAACTTCGACGGCCCCACGCCATCCAGCTCGATGGTCGCATCCGTGGTGGAAACGGAGGAGCCGTTACCGGTGACCATGGAGAAATTCACGATGTCCGTATTGAGCAACTGGGTCACGGCGTTGGCCTTGCGGCCACTGAACCAGCTCCGGTAGAAGGACGCATTCATGGCATAATCCGTGGACGCGTCTTCCTCCGCCTGGAACCATCCCTCGATCCGGGAAGAATTCTCCGTGAAGTTATCCAACAACTCGGTCAGGTAGTAATTAAACCAGCGCCGGTTATACGTCTTTCCGAAATAATTGGGTACCCCGCCATCGTTTCGCAGGAATCCGTGTCCTGTATTCTGGAATGCGAGATCACTGTCCCAGTGCAGGAGCATGAATCTCCCGTCCGGCTTGCGGTAAAAATACCCGTTCTTCCCCCGGTCCACGGTAAAGGTATCCCAGTCCCCGACATAGCCCCGTACCGCCGCATTTGCATTTACCAGCTGCACATCCATCAGCCGTTCCATCTGCTCCTGGCTAAAGACATCGGCGTCGACCGTCTTGATGTAGTTAACCAGCGAGCTGTAATCGTAATCGGTTTCACGTGAACGCTTTATCCATTCCGTGTGGTATCGCACGGCCTCGTCGCTGTCCTTGTATACCCAGGATGCGTCCCGGGGCGTTCGACCCCAATTATCCCTGAACCACCACTGGTCATCGATCCGGTACAATTCACCCTGCGAACCATCGACGAAGTTTCGCTTGATGAAATCGGTTGCAACCGGCTCCACCTCCTCGCGAATCTCAGGCGTGCCCCCATTGACCATCACCCGCACGAATTCCGCCTCGTTCTTCGGGTGACCGAGCAGGTACATCCAGTGACGGATGATGCGATTCTTGTGTCGTCGATTTCCATCGGTGGCATCGTTATCGATGCTGAACTTGATCCGGTTCCGGAAAGGCTGGTCCGTCGGGGGCTTCCACTTCGCCCGGCTCAACCCATTCCCGCTGTCCCGGGTCCATGGACTCCCGCTCTTACGCATCTCGCTTCCGTAATAGATCGTCCGCTCACTGGAGATGCCGGTCATGTTGAAATAGTGATTGGACAGGCGGGGAAACTTGTAATTATACTTGGCGCCTCCACCCGCGCTGCCGAGGGCATCCAGGTCGTACGCCGATATGACAAAGCGCCAGGTTCGCAAATCCGTATCGACCGTATCATTGTCCACGACCCACATCGCCGGCCGGTCGGCCCCCTGCTTGGGAAGCAGGGTCTCGAGGCCATTCGCCACCGCTCGCACGTAGAACTGGACGACCTGGTTGTTCGCCTGGTACTGGTTCAGGGTCGCGGTATACACCCCATCACCCGCCACCTCATCCCCCCCCGTGGCACCGTCATCGAACATGTCCGTACTCTGCCAGACCTCATCCCCGTTGACGCTGTCCGGGCGGTGGTGCACCGCGACCGAGCCCAGGGCATCCGCGGAGGATACCCACGCGGTCACCCGAACCGCCTGGGTGCTGTCGGGCACCGCCGGGCTGTGCTGCAGATCCTGGAGCTCCGGTGCCGAGGCCGTCAAGAGAGACGCGTTCGGCGCAACGGGGGTGCCCAGGTTGTTCGGGATTTCCAGCAGGAAGGGATAACCGAAACTGTGATCCCAGGTCTGGGCGATGAGCCGGGGCTTCCCGCTGATCCAGCGGGCCTCAAAGCTCAGGGTACACACGTCATTATCCTGGATATTCGGGATATCGATCTCCGCCCGGTTGGCCCGGTTGTCACCGTGACCGTCACTGACCAGGTGCAATTCACCATTGTCCATGTACGTGGCATAATGGGTCCCCTGGGCCAGCCAGCCGGCATTGGCATTCCCGGTGCTGGTCATCACCGTCCCGTTCTGGACCAGGTTCGGCCCGGTCCCATCCTTGCTCAGCACGATATTCCGCAGTGCGAGGTGGGCATCCCCCACGAGGTGGAAATGGAGCTCCTTGTAGTCGGAAGCGGAGCCCTGTGAATCCCATTGTTCATAGCTGTCGACATAACTGAAGCCCTGCCAGGCCGCCTTGCTGCTTTCATCACTGTCCCGCCAGGCGGAAGCTACGTCATTATCCATGTCCGGGTGCGCCAGCTCCATGCTGCTCCCGTCGCCACCGACCAACCCGGGCCAGTTGCCCCCAACCTTGTAGTCGATCTCATCCACGAGATTGCCGACCGCGTCGACCAATCGAACCCGTTCACCCTTGTTCGCCAGTTCACCACCAAACTCGCCCGCCACCTGGACCCCGTAGACCGACTGCATCCAGGCCGCGTCGGCGGCGAGCACCAGGAAAGCACCCGGATCAAGCGTCGTCCCCGGCGGAAAGCTGAAGGAGATGCCATCCACGAAAGACCAACCCGAAAGGTTGACCGTTGCACTCCCACGATTCACCAGTTCCAGGAATTCACCGCGAGACTGGCCGGACGGCAGGTCGAACAGCACCTCATTGATCACGATATCCGCCTGGTGCCCAGACTGGTTCGAGGCGTTGCGGGTATCATTGGTCGCCGCGTACCATTCCCCGCTGCCCTCCGGGAAGACCTGGCTGTATGGACGCCCGCCTCGCCGCTCAACCGCTGCGGTATCGAGGACATTCCCCGCCGCATCGACCAGGTACAGGGTATCATCCTCCAGCTCGATGAGGGTGTCCCAGCTGGCCGTTCCGGTGCCGGCAATCGTACCAGACAGGGCCTGTGCATCGCTGAAATCCCGTCGCCCGGACAAGACCAGGCCATCGACGGAGGTGCTGGCAGCCATCGCGTTGTGAATCTCGACCCAGACCATGCGATCCTGCGAATCGTAGGCCACTTCATTCAGGCGAAATTGGGCCGCCAGGTCCGACAGGCTCTGGTTCGGTTGACCCGGTGTGGAATCCGCAAAAAGAAACCAGGATGAGCTGCCCAGCGGCTTCCGCCCCAGGGACCGGCCGTCCAGAACCAGCGAGGTGCTGATCGCGTGCACGACCGTTTCGCCATCGGGCTGCGTCAGGTAGACCACCGTCGGATCACCGAGACTTAACTGCGACTCCGCGTAACCTACCGTCACCAGCGCACCCGGGGCCAAGGGTAGGCTCCCGGAAATGGCGTGTTGATCCAACACCCCGGGATCATCGGACAGGTACCAGCCCCCGAGATCGACGGAATTGGTCGTGGGGTTGTAGAACTCGACAAAGCCCTCTCCCACGGTCCCGGGCAACACCTCGTTGATGACGACACCCAGTTCGCTGGGAACGGAAACCTTGACCCGCGCGCCAAAGACCACATCGGAGCTGGTGTCGTTTGTCTGGTGTAGCTCCACGGCCACGGTGTTCGTGCCCGACACGAGGCTGGGATCGTTGACCACGATCACGTCCGGTTCCTCCACCGCATTACCGACCGTTCGGTTCGCGAGCGTTTGCCAGTCGGCACCATTCGGGACACCGATCCCGTCGCCCAGCTGCTGTCCGTTCAGCCAATAAAGGGCCCCGTCATCCACGATCTGGTCCACCGACACGGTTGCCCCCACGGTTTCGCCCGGGTAGACGAAGGTCTTGCGGAAGTAATACGTGCGATGCTGGGCCGCCGAGCTACTGTTCAACAAGGCCGTCTGGATCCCCGGGGAGGGCAGGCCCGAGCTTTCAAAACCGAGCAGGGCCGGCCCGGAAGCCCATGTGCTGTCGTCGTAGCCAACTTCTTTCCAGGCGGTTCCGAGGTCCTGGTTCTGATCCTGGAATTTCCAGGTATCGCCGTACTCAATAAAGGGAATACCGTCCGACAAATTCACCTCCGGGTCCGGGAAGGGCTCCTCAGGCTCTTCGACTTCCTTCGTTCCCGGCGTACCGTAGCGGCGACTGCTCGCCCGCCAGTTGTGAAAGCTGTCGATCGCGTGATCGGCATCGACCAGGGTCAAGCTGTGTCCCGCGCCATCGGCCGATGCCGGCCAGGGCGGGCGATCCCCATACGCCACGCTGCACATGCCCACCCCGTTGCGATCGACAAGGCTGATCGATTCCCCCCCGTTGTCCAGACTACCCAGCCAGGGGCCAAACACGCGCACGTTGAGCGGAATGGTATAGGCCGCGCGCAGCTCCGCCTCCGTGACAGCACTCACGAGGAAACGTTCGTAGGGACCGATGAAGGCCGCAGCGGCATCGGCATCGTCGAAAGCGGGAAAGTCAAATTCGACCCCGTCCTTCAACTGCCAATCGGCAAAGTCAAATGGCGTGCGGGTCGCGTTGGCGAACTCGATAAACTCGGGCAAGCCCGCCGGCGGGTGGTACATGATCTCACTGATCACCACCTGGTCAGCAGACGACAGGGCCGGCAGACAGGCAAACAGAAGCCCCGCCAGGCAATTACTCAGGAAGGCACGCATAGATAACAGGTTCATCAAGCTAAATATTCCCAGGCCCCAAACAAACCGAAAAAACGATCCCTAAACCCAACCGCTACACCATACAATATATACACCAGAACCACAGCCCGTATATAAACCCTTTCCCGGTACCGAGGCAAAAAACGCCTGTAAACAGGGACCGGGGCCGGAGGAGGGCCGGGTGAAAAAGCGCGCCTGGATTCCAGGGCTGAATGCGTTGAATACGGCTTCCCGGGGAGGTGAAAAACCCTCCGCCAAGAGGCAAAACAGCTCGCGTTTAGCCGGGCTTCCAATCCGGAAGCATCTGCCACTTGCCATTTCCGGTAAAAACGGGGTATGATAAAGCCATACCAGGGCAGATACATAGAGGTGTATTGTGCTCATACATAACAAACTGACTGACGCTTCCCGGCGTACCTTTCTCATCATGGCCCTTTGCCTGCTCGGCAGCCAGGCCCCGGGCTTCGCGGGTGGGATCGGCGGATTCGTCGGTGACACCGCCGCCAACCCGGCCAGCCTTGAGGAGGTCGAACTCTTCGATGCCAGCGGGAACTTTGTTGATTTCGCCACCACCGACCCGGGTGGCACCTATCTCTTCACGAACCTGACCGCCGGAACCTACTATGTTCGCACCTTCGTTTTCACGAACCTCCTCGACGAGTGGTTCGACGACGTCGCTGCAAGAAGCTTCGACCCCCTGGCAGACGGGGCGAACCCCATTGCGATCGGGGCGGGCACCACGAACCTGAATGTCAACTTTTCGCTCAACCAGGGCGCTCAGATCACCGGACAGGTGCTGGATGAAAACAGCGACCCGATCATCAACGCGAGCGTGATCGCCACGTATGCCGATGGAACGATCGTTGCCAACACCACGAGCGGCGCAAGCGGAGACTACACCCTGGATGTACTCCCGGCGGGGACCCTGTACGTCCGCAGCTCGAACAACCTGGGCTTCCTGGACGAATGGTTCGATGATGTGCCGCTAGCGAGTGCGAACCCGGTCGCCGACGGGGCCACGGGGGTCCCGGTCACGGAAGGGATGACCACGCCGGGTGTGGATTTCCGGCTCACGGAGGGCGGAACGATCGGTGGGCGCGTAAACGGCCCGGGAAACCTGTCGCTCGAGGGCATCGATATCGATGTATTCGACACGAACGGGAATTTCGTCCGCGGAGGCACCACCGCCGCCGATGGTACCTACGCGGTAATCGCCCTGCCGACCGGCACCTATTTTGTAAATACTTTTGATCCAACGCAGGTCTACCTGGACAAGTGGTACAACGACATCCTGCTCACCTCCCTGGACCCCGCAGTCGACCAGCCAAGCCCGGTGGGCGTAGTACTTGGCAACCACACCCCGAACGTGGATTTCCAGCTGGAGCCACCGGGCAGCATTGCCGGCGTCCTCCTCGATACGGAAAGCACCCTGGTGGAATGGGTCCCCGTCGAGCTCAGGCGCCCGGACGGCAGCCTGCTGGAATCCGTCGTCAGTGATGCGACGGGCTCTTACACCTTCTCACGGGTGCCCGCGGGCAGCTACCACCTGCGCTCGGGCGCCTACGATAAGCGGGCCCTGCGCGACGTCTGGCTGGGCGGTGCGCTGGTGGTAGCCAACGATCCCGGTATCGAAGGCAGTGTCCCGGTCGATGTACCTGCCGGTGGTGCCATCAGCGATGCGGACATGATCCTGCCCATCCCGAGGGACCTGCGCCTGACCGGCATAGGTTTTCTGGATCTAACGGTACGGGCGGGGGACACCTACCGCATCATGCGGGCCACGGATGCATTGGTGCCCCTTCCCTGGCCGGATGCACCGAGCGGGGCGGGCCCCGGTGAAGCATCGCTCTTCACCACCTCTTCCAACGGCGTGGTGAGCTATGCCGATCCGACCATGGCCGATTACGATATGGGGGTGTATGGCTACGAACGAATCTTTACCTTTTTCGACGACATGGAGGGCGGGCCGAACGGATGGATGATCGACCACGGGACCGGGTTGAATGTCGACTGGGTGCAGACGAACCGGCAGGCCTGCAGCGGGCTCATCAGTTGGTTTGCCACGAATACCGTCGGGGTGAGTGATCTCTACCTGGTGTCACCGGCCTACCTGCTGGATACCGACCCCGACCTGGCCTTCTGGCACTGGTACAATACCGAAGAGAACTTCGACGGCGGGCAGGTGGAGATCAGCACGAACGGGACCGGGGGACCCTGGTCGGACCTGGGTGAATCGATGACCCTGAATGGATACAATCATCCCTCGATGGGGAACAGCAGCGTATTCGCCGGACACGCGGCCTTCAGCGGGGACTCCGGCGGCTTCATCCGAACGGAGATCGACCTCATGAATTTCTCCGGGCAGACGGTGCATATTCGATTCCGCATGGCCTCGGATAGCGTGGAGAATCGTTCCGGCTGGTTCGTGGACGACGTGCAGGTGCGGTAGGGCGATTTTTTCACGTACCGACAGGCTTGAGAAGACGCGACTCCGGGGCCCCTACACCAACAGATGCGGAAAACGCTCACGTAGCTTTTTCAACTTGGGCGGGATGACCACGGAGCAGTACCCCTGGGCCGGGTTCAGCGTGTAATAATCCTGGTGATAGGCCTCGGCGGGGAAATACGCCGGCAAAGGGGCCATTTCGGTGACAATGGGATCGGGCCAGAGCGCGGATGTATCGGCGGCGGCTTTCGAGGCCTCGGCCGTCGCTCGTTGGGGCTCATCGTGGTAAAAGATCACGGAACGGTACTGGGTACCGCGGTCGGCTCCCTGCCGGTTGAGCGTGGTGGGATCGTGGCTGTGCCAGAAGACCTCAAGCAGGGTTTCGTACGAGACAAGCTCCGGGTCGAAATCGATCCGGATCACCTCGGCATGTCCCGTTCCCCCGGTACAGATCGCCTGGTAGCTGGGGTTTTCCATCGCGCCGCCGGCGTACCCGGATTCGACCCGCTGCACTCCCCGGAGCTGCAGGAAAACCGCTTCCACACACCAGAAGCATCCGGCACCGAGCGTAGCTGACTGAGACATGTAGGCACCCTACCATCGATGACTTCATGCTTTCAACTCCAGGGGATACATACATACTGGTCTCATGCGCCGTACCCGACAAGGCTTCACCCTGATCGAAATGCTGGTGGTCATCGCTATCATTGCGCTCCTCGCAGCCCTGCTCATCCCGCTGATGACCGGCGCAATAGAAAAAGGCCGCCGTACCCAGTGCAGCACACATCTAAAAAACATGGTTGCAATAATGACCGCCTTCGCCGGGGACCATAACGATTACTATCCCCGGCTCCACCTGGAGAACAACCGCGCGCCCTACTGGTTCGACCAACAGGTCCGGGACGACCAACTTGCGAGCTACGGGCTGGACCGGGAGATCTGTTACTGCCCTTCAAACCGGAAACGATGGAACCGGGATGATTTCTGGAACTGGGCCGGCGGAACAAGGGCCTCGGTCTGGGGGTACGCCTACCTTGCAGCGGATACCCAGTGGGTAAATCATTTCACCTACCCGGGCCTGGAGGATGAACCCAAGGCCGAAATATTTGCCCGGCGCAGCACGGATATCCCCGCCGACCCGATCATCTGGACGGACCTGAACAGATCCCTTGGCAAGTGGGGCTGGTTCGGGCCGGGGCGACAGGGGGCAAACCATCTGAAAGGGCCGCGGCCGGCCGGGGCAAACGAGGCCTTCATGGACGGCCACATCACGTGGAAAACCTGGAGCGACATGCGCCTCCGCCTGGACAGCAGCGGCCTGAAAATGTACTGGTAGACCCGCGCAACCGGGCATGAAGCCCGGCCTAGAGGATGTCGATCAACTCCTGCGCCTTCCGGCTCGCTTCCTCCGCGGAATCACAGGGATGGGCATAATCGAGTAGCAACACGACCGTCTTGTCCGGGCGGACTTCCAGGGTACCCTCGCTCGCCGCGTAGTGCAGGGTCTCGTTCCCGCGTACGGTTACCGCCCCTTCCTTTAAGGCACAGATCATCGGCGCATGGTTCGCCAATACGCCGAGGGAACCAACGATGCCCACGGCCGAGACGGACTCGGCCTCGCCTTCGAACACGCGCCCTTCAGGCGTAACGATGGTTAGGGAAAAATCAGCCATGATTCCTTAAAGGGTCTTGGCCTTCTCCAGCACGTCCTCGATACCGCCGACCATGTAGAACGCCTGTTCCGGAATGTCGTCGTGCTTACCCTCGAGGACCTCCGTGAAGGAACGAATCGTATCTTCGAGTTGCACAAAGGCCCCCTCCATGCCGGTGAACTGCTTCGCCACGTCGAAGGGTTGGGAAAGAAAGCGCTGCACCTTGCGCGCGCGGTTGACCGTCAACTGGTCTTCCTCGGACAATTCGTCCATACCGAGAATCGCGATGATGTCCTGCAGGTTTTTGTACTTCTGGAGGATTTCCTGCACACCGCGCGCCGTGTTGTAATGCGCCTCTCCGACGATTTCCGCCGCGAGGATCGTAGAGGTTGAGCTCAGGGGATCCACCGCGGGATAGATGCCGAGTTCCGCAATCGGGCGGGATAACTCGGTGGTCGCATCAAGGTGAGCAAAGGTCGTTGCCGGTGCCGGGTCGGTGTAATCATCCGCAGGCACGTAAACGGCCTGGATGGAGGTAATCGAGCCGCTCTTGGTCGAGGTGATCCGCTCCTGCAGGGTGCCCATGTCGGTGCCGAGGGTCGGCTGGTACCCTACCGCGGAGGGAATCCGGCCGAGTAGGGCGGATACTTCCGAGCCCGCCTGGGTGAAGCGAAAAATGTTGTCGACGAAGAGAAGTACGTCCTGGTTCATGTCATCGCGGAAGTATTCCGCCATGGTCAATGCGGATAAAGCAACCCGGGCACGCGCACCCGGCGGCTCGTTCATCTGGCCGAAGACCATGGCCGTCTTGTCCATGACGCCCGCTTCCTGCATCTCGCGATAAAGCGCAGTCCCTTCGCGAGTACGTTCGCCCACTCCCGCGAAAACGGAGTACCCGCCATGGCCCTTGGCGATGTTATTGATCAATTCCTGGATGAGGACCGTCTTGCCCACCCCGGCACCGCCAAAGAGACCAATCTTGCCGCCCTTTTTGTAGGGGGCGAGAAGGTCGACCACCTTGATCCCGGTAACCAGGATATTGTCCGACGTATCCTGCTGATCAAAGGCCGGTGCCAAACGGTGGATTGAATTGTGCTGGGTCGCCTCGATGGGACCCCGCTGGTCGATTGCCTCGCCAAGCAGGTTCATCACCCGTCCCAGGCAGGCCTCGCCAACCGGTACGCGGATGAAATCACCGCTGTTGCGCACCTCTGTGCCGCGGACCAGGCCGTCGGTGGTATCCATCGCGATCGTGCGGACCACGTTGTCGCCCAGGTGTAGCGAAACCTCGAGGGTCAGGTTGTCGGGCGCGTCACTGATGGACGGGTTGGACACCTTCAGGGCGGTGAGGATCGTGGGAAGTTCACCTTCGGGGAACTGTACGTCCACCACGGCACCTGTTACCTGGGTGATTTTTCCGGTTACCAATTCAGTTGAGGTACTCATCTCGTTTTCTCCAATATCAATCTATATAAAAGTTCGTTTGCATCCTCACGCTTCGTGCAGAGCATCCTAGATGGCCTCGGCACCAGCGATAATTTCAATCAACTCCGTCGTAATCGCAGCCTGCCGGGCGCGGTTACGAAGCAGGGTGTATTCATCGATCATGCTGCTGGCATTCCCGGTCGCGGCATCCATCGCGGTCATCCGCGCACCGTGTTCGCCGGCCGAGTTTTCGAGCAACGCGTAAAATATCTTGAAGACGACGAGCTTGGGAATCAAGGTCGACAAGAGCGCGCCCATTTCCGGCTCGGCAATAAAGTCATCGGCCGAGGCCTGCTCCGCATCCGCATCGTACTGGGCAACATCCCCCAGGGAAAGCGGCAGCACCTGGGCGGTGGACGGCGTCTGCGCGAGGGCACTCTGGAAGTGATTGTACACGAGGTGCACTTCATCAAACTCGTCGCCGACGAAGGACTCGACCAGCTCGCCGGCAATTTCACTCGCATCGCGGGAAAGCGGGGATGCGGTAACGTCCGGGTAATTCTTTTTGACCATTCCCGTCTTGACGAAAGCGGCATGTCCGCGTCGGCCGCAATGGCTCAGGCTGACGACTTTGCCTTCCGCTTCAAGCGAGGCGATCTCCCGGCGCAGGTGCTTGATCAGGTTGTTGTTAAATCCACCACAAAGCCCCTTGTCGGAGGTAAACGCGAGCAGCAGGACCCTTTTGACTTCCGGCTTGGGCTCCAGCAGCGGATGGACGCTCTGGTCAACCGCACCCGCAATCCGGAAAATGAGATTGTTCACCTCGCGCGCATAATCCTTGGCGCTGTTCTGCTTGTCCTGCGCACGTTTCAACTTGCTCGCCGAGACCATTTTCATGGTCTTGGTGATCTTCACCGTATTTTTCAAGCTCGCAAGCTTGCGATTGTATTCCTTGATTGAAGCCATGATTTATCGACTGGTTACGGGGTACGGTTAGCCCGCCTATGCATTAAAGGTGCGCTTGAAATCCTTCAGGGCTTCGGACAGCTCTTCCTTGATCTTTTCGGACATCGCCTTCTCTTCCTTGATCGCCTTGGTGACGTGTGCGTACTTGGAATCGAGCGCCTGGTTAAATTCGGCTTCAAACTGCTGTACCGCGGCCACCGGGATGTCATCGAGATATCCATTGGTGCCGGCATAGATGATGGCGATCTGCTTCTCCACATCGAGTGGAACGTTCACCCCCTGCTTGATGACCTCCATCAGGCGCTGGCCCCGCTCGAGCTGCTTGCGGGTCGACTCGTCGAGGTCGGAGGCGAACTGTGAAAAGGCGGCCAACTCGCGAAACTGGGCGAGGTCAAGCCGTAGCGTACCCGCGGTCTGCTTCATCCCCTTGATCTGGGCATCACCGCCCACGCGCGAAACGGACAGGCCAGGGTTAATCGCCGGACGCTGCCCGGAATTAAACAAGTCCGCCTCCAGGAAGATCTGCCCATCGGTGATCGAGATCACGTTGGTGGGGATGTAGGCGGATACGTCGCCGTCCTGGGTTTCAATAATCGGGAGGGCGGTCAGGCTGCCGGCACCCTTGTCGTCGCTCATCTTGGCGGAGCGCTCGAGGAGCCTGCTGTGCAAATAGAATACGTCACCCGGGAAGGCCTCCCGACCCGGCGGCCGCCGCAAGAGCAGCGACAACTGGCGATAGGCCTGGGCCTGCTTGGTCAAATCATCATAAATGATGAGTGCGTGCTTGCCGTTGTCGCGGTAGAACTCCGCCATGGCCGTGCCCGTGTAGGGGGCAAGGAACTGCATCGGTGCCGGGTCGGAAGCGGTGGCCGAAATAATCGTGGTGTATTCCATCGCGCCGAATTTCTTCAACGTTTCCGCCACCTGGACCACGGTGGACCGCTTCTGGCCAATGGCCACGTAGAAGCAGTGCACCTCCTCGTTGCGCTGGTTGATGATGGTATCGATCGCGAGCGCCGTCTTGCCGGTCTTGCGGTCACCGATAATTAATTCCCGCTGACCGCGACCGACCGGGGTCAAGGCGTCAATCACCTTGATGCCGGTTTGCATCGGCTCGTGTACATCTTGCCGGTCGATGATGCCCGGGGCCTTGATCTCTATCTGGCTGCTCTGGCTGGTACCCAGGGGTGGGCCACCGTCAATCGGGTTGCCGAGTGCGTCAACCACCCGCCCCATCAACTCATCGCCTATCGGGACCGAGGCAATTGCTTCGGTACGCTTGACCACGTCACCTTCACGAATACCGGTGTCTTCACCGAAGATCGCGACCCCGACATTATCGGATTCGAGGTTGAGGGCCATTCCGCGCAGGCCGTTTTCGAATTCAACCAGTTCACCGGCCATCACCTTGCTGAGGCCGTGTACACGGGCGATCCCGTCGCCAACGCTCAGGACGCTGCCGACCTCGTACTCGGAAACCCCTGAGTCAAAATCTTTAAGCTGTTGCTTGAGAATGGATGAAACTTCATCCGGCTTGATGTCGATAGCCATGGCGATCCTTTATGCGTTAATTACACGTTGTTTAAAATTTTCCAACTTGGTGGCGATGCTGTAGTCGCGAATATGGTCACCCACCTGGATCTTAAAGCCCCCGACCAGGGAGGGATCCGTCTCGACGGCGGCCTCGATTTCTTTGCCATGGTGCGCACTGAGCCGGGTCTTCATGTTGTCCAGCTGCTCAAGGCTCAAGTCATGCGCCGCGGTGATCTTCACCTTGAGAATGCCGAGGTGGTCACAGATCATCTCTTCAAACACCTGGCAGACCGCACCGAGTTCAGCGAAGCGCCCTTTTCGATTGAGCAGCTTAAGTAAACGAAGGGTTGTTGGGTGCGCCTTCCCGGCAAAAAGCTGATCGATGGCCTCGTCCCGCTGGCCCTCCGGAATCGTGGGATCCGCCACATAGGTGGCAAAATCTGCCTGATCCCGGATCAGGCCACCCAGGGACAGAATGTCCTCACGAACGGGCGTAAGGGTATCCTCCTCCTGGGCGAGGTCAAAGAGGGCCTTGGCGTAACGTTTTGCGACTAAGGAACTTACCATGATCGACTAAAGCTCCTCCACCAAACGATCGGTCAGGTTGCGATTCTTCGCATTATCGAGGTTCTCACCGAGAATCTTGCCGGCGAGCTCCACCGCCCAGTCACCGCTTTCCCGCTTGAGCGTGGCCTCCGCTTTCCCCCGGGCGGTCTCGATGTCGCGGCTCGCGTTTTCCTGGATGATCTGCGCGTCTTCACGGGCTTTCGTCTCGATGACCCGGGCCTGCTCCTGGGCACCCTGCCGGGCCGCGTCCAGGATAGACCGGGACTTCTCGTCGGCTTCGGCGATGGTCTCGGAGCGCAACTGGCCGATGCCGGCCAGTTCTGCACGAACCTGTTCGGCATTGTCGATGGTGTCCTGGATATCCTTTTCACGCTGGTCGAGCGCGGCCAGGATCGGCTTCCACGCGATCTTGTAGAGCACCACGACCAGCAAGCCAAACACGATCCAGGTCCACAGGACCATTTGTGGGGATACGTCAATAGGACTTGCAACCCCGTGGGGTTGCTCCACATGACCCTGCAATTCATGGGGTGCAGGTGGTTTTGAATGAGCGTTATCAGCCATAGGAACCCTCCTAAACGTCTTTCAGGACGCAGTCGTGCGATCGCCGTGAGTGCAACGGCGACTAAACGCCGGTATTCATGGTCAGGAAGCAGATCACCGCACTGAACAGGGCAACCCCCTCGATCAACGCTGCCGCGATCAACATATTCACCTGGATTTTCGGGGTGGCATCCGGGTTGCGGGCAATCCCGGTCATGGCGCCGTTACCGACCAGGCCGATGCCGAGACCTGCACCGATGGCTGCCAGTCCCGCTCCTACTGCTGCAAATGTACCAGTCATTTTCTCTATCTCCTACGTAGTTAATCTTCACTAAACCGACGAAAATCGCCGTCCTTTAACAATCAACCCTGCCGTGACAAAGCTAAATCGGAAAACTTTTTACCCCGTGATCAACCCGGCATGGTCAATGTGCCGGATGGTACATCTGGCCGATGAACATCGCAGATAACAGGGTGAAAATATATGCCTGTAACAGGGCAATAAAAATCTCGAGCAGGTCGATCGCCAGGGCCATGACCACGGCGGGCAGGGCCGCTGCCCCAAAGGTTACCATCAAGCCCAGCAATGAAAAGACCACGATATGGCCGGCAAACATGTTGGCGAAAAGTCGGATGGTCAGGGCGACACACTTGATGGCCACCCCCAGCACCTCCAGGGGAACAATAATGATCAGGATCGGCCAGGGAATGCCGGAAGGAACGAAGCCCTTCGCAAAGGCAATGGGACCGTTCATGTAAATAGCCCCGAAGACCATGAAACAAAAGGTCACGATGGCCAGGGCCGCGGTGACCCCGATATTCCCGGTTGCGGTGGAAAAAAGCGGAACCAACCCCATCAGGTTGAGGGTGGCGATGAAGAAAAAGAAGGTCAGGAAAAGCGGGGCCATCTTGCGACCATCCTCTTCCCCCAGGGTCGCCACGCAGATATCATCCCGCACGAACTTGACCAGGACTTCCACCAGGTTGGTCCATCCCCTTGGCGCCCGCCCGGGTTGGTAACGGCAAAGCACCTTGAACACGAGGACCAGGAGGCCTGCACCGATCAACAGCATCAGCACATGGTTGCTCATCCACCCGGGCAGGGGCACTTCCAGGAAGGGCAAGGGATGCCAGGCAGGCGAATCAGACACGTGATGCATGATCCACTCATTAATGGCTGCGGACTTCTGGGTGACCAGTTCAGCCTTGTCCACCAGCTCGTCAACTCCTGCTGCTGTATCACTCATTTCGATCGGCTATATTACGGGCTGCAGCAAAGGCCTTTAACGACTGCGTGTGCAAACGCGCAACCTCGCCAGCCAGTAAAATTAAATATCCAAGTACGGTCACCGCAGCAAATATCCGGACGTCTAAAAAATCAAATTTCAAAATCACCACGAGCACGGCCAGGAAGAACCCGACCCGAAGCCCATTGATCAATATCGCCCATGCAAAAAAAGCATTTGGGCCCCGTTTTAAGGCCTGTTTGGCGATAAACGCACCGATGTATGCATTAAAGAAAACCACTAACCAACTACAAAATAGTTCTTTTTTCGGGAAGCTTTCGGCCATCTTCAGCCCGAGTAAAAACGTGGCGAGCAGCGCGACGAGGGCGGCAATCGTCATGGGCGTAGACCAGCCTTTTTCACCCGGTGGCTCAGGAGGATTCATCGCCCCGCTCTTTCCTTTCCGCAAGCAACTGCGCGTCTTGTTCTGCGATGTAAACCTTCGATCGCTTGACCAGTTTCCACAACTCGTAGCCCCCGTAAATAAAGCCCAGGAGGATCCCCGCCAGGGTGAAGGAGGTTTCCTTTCCAAGCCTGCGCCCAATCCAGTTTCCCCCGATGGAACAGACCGCGAAGCCCGCCGCAAAACTCGTGCCGAAGGCCAGGGCCGGCCCCGCCCTTCGCCGCGTTTCCGCAACCCCATCCTTCTTTTCCGGCTGGATGGAGCTCACCCGCGCTCCTTCCATCCCGCGATCGCCATCGCGGCCCACCCGGTGACCAGGAGGAGCCCGCCGAGCGGGGTAAGCGGCCCGAGCCAGGCGACCTTTGCACCGCCCAGTAAATCCCGGCACGCGAGCAGATAAATGGAGCCGGAGAATAACAGGGTCCCGGCCAGGAAACACGTGAAGATTACTTTCACCAGCTTCACATTTACGGGAAACAGCGCAGCGAGCCCGAGCAGGGCAAGGGCGTGATAAACCTGGTAGCGCACCCCGGTTTCAAAGGAGCCCAGCTGCTCCGGCGTGAGTACACCCTTGAGTCCGTGCGCGCCGAAGGCCCCGAGGAGTACGGCGCTCAGGCCCAGCAGGGCCGCGGCAGTGATGACAGGTCGTTTCATGGTAAACAGTTTCTGTATTCAACGAGAGCGGACACCCGCTTTTACCGGATCAATGTATCGCATGTGGCGTGATTGACTGGAACATAATGATTTTTCCACCGTCGGCAACACGTAGCCCGAAAATAATGCGGTCACGGGCCAGGCTCAGCGACGCGCAGCACTACCCAGTAGCTTGACCAGCAGCAGCTCAAGGAGCACGTGCTTCGGCAGGGCACTCCGGAACAACTGGTCGTGTGTATCGGCAACCAGGATCCGCGCCCGGGCAAGCTCCTGGCGGGTAAAACGACTGGCCGACTGCGCGGCCAGGTATTCCCGGTAGGGGTGTATCTTCTTGTGGTTCACCGCGAGGGCGGTTTCCCGTCCCGTGTCATCCGTATAGCTAAGGGAGCGACCTGAAATCCGGGCCATCCCGCTATCCATGAGTGCCCGGTAGAGAGAAAGTTCGCGAAACCGGAGGGCCAGGCCGTGAATAATCGCGACCTCGGACTGCCGCTGCTCGATCAAGCGCCGCAAAATATCCATCGCCTGGACAAAATCACGGGCGGCAATAAAGTCAGCCAATTCCCAGGGCACCATCTCGCGCGAAGGCGCAATCATGAGGGCGACATCTTTTATTGTAAGCTCGGTACGGTCGCCCAGGTAGTTCAGGATCTTGTCCGTTTCGTTCACCAGCTGGCGAGTATCCGTCCCGGCACGGCTGATAAACGAATTGATCACCTGCTCATCCGCCTGGATATTACGCTCTCGCAGCAAGCCCCTCAATAGGTCCGAGGCATACTCCACGGCCTTGTAGGACTGCTCCGGCTTCTCGAAAAGAATCACCTCGCCGGCGGCCTTGCAGGCCTTGAAAAAGGCCGAGCGAGCACTGACCTTGCGCGTACAGACGATCACCAGGGTCGTGTCCCCCGGTATACCGGACTTGATCTGTTTCTCCAGCCGGGCCGTCGCGGTCTTGACCCCCTCGTAGCGGCTCTCCTTTGATTCCGGAAGCCAGTTGACATCCCGCAGCCAGATCACCTTTTCCGAGCTGAACATCCCCAGGGTCTGCATGGATGAAAAGACCCGATGGACGATCTGCTCAACCTCCTCAGCCCTGCTCGCAGCCCCCCCCATCTCCTCCAGCTTTTCCGTGGCTTCTCCCGGCGGACAGAGCGTGTCGACGATTTCCCGGGCCCTTTCAGATACCTGGTATTCGTCCTCCCCGTGAATCAGGAAGAGGTTGGGCTTCTTGTTCAAAGCTGTGATCAATTACTCCACATGGACGGTGATCGCCGCGAGCTTCCGAAGCTGCTCGATGCGATCGGGGGGCATCTGAAGTGAGTCGGCCAGTACGCCGTCCCACGCCTCCCCCCGTCCTAGCGCATGCACGTACACTTGCAACTGTTCTTTATCCAGCTTGAGAGCTTTTGTAAACAAGCGGCAGTGCCGATAGAACCCTGCAAGCACCGCGGGATCCTCCGGGTAGCGGTCGAAATCCATAATGACCTGTCCGACCGGACGCCGGACGCCCGGTAGCTCCGCGCTCTCCCCGGCTCGCTGGCCGGTCAAGCGCTCAAATGCCAGGGTAATCTCGACACCCAGGTGCAGGGCCAGGCCCTCTTCAGCCCATAGGGGCAAACCGGCATCCTCCAACCGGTAATGGACGACCTCATGCGCGACGTCCGTCATTTCATGCGGCCGACCCGGTTCGCGCACGAGCACGATCGTCCGGTCAATCTGGCCCGAACGCCGGTCCGAATCGTGCTCGGCCTTGTCTGTAAACACCGCCCACTCTGCGGCATTGAGCAGGGCAATGTGCCCCAAGCCATCCGTTTCCATCTCCGGCAGGCCCCGGACATTCGAATCGAACCAGGCATGCTCAGCCCGCCGGATGACTTCGGCCCCTCCCCCGGCAGACCCGTGGACCCTGAAGTGACCCGATTTTTTCACGGGGTTTTTTTCGTCGATGAGTGAAGCCACCAACCGGTGCAGTCCGGCTCGCTCGCTCGGCGCCGCAACCACCATTCGACGGGGGGATTCCTTCCAGAAGAGGTAGGTCATCAAGGTAAAGCCCGAGACGAGGATGACGATCTGCAGGGGGCTGGCTTGAAATGTGCTTTTTTTCATGGGATCGGGTCGGATTATAATTGAAAGACATTTATTACGAAAAACCTACGTTTATAAAAACTTACTGAATTAGACCAAAAACATTTAGCACAAGGTTCTTAAATTCACATAAACACATCGATTCCAACCGCTTAGCCACAACAAAAAAGGAATCGAATAAAATCGGGTTGACGCTCCACCAATCAGAGGTAGATAAGGGACTCAATGCATGTGTACCACACCATAACAGCCCTGGCGCCAAAGGCCTCCATGAATGGACGCAAAGCCTGCTGCTGATCTGTTGAACTTCCTGCACACCCCTTATGCTGTCCTGATTGTTTCACTGCATCGACCTCCTCTTTCTTCATGAACGAACTTACCCTCCATTTTGATAACGCCAGTGAGTCCACGTCGATCCTCGGTCGTAAAGGAGATCTGCTCAAGCGCATCCAGGCCACCTTTTCGGTCCGGGTCACGGCGCGTGACCTATGGGTCAAGATCAGCGGCGAAGAAGTGGAGGATGTCCAGCGGGTGGCCCGCTTCGTCAACTGCCTGCGCCAGGCCCGCAGCCAGGGGATCGACCTCCGTATGCACGGAACGCGCTATGCCCTGAAGGCCTTCGCGGAGGGCCACGAGGAGGAGATCCTCGCGTTGTACCGCGAACAGATTATCGTCAGCCCGTCCAAGCATACGGTCACACCGCGGACCTTTGGCCAGAGCCGCTACCTGCACCAGATCCGGAAGCACGACATCTGCTTTGGCGTGGGACCGGCAGGCACGGGAAAAACGTACCTGGCGATGGCCATGGCGGTTTCCCACCTCCTCCAGGACAGGGTAAACCGCATCCTGCTCACACGGCCCGCCGTCGAGGCGGGGGAAGCCCTCGGCTTTCTTCCCGGCAATTTGCACGAAAAGGTTCAGCCCTATCTGCGACCGCTGTACGATGCACTGCACGACATGATGGATCCTGCGGTCATAGAACGCCACATGGAAACGGGGGTGATCGAAGTGGCCCCGCTGGCCTACATGCGGGGGCGCACGCTCAACAATTCCTTTATCATCCTGGATGAAGCTCAAAATACCACGGCGGAACAGATGCTGATGTTTCTCACGCGGATGGGCTTCAACTCCAAGGTGGTGATCACCGGCGACCCGACACAAACCGATCTGCCCGGCCACAAGGTCTGCGGTCTGCGGGAAGCCGTGTCGGTACTGGGCGGCATCCACGATATCGGCATCACCGAACTGGACGACTCCGACGTGGTTCGTCACGAATTGGTCCAGAAGATTATCCAGGCCTACCGCGCCGGACGAAGCGAGAACAAGAACCAGGGGGCGGCCTAGGGGCCGGGCATGAGCGCCAAACTCTCCATTTCCAAGCGCCGCAAGAAGCGCGCAAAGAGCGGGATGAACGGGCGCAAGCGTCACCGGACAACCATCCCGATGCTCACCATTCTGCTCGCCCTGTTGACCTGGGCCGGCATGCTCCAGATCCTGCAAATCAGCCGGAACGTGCAACACACCAACCTCGCTCCCGGCCAGCGCGCACCGCGCACCCTGCTCGCGGAAGTCGACTTCCAGGTAACCGATCACAGCGCGACCGAGCTCAAGCGGGTTTCCATCGCGGCGGATGTGCGCCCGGTATTTTCCATCGACGACGCACCCCTGAGGCAGGGCCTGCGCACCATCGATAAATTGCTCGATCGCCTTTCGAGCACGTACAAGAGCCTGGGGGAAGCCCTCATCACCCCGCAAGCCCTGAAGCCACTGGAGGACGCGATCGACCTGCTCGAACTCCAACTCACGGCCTCCAACCTCGTCGAAGCGATCCCGGAAACCCAGGTCGAGCCGGTGCGCGAAGCGATTAAAAAGGCCGCGGAGAAGACCTGGAGAAAAGGGGTGATCTCCAAGGTCGACCAGGACAGTAGCTTCGCGGGAAGAGCCAGCAAGGACGAGATCGCCCTGCTCGACATGAACGGGGACCAGGAGAACTTCGCCATCACCCCGCTCGCCGAGCTGCGGATCCCCGCAGAAGCCACCTTCCACATCCTCAACGAATTCACCAGCCAGACCGAGGGCGGCAATCGACTCGCGGTCTTGCTTTCACCGCTGCTCAGCGGATGGATCGCGCCCAATCTCCGCTACGAAGCTGAACGCACCGATGCGCTCCGGCATGAAGCACGCAGCGAGGTCACCCCCCTGTATTTACAGATCCGGACCGGAACGCCATTGATTGAGGCCGGCAAGATCGTCACGGTCGAGACCATCGATAAACTACGCGTGCACCAGGCCCGCGTCTCCGAAACGGAAAAAACGAGAGAAATCGTCCTCAAGATGCTCCATCACAGCCTCCTGCTGCTGGCGATGATATTTATCTGCGGGGCGGTCGCCTATGTGGTGAAGCCAGAAGTCCTGCAGAAAGCCTCCCATACCCTGCTTTTCGGCGTGCTCTGCATGCTTGCGCTCGTCGCCACCAAGCTCCTGGTTTACGCGTCTGCGGAGCACCAGTGGATCGCGCCGGCCATCGTGCCCTACTGGCTGCCCTATGCCCTGCCCGCGTTGCTGGCCACCATCCTGATCGGAAGCAAGTTTGCACTCGTCGTCGCCCTCTTCTCCTGTGCGAGTATTACCCTCGCGCTGGAAGCCGGCTTTCCCGTTTTCCTGCTCGGCCTCCTGAGTTCCGTGACCGCCATGATCACCGCACGAAAAATTCACCGGCGCAGCAACCTGTTCCGGGCGGGCCTGTTAATCGGGATGGTCCAGTTGATCTTCACGGCCGGGATCGCGATCTACAACCAGCAGACCCCCATGACGGCCCTGATGCAGAGCGGTGCCGCACTCGTTAACGGGCCGGTGATTGCCCTGATCACCCTGATGCTGATCCCACTCTTTGAATACAGCTTCAAACTGACCACCGATATACGCCTGCTGGAATTATCGGACATGGGCCACCCCGTACTCGAGCGCCTGGCCCTCGAGGCACCCGGGACCTATCATCACAGCCTCATGGTATCCAACCTGGCAAGTGCAGCCGCATCCGAAATCGGGGCCAACGACCTGCTGGTGCGGGTCTGCGCCTACTATCACGATATCGGCAAGCTCACCAAGCCGGGATTTTTTATCGAGAATATCCCGTATGAGGACAACCCGCATGATGACCTGTCCCCGAGCATGAGTACCCTCGTGATTATCGCCCATGTGAAAGAAGGCGTGGGCCTCGCCGCACGCCATGGGCTCCCCCAGCCCATGGTCGATGGAATCGAGCAGCATCACGGTACCGGAATCATCAGCTACTTCTACCGCCGGGCGGTCGAGCAGGCCCAGAATGAACCCGCCGACAACGGATCGCCTGCCGAGATCAGCGACGAAAACTTCCGCTACCCCGGTCCGAAACCACAAACCCTGGAGATGGGCATCCTCATGCTCGCCGATGCCATTGAAGCGGCTTCGCGCTCCATGGACAAGGTCTCCTCGAGTAACATTGAAACCCTGGTTTCCGAGATCAGCCGGCGCCAACTCGAGGACGGCCAGCTCGACGACTGCGGGATGACGCTCACCCAGCTGGCCCGCATCCAGAAATCATTCATGTTCACCCTCAACAATATGCTCCATGGCCGCATTGCCTACCCCAAGGATGATGAAGATAGAAATAAGCAATCTGCAAATGACCTTTCTGCTCAAGGAAGTGCAGCTGGCGACGCTCGCTCGGTGGCTCATGCAGCAGGTTCAAAGCCTGAATGAGCGGTTCAACTGGCAGGAGCTTTCGCTGGTGTGCATGGACGACGAACAAATCCGCGCACTCAACCACGAATACTTCCAGCGCGATAACACGACGGACGTCATCAGTTTTGCGTATCCCCCCGTCCCCGGGACCGAATTCGACTCCGGGGAAGTCTTCGTGAACATCCAGCAGGCCTGGCACGAGGGCCGCGAACGCAAGGGGGGCGATTTCGAACTCGCGTTTTACCTGGCGCACGGTTGCCACCACCTCTGCGGCGCACGCGATGATAGCCCCGGGGAAAAAGCAGCCATGCTGGCGACCGCAGAAGCCTGGCTGGCAGAGCCCGAGGCACAGTCGCTGGTCCCGGGCCTGTTTCACGCCCAACCGGAAGCCGGGTCCACCCGCGCATGAGTATCGCCCTGCCCGCGTACTGCCTGGTTTTTCTCCTGGTCGGGATGGTATTCAACACCCTGCTGGACGCCTATATCATCACCGGATCCGCCGGCATCCAGCGCCTGCGGGAAAAGTATCCCAACCAGGGGACCCTGATAGACGAGAGCGAGGCACATTGGCCCCGCCTGCAGGGCATCCTGATGTTTTTTTCCGTCTGCGCGCAGCTGATCTCGGCAAGCAACGCCACCCTGACCCTGCTCGCGCTCCATGAAGCAAACTGGGGTTGGGCCCTGGTCGCCCTCCTGCTCTACCTCGCGCTCTACGTCATCTGCATTAAGATCATCCCCTACGCGGTATCCGAGGGATACGCGGACCGGATATCCGTACGTACCCTTCCCTTTACCCGCCTGCTCGCCCGGACGGGCTTCGTGTTCAGCATACCGATTGCCTCGATCGAGCGCGGGCTGCTCAAGTGGTTCACCGACGGGACGGAGGATGAGGACCGCCCCACCGCGGAGGAGGAAATCCTGTCGCTGGTGAACCAGACCGACGAGATCGAGCTCGAGGAAGCCGAACGCGAAATCATCCAGAACGTGTTTGAATTCGGGGACACCGTCGCCCGCGAGATCATGACGCCCCGCATCGACCTGGTTGCCATCGAGCACGAAAAGACCATCAATGAGGCGGTGACCCAGGTAAAGGACAGCCCGTATTCACGCTTCCCGGTATTCGTGGAAAAAATCGACCATGTCGTCGGCATCATGCACGTCAAGGACTTGATGCGTGCCATGAGCGACGAGTGCGGGGAACAAAACATCCGGACCATCGAGAAGCCGCCCCTCTTCGTAACGGAATCCATGCCCATCAACGATATGCTCGAGCAATTCCGGCGACAGCACACCCAGGTCGGCATCGTGGTCGATGAATACGGCGGCACCGCCGGGCTTGTCACCATCGAGGACATCATCGAGGAGCTGGTCGGGGAAATCGAGGACGAGCACGACCCGCAAGCCAACCGCTATCAACACCTGGCGGACGGCTCTACCCTGATCGACGCCCGGCTCGCGGTGGATGAAGCCAACGAAATCCTGGAAGTCGCCATCCCGGAGGGCGAGGAATACGATTCCGTCGCCGGGTACCTGCTGTACAAGCTGGGCCGCATTCCCCGCCCGGGAGAGACGATCGAGGAGAACGCGTACCTGATCACCGTCCAGACCGCGAGCGAGCGCCAGCTGCACAAGCTCAGGATCTTCAAGAAATGAACGCGACGAGGACCCGGCGGGCACGAGGCCGCGTAGCGAGCGGGGAATAAACCGCCGTTGCGGCCTTAAGGGGGGGATCGAGCTCCATCCTTCAGCCGGTGACCGGAACGATTTCCACGCAGTCGGCATCA
>JAPYUI010000036.1:24082-30504 GCA_029936175.1 Kiritimatiellia bacterium
ATCGAGCTCCATCCTTCAGCCGGTGACCGGAACGATTTCCACGCAGTCGGCATCAAGGCGATAGTCGAGCTCTACTAGATCCGTTTTGCTCGCCGGGGCGGGTTCCCGGTCGAAATCCAGGTTGGGAAAGGAAGACTGGATATATTCCTTCACCGTCTGGACCGTCGGGCCGTAGCCGTCCTTGTAGATGTAATATTCCAGCGCCACGGCCAGGGCGGAAGTGTCATGGGCCCGCCGATCCGGATCGGGATCCAGCATCGTCTCCAGCAAGTTCCGCAAATCGGAGCTGGTATGCTCGGGAAGCTTTTCCCAGGGAATCGGGATCGCCGCAAAATCCTGCGTCCTGGGGTCCGCGTCGAGCGGGCGAATCCCCTCACCGGTCAGCAGTTCAAACAGCACCACCCCCACGGAATAGATATCGGAGCGGTAATCGCTCTCGTGACACGCGGCCTGCTCCGGCGACATGTACGGGACCTTCCCCGTCAGCCAGTGCCTGGTATTGAGCGTGTTGGTCATCGCTTTCGCCACGCCGAAATCCGTCAACTTGGTCAAGCCCTCGCGCGCGAGCAGGATGTTACCCGGGCAGACATCACGGTGAACAACCTCCAGCGCCCGACCTTCGCGGTCGCAGGCATTGTGCGCGTATGCCAGGCCCCTGACCACCCGGCTGACCAGGTGCACGGCCAGGTTCTCGGGCACGCGCTTGCCGGTCACCCTGTGGTGCAGGATGAATTCGCGCATCGAGATACCCTCCACCAGCTCCATGAGGATGTAGAAGGTGTCGTCATCCATGACGCCGAGGTGATAAATCTGCACGATGTTCTCGTGTACCAGGTCGGCCACCAGCTTGGCCTCGTCCACGAACATCTTCATGAAGTTCGCGTTCTCCGAGAGGCGGCGCAGGAGCATCTTGACCGCCACGCGCTTGGTGAAGCCGGCGGCCCCGTATTGAAAGGCCTCGTAAACGACACTCATGCCGCCCTCGTTAATCCGCCGGATCAACTCAAGCTCCCCTCCGGCATAAAAGGTCCGGGCTTCTATTGTTGACTTTGCACTCATATTTCCAGGCATCCCAGGTCTACCGCTGGATAATCAGCATAAACCGTGCCGAGGAGAGCGCATTCAGCTGCCCGAGAGCGACCAGGACAGGGTTTGCCCCGCTTTTATAGGGACCACATCCCCGTATCGGGCCGGGACGGTAAAATCAGCTTTTTCGAGCAATACCGTCTTTTCCGGGGGATGAAGGCCGTAGATCCGCTGCGCGTTCCCGGAAATGAAATCCTGCAGCCGGTCCAGTCGATCGTGGGCCTCGAAGAGCTCGACCAGCACCTGGACTGCGATCGGGGCGGTAAAGACCCCCGCCGCGCAGCCGCAACACTCCTTTTGGTCCACGGGATGCGGGGCGGAATCGCTGCCGAACATCAACCGGGGATGCGCGGCCAGCGCGGCCGCGAGGAGGGCCGACCGGTCTTCCGGGCGCTTGGGGATCGGCTTGCAGAACAGGTGCGGGTCCAGCAGCCCGCCGGCCACGTCGTCCAGGGTCACCAGGAGGTGGTGCAGGGTCACCGTGGCGTGGAGCTTTTCGAAGCGATCGAGCAGGGCGAGCGCCGAGGCCGTCGTGATATGCTCCATGATGATGGTAAGCTGCGGAAAACGCGTGGCAATATGCTCGTAGACCGAGAGGAACTCGTGCTCGCGATCCATGACAAAGCCGCCGCTCTCGCCGTGCACGAGCAGCGGAATCGACAGCTCCTCCATGATCGCCATGGTGGGCTCGGCCTCCTCCAGCACCGCGACCCCGGCCTCGCTGTTGGTGGTCACCCCGGCGGGGTACAGCTTGATCCCGATGACGTGGTCGCGCGCCGCTTCCAGTTCCTCGCGGGTGTAGTTCCGGAAGAACAGGGTCATGTAGGGCTCGAAGACCGCGTCGCCCACCCCGGCCAGCACCTCCTCGCGGTAGGCCTGCAGGCGCGCGAGCGAGTCCACCGGCGGAACGAGGTTCGGCATGACCACGCCCCCGGCAAAGGTACCCGCGCTCAGGGGCGCAACCGTTTTCAACATCGCACCTTCCCGCAGGTGGATGTGCATATCGAGTGGCGATTGCAGTTCAAAGGTCATGCATGTTCTCCGTGACTTGAGAGGTCAATTAATCATAAGATACCGGCGAATTAAAGAATCACATGCAGGGACTCGACCGGATTTTCTCCAGACCCAGCCAGCTGAACGTGCTGCGCGTGCTCTATCGCGCCGAGGAAGCACTCACCGGGCGTGAAATCGAGCGCCGCAGCGGCCTGTCCAATCGGGCGACCATGCTCGCCCTCGAGCACCTCCACGAGATCTCAGTCATCACCCGCGAAATTACCTCCACCGCCTACTGGTTCAGCATCAATCGCGGCCACTACTTCGTCGCCAAGGCCCTGAAACAGTCCTTTGAGGCCGAGGAGCTGTTCTGGGAGGACTTCGGCCGCACCGTCCGCCGCACCGTGCACCCCAAGCCCATCGCGGCCGTCGCCACCGGCCCCCTCGCCCGGGATGAGCAGCTGGATACCGGGCGGGTGGACATCGTGATGGTCTTTTCCAGCGGGCGCGGCCGCCTGCGGGCCTTCCCCAGCCTGGAAACCCTCGCCGAGAAGGTCTGGGACCGCTACGCGATCGAGATCGACACCAACCTGCTCGACCTGAACACCATGGACCGCTCCGAGAACGACGCCCTCTGGCGCAGGGTGGAACGGGAAGGGATCCTCCTCTTCGGGACCCTGCCCTAGGGCGCGTGCTCCCGGTCTCCGTCCCCGGCCAGGACCCGGTCCAGGAAGGCAAAGGTCCCCTGGCCGTTAATCGTGTGCGGGCCGGCAAACCACTCGATCTCCGCCCGGCCCGCCAGGCCCAGCCGCGCCTCGTAGAGGCGGCGCACCCGGGCAAACTCGGCGGCCACTTTTTCATCCGGCGCCACGCCGTCAAAATGCCCGCGCTCGACCATGAAGGGCCGGGGCGCAATCAGGGCGGCCATGTCGGAATAATTGAAGGTCCTCCCGAGGTTCCACTCGAAGATTTCGTACTCGCCCAGCTGGGCGTAGCTGTAGCGCGAGCGGCTGGAGGCATTCTTCCAGACCCACTCGTTGAAATCCGCCGAGCAGATCACGGCCTTGTAGGCGGGCACGAGGGGCGGAATCCGCATGGCCGATTTCCCCCCGTACGACAGGCCGTAAAAGGCCATGCGCTCGGCATCGACAAAGTCCAGCGTGGCCAGCCAGTCGCAGATCTGCCGGTGCTGGGGGACCATCAGCGAGAAAAGGGTCTTCCCCATGCTGTTCGCCTTGAACTGCAGGAGGCGGAATCGATCCTTGAAGAGGTACAGGTTCTGCGGGGCAAAGGTCACGTAGCCCCGCTCGGCCAGGCGGCTGGCAAAGGCCTGGTACGCGGAGAACCCGCGCTCGCCGATCAGGTCCTGCGGACGCCCTTCCAGGCCGTGCTGGCAGACCACGACCGGGCGCTTCTCCCCCGGCTTGAGGCCCCGGGGCCTGATCAGCAGGCCGTAGGCCACCAGGTCCGGGAACACGTCCAGGACCACCTCGTACACCTCGACCTTTTCCCCATCCAGGATCTTCCGGCTGCGCGGATTCGCCGGCAGGCGCTCCCGCTCGAATCGCCCGATCAGTTCCGTCGCGAAGGCCTCCCGGTACGGCTCTACCGTTTCCGTAAAGCGTTCCGGCGTAGTTGTATCCAGCTTTTTCCAGTAGCCTTCCCGCTCCCGGGCACTCTCCCCCAGCAGCCACTGGTTGTGCCGGTCGATCTCATCCACCTGGGACCGGTGCAGCGCGGTATAATCGTCCTTCGCGCGGAAGAAAACCGGTGCCGCAGCGGCCCCGGGTGCCGCCTCCAGCTTCCAGGCCCGGAGAAAATCCGGCAGCAGGTCGCTCGAAACGAGCGGCGGGGGCTGCCCGCCGTTCAGGTCCGCGATGCGGGCGTACTCCCGGTCAAAGGCCTCCCGGGTCGGCTTCGCGAGGTGCCCCGGCTTGGCGCGCGTGCCCGGGGGAACCCGCAGCACCGGGTAGCCCTCAAAACCCAGCAGCAGGCGGGCCGGGGCGACCATGGCCGCCAGCTCGGCATCCCCGAAGCGATCCAGGCGAGCGAAGACCGTGCGGTAGGCCGGTTCCTCCCAGGTCCGCTCCCGCGCCTGGAAATACCCGGCCACGCCCACCTGGGCAAAGCGCGTGTCCACCGCCGCCGCGTAGAGCGCCAGCATGCCGCCCTCGCCGTAGCCGAGCAGCCCCAGCGGCCGGGACGCATCCGCGGCCAGGCAGTCCGCCGCGGACAGGATCTTCGCCACCTCGTAGCCGATCAGGTGGCGGCCCAGCTCGTAGGCCGGGCGGTACAGCCAGTCGCGCCAGGACATCCGGTGCGGTGAGTCCCCCCGGTTGATCAGCATCGGCACCAGCACCCGGCAACCCGACGCGGCCAGCGCGCAGCCCCGCTCCCACCCGGGAAATGCATCCGCATCGGGCACCGCGATCACGTCCCGGAGCGGTGGCCCCCTGGGGACGAAGAGCAGGCCGACCCCGTTGACCCGCTCGAATACCGGCCAGCGCACGGTGTAGATCGTGCAGCCCGGCGTTTCAGCCAGGGCGAGCCGACCCGGGGTGGAGGTGGTATAGACCAGGCGCGGCGACGCGATGCGCGCGTCCGCCAGGCCGATCATCCGGGCCAGGGCCTCGCGCCGGGGCGCCATCTGCTCCGCCCAGCGATCCGGGGCCAGCGGCCCCGACGGCCACGCCGCCTCGCGCTGCTGCACCGCCCCGGCAATGTGCCGGTCGAGAAAGCGGTGCGCCCCATCCACGAGCTCCGAGGCCCAGTCGTTTTCGCCGGCCAGCAGGGCCGTCCCCGGCAGGGCAGGACCCCCTTCCACCGGGTCGAGCCGCGGCCAGGGCTGCTCCGCCCCCAGGCACGGGACCAGCCAAAGCACCCCGATCCACCTGATTTTTGTCGCGAAATTCCGCATACCGTGCCAACTAAAACCCACGCCCTGCTGCCCCGTACAGAGACCATCATGAAATATCTCCCGATGAATGACGAGCTTTATGCCTACCTCAGCCGGCACCGCTCCGATGCGGATGACTGCCTGCTCACCGAGCTCCGCGCCGAAACCGAGGCCCTGGGTAGTGAATCCCGCATGCAGATTTCCAGTGAACAGGGCGGCCTGCTCGCCATCCTCGTCGCGGTCACCGGGGCGAAATCGATTGTCGAGGTCGGGACCTTCACCGGGTACAGCTCCCTCTGCATGGCCAGGGCCCTTCCCGCGGATGGCCGGCTCCTCTGCCTCGACCAGAGTGAAGAATGGACCTTCATCGCGCGGAAATACTGGCGCAAGGCCGGCGTCGCGGAAAAGATCGAGCTCATGATCGGGCCCGCGGTCGAGTCACTGAAGCGCCTCGAGGACACGCCCCGCTTCGATTTCGCCTTCATCGATGCCGACAAGCGGGAATACGATGCCTATTACGAGGGCATCCTCCCCCGCATGAAGCGCAACAGCCTCATCGCCTTCGACAACATGCTCTGGGGCGGATCGGTGCTGGACAGCGAGACAAACGATCCCGATACCGCCGCCATCCGGGCCCTCAACGAGAAACTGCGCTACGACCTCCGCGTCGAGTGCGTCTTGTTGCCGGTCGCCGACGGCATGCAGCTCTGCCGGGTCAGGTAAGGGGGGAGACCGGGTCGCGGTAAAAAAAGATGGCCGGGGGGCCACCTCGACCGCTAGGATAGACCCGGTGACTGGATGGTGACCGGACCGGGCTTGCCCGGTCCTTAGGATGAGGAAGCCTTGCGGGTCCCTGGACATAACGGCGAAAGGAAAAGGACATGAGTGAAGAGATTTCCATCAGGCAGGCTGAATTCGACCCGGCGGTCTGCACCTACTGGCTGATCCAGGGGGCCTACGGCCTGGCCTTTTCCTGCGTGGGCATCCCCCTGCTGCTGCTCTGGTTTCCATTCGGCCTCTTGCTCACCCGGCGGCAACTGGCCCGGATGAGCTGCGAACTGACCAACAAGGCACTCAAGGTCCGGAGAGGAATCCTCGTCCGGGTCGAGAAAACCATCCCGCTCGAGAAGATCACGGACATGGGCATGGTCCAGGGGCCCATCATGCGTCACTTCAACCTGTACACGCTCACGGTCGAGACCGCAGGCTCCGGGGCGGGGGCGCTGGTTTCCCTGACCGGCATCGTGGATGCGCAGGCATTCCGGGAAGCCGTCCTGAACCAGCGCGAGGCCATCTCCACCGCCGCCCCGCAACCGGCTACCGGGACCGCCCAGCAGGCGTCCCCCGAGGCCGCTTCCCTGCTTGGGGAAATCAGGGACTCCCTGCTGCGTATCGAGGCGAAACTGGAGCAAAGAAACGACGGCTGACCGGCCCCGGCTTAGATTCG
>JAPYUI010000037.1 GCA_029936175.1 Kiritimatiellia bacterium
ACCGGGTCTTTACCCGCCCCGAATTTCACCCCCTGGTACTGGGACGGAAGAAATCCTGCGCCCCAGAGCCGGTCGTACAGGGGTTGGCCCCCGGTATTCGAGGTCATCGCGACGAAGGCCGGCAGGTTTTCATTCTCACTGCCCAGCCCGTAATTCAACCAGGCCCCGATGCTTGGCCGCCCCGCGATCTGGAATCCCGACTGGAAAAAGGTGATCGCCGGGTCGTGATTGATCGCCTCGGTATGCATGGACTTGACGGTACAGATCTCGTCCGCGACCCGGGCCAGGTGGGGCATCAACTGGGTGTTCAGCCAGATACCACCCTCCCCCACTCGCTCAAACTTGAAAATGGAGCGCGCCGTGGGAAAGGAACTCTGCCCCGCTGTCATCCCGGTCAGTCGTTGCCCATCGAACACGGAATCGGGAACCTCCTGACCGTGCACCTTGTCCAAGTGCGGCTTGTAGTCGTAGAGATCCATTTGTGGCGGGCCACCGGATTGGAACAGGTAAATGGCGCGGCGCGCGCGGCCGGGGTGCTGGGGAAGCGACGATGCAAAAGCGCCCGGTGCGAGCAGGGAGCTTAAGCCGAGGGCTCCCAGGCCGGTGGAAGCCCGGGTAAAAAAATGACGGCGAGTGGTGTGGATGGAATCCAGGGGATACATGACTCGATTACTTGTAATACGGATTCGCACCCGCGGCATGATCGGTCGCGTCAATGACTTCGCGGACCTGGGGGATCGCTTCGCGAATCGCGCGCTCGATCCCGTGCTTCATGGTTTGCCGGGACGCGGCACAGCCCTGGCACCCGCCGCCCATTTCGACGTGGACATCGCAGCCTTCAACCCGGTGCAGCTTGACGAAGCCGCCATGGGAGGCGAGGACGGGATTGATCTGGGAGTCCAGCAAATCCTGGATCGTCCGGGCCATGTCTTCCTCGGGTGGAACCTGCTTGAGCTCCTCCAGCTTGGCCTCGGAGATATACGGTCCACCGGCCTCGAAAAGGGCCTTGATTACGGGAATCATTTGCGAGGCCAGCTTGGGCCACGCCTCGTCACCCTCCTTGGTGAGTGAGAGGGTCGAGCCCTTGAGGCTGACCCGCCCGATGCCTTCGATAGCGAAAAGGGCTTCCGCCAGGGGGGACCCCTCCGCATCAACCGGGCTGAAGAAGGATACGGTCAGTTCAGCATCGTCCAGGATGGGACGATTGATGCTGAAATTGCAGACAGAGGGATCCGGGGTGAATTCCCCCCGTATTTTTACGGGCTCGTCTTCACTCATGGGTTCAACCTACGCAAGGAAACGGGAAATGCACACAAAAAAATGCGTAGAGGGCAGCACCGTCCCTGGGACCGGAGACCAGCGGGGCGCCCCTCAGTCAAAGATCAGGAAGAGTTCCTTGGGTAAATTATCCGGGCGCCAGTCGGGGTCATCCGTGGTCCCGCCCAACTTGAATTCGAGGAGTTTGCTCACCGGCCAGGTGATCAGCTGCAGGGCCTCGGCGACCAGGCCCTCTTTCAGCAGGCGGATTTGCACCTTGAAATTGAGCTTCCGGTCAAAACTCAAGCTCCCATGCCCGGTCATGGTGAGCAGGTTGCCCTTCAGGCTGATATTATCGGACGAAAACTGTCGATTGACCACGGTGAAGGGCGCGCTGAAATCCGACTGCAGGGAGTAGCCGAATCCCGGGATGATCTTCGACAGGAATTGTGAGAGCCCCCCGAAAATGGGGAACTTGAACAGCTCACCCTGGCTGATCTTGATCTCCCCGTTACCCGCATAGGATTTATTGCCCTCGTCATTAAACAGCCCGGAAAGTATCAGGTCTCCACTTAGACGCCCGCTATAGGGTTTTTCCCGGGCGCGTTCATCCCGCAAGGCCACTTGCTTCATGTCCACGTTTTTCCCGTTCACCCGCAGGTGGAACATCTGGTTCTTTCGATCATGCAGGCCGGTTACCTGGAAGAAACCGCCCAACTCACCACCACTCACCTCCCCTGAAAAATCTGCAACGGTGAAAATATTGCTCGTGGCGGTCCAGTAAAAGTCTGCGGCACGAATATGATATTGCTTAAACCAGGCGTCCTCGACATGCAGGCTTCCGTGCATGCTGTGCCGGATTCCCTGGTCAAAATCCACCATGCCGTGGACGTTGAGCCTGGAATTCCCGATAAACTTTACCGGTTTGACCATCTTGACCGCAGGGGGCCCGATGACCCGGGCCAGGGCGGCTGGATCAATACTGCTGTCGATGTCAAGGAAGGCCATGCCTTCACGGTACAGGTGATGCACGCGACCGGTCACGACGCCTTCGGGCCGCTGCAGGTTCAGGCGATTGATATGCAGGACCTGGTTGGAATAGGATGCATGCAATTCCATGGCCTGGAATTCGACCTGCTTGTACAGGGCGTCGGTCGAGACCAGGTGGACTTCAGACCGGAAGGCACTGTCGTCTTCATCGCTTCCGCTCAACCGTATGTCGATTTCCGGGTTGGCCCCGGTGAAATCCGCAAAGCGAATCGTACGCGCCATCCCCTTGTTCACGGCGGGAAGCAATATCCGGGGCAAAAACGCGGTCTTGAACGCCCCGGTGTAGGTATGTGCTTCATCATTACGCGTATACCGACCCGTCACCGGACCCGCAGCAGCCCCCTCCCCGAAAACAGCCTCGATTTTATCCACCACGAGCCTGGGGGCCTGGCGATCCAGGTGAAAGCGCATCTCCTGGATGGGCATCGTCCGGTAGGTCCCCTGGTCAAACGCAATCCAGCCGGACACGGAATCCGTCATGCTTTTAGCCGGGGCATCCACAAATGCCAGGTCGACCGTCATCCCGCCCTGGCAGGTATACCCCTGTTTGGCGAAGTACCTGCGCATCGTTTCAGGCATGAGGCTGAACAGGCGTTCTCCATCCAGTTCGGCGTACAGTTTCGCGTCCACCCGGTCCTCTTCCAGGCGCAGGGTGCCCGAGATCTGCAGCATCTGCGCATCCTGAAGCATCCGGTAGCGCTCCAGGTGCACCACCTGGTTTTCCATCTTCAGGTCCAGGGTGAGCTCATCGTAGGCCTTCCCGCGCACCGAGCATTTTCCATTCGACCTGGCATGCAGGGCCAGTCGATTGTTCGCCTTCTCATTTTCGTCCACCCGAAAATTGAATTCTGCCGAAGGCCGCTTGCTGTAGCTGACCGCCTGTAGCTCGGTTGCCACTTCGCGCATTTGCTTTAACGCCGACTGTATGCCTTCAAGGTTAATCACCGAACCACGCTCGCGCGGCAGTCGGGTCGGATCTTTCGCTTTTGCCTTGCGCACACGCTGGATGATTTCGCCCTGCCCCTTGACGGTAACATGGCAAAAGGTCCCTGCCAATGAGCGCACCCGAATCCGGCCAGGCTCAAAATCCATGTACCCATTCATCTCATCGATGATACAATTGCGCGATTCCTGCCCTGGGGCTTTCCCCATATCCTCGAAAAGACGGGCACGGGAGAAGGAAAGACCTTGAACCCACTTGTCGGCATCGAACATATCCCTCCAGGAGATTTCCAGCACGACCTGGTCCACTTCAATCAAGGGTGCGGTATCCGTCTCGTGAAGATACCAGGACCAACCCTCGCCGACGAAGCCCCGCGTGGGGTCAAAACCGATGCGATCCGCGTCAATAAAGATCCCGTCCCGGGCGGCACGGGTGCGCAGGCCATCCACCAGGGGTCGAGGGAGGCCGAACCACGTCAACCAGGCAAGGGTAGCGGCCAGCAGCAACACAGCGAGCTGTACCAGGCGACACAACCAACGGCCACATCGCTTCAACCGATGGATGCACAGCTTATCCGGAGGGATCTTTTTCTTTGTTTTCAACCGGCTTCTCAGGTGCCGGCTTGTCCGGCGTGCAAAAATCGTTCGTCAAGACTTTACGGTCTTTCGCGCTGATTGTAAATACCAGGTCCTTCCCGCGAATCATCGCGTATGATGTGTTATCCGGGCGACGATCGCCTATCAGCAGGGAACGGCTGATGCCACTCTCGCCCGTGAGGCCAAAGGTGATTGCGATGACATTGGTAGCGAGACCGAAACGCGTCAGCTCCCGCGGATCCATTTCAATCAAGCTTTCCGCATCGAATTTCGCACAGCGATCCAGCAGGGCGGTGAGGCGCGCTTCATCCAGCCGCGTGCCCTCGGTTTCAGCCTTCCAGGGCTGACCGATCGCTTCCCGGGAGGCACTGATCTCGCGGTCGGCATCTTTCATGCTGACACGCAACACCTCGTTGGATTGCAGTTCCATGACCTGGCGAGCGCGATAATACAGGGGATCCGTGCGCAGGAAGCGGATCAAGCCCGGGCTGACTTCGCACCAGGTTTTATCCTGTACCGAGTGGACGAGCACTTGATTCTGGGCAAGCGGTTTTTCATAGACCTCGTACACCCGGTCATCGTCTTCCACCAGTACCGGCGCGTCATCTGGACGCTCGGCACTGATCACGTCATCCAGGGAGAAACTTATGGTGTAGACCAGTTTACCCCGCGCCTCCGGGGTATCCTGTTCGGCGGGCAGCTCCACGAACTTGACCACATGCGCCTTCGCCCAGCGATCAAAGAGGGTTTCGATGGGATCAATTTCCGGGCGCCACTCATGCGGTTCGGAAATGGTCCAGGCCCCCGGCTCACCCTGCACCAGGCGCAGGACCTGCCCGTCACGCAGGATTTTCACGATTTTTACCTCGCCCATCGAAGCGGTCATTAATTTGCGCTCACGAATACCAGCGATCTCGAAATTGAGCAGGTTTTTTAATCCGGTGGAGACCGCAAACACGGAATCCACCCCTTCGAGTCGTGCATAGTACAGGTCGTTGTTATCCGGAAGCATATCGCCGAGGGTCAACTTGACCGGAAATTCCTGCAGATCGCTCCAGACCCGGACATAGGCCGAATCATCGCTGAATCCATACACCGCGAGCTCCGTCTGGTCATCGGAGATAAATTGTTCAATCCGCGCAGTATGCAGCCGGGACAGTATGTGGGAAATACTCTTGACGTTCGCGCGCGTTTTCACCGGCTGCTCCAACCACCACGTTCCGGAAGGCTTACGCTGGGCCTGGAGAAAGCCACCTGCGCGCCTCACTTCCAGCTTGGACGTGTCTTCGACCTTGGCGATAAAGATCCTGCGGTCGCGCACCTCGTCCATGGACTTCGGAAGGGCTTCCAGGAATTCAGCGGGGATGGTGATGATGTCCTTCCCGGTCGATTCCTTGATGTACGCGTTGTCGCCGACGAAAGACTTGCGGCCGATCACATAGGTCCGCGCCTCGGAACCCTTCCCGAGTACGATTCGGCCGAGCGGATTTTCAAACCCGTAATCGCTGAGCGTCATGTTACGACGCTTCAGATCCTCTTCGGTGATGATTTCACCTTTCTCGACCTCCTCGAGCTTGGAGAAGAAATTGCTGACCAAGTTTTCCTTTACCCGCGCCCCTTCGGGACGAGCGAGCTCCCAGTGCCCCTCCTTGTGCACAAACTTTGCGGAAAAAGCCTCAAAATCCACCTTGAACCACTGCAGTTCGTCCGGATGCACCTGAAACACCCGGCGCGCCCGGGCCCGTTGCTGCTCGGGGCTCGGTTTCGTCGGAGAATCGTACCGATAGATGAATCCACCCAGTCCGAGAACAATCAACAAGAGGAAAAATGTCGTTCTACCGTTCACGCGTTCAGTCTAGCCCTTATTGGACCAATCGCATCAGGCAAAGTCAAAAAAACCAAGCCATGCGCCCGGGGCTAGCTTCGCCGGCGCCACCAGACGAGAAAACCCAACAAAGCCACCATGCCCGGCAGGCCGCCAACGACCGTAAAAAAGAGGCGATCGAGGTCCGGTTTCTGGATCACCAGTTTGAATTTCCGGACCTCCTTGGGTGGAATGGAAATTAACTGCTGCTGATCGATCAGCCAGTTGATGCTATTGAGGAAAAAAGCGCTTGAACCCCCTGACTTGTGCAGGTTGGAACCAAAGGCCGAATCGCCCACGACCACCAGGCGGGTGGTTTCCAATTCGACCTCCACCGTGTCGTCCTCCACGGCGGGCTTCCCGGGCAGGGCAACTGCGCCTTTTTCAATCGCTGCGGCAAAACAGACGGGACCGGGCACATCTTCTCCGGGCGTGAACACGGGCGGATCCACCTGGAGGTCCTTCTCCCACCAACCCGCCTTGGAGTTGGACATCAAGGGCACGAAGAGCGGTCGGTCGCGCGGTCCCTGGTTTTCAGGTAACACGGACGTGATAGGAACGACCGCACGGGGTCGTAGATAGATCGAGGCGAAGCCATCCAACTTGGCGGTGATCGGATGTTCGCCATACTGTGTCACGATCACCCCACCCTTGAACTGGGTCTTTCTTAGATCCAGGATAAAGCCCTCTCCCATGCGTACGCCCCATTCTTCCAGGACCGGCTCCAGCTGCGTTTCCGCCAACAGGTCCGACAGGAACATCATGCGACCGCCGTCCCTCAGATAGGCGCGAATCAGCTCGACCTCCGGCAGCGAGATCGCAATGGTCGGCGCGGCAACGACCAGGGCGTTGCAGTCTTCAGGCACGCGCTCCTCCCCGGCCAGGTTCAGCTTCTTGACCACGATATTATCCAGCTCCAGCTCGCGGCGAATATGCGAGTAGGCAGCAGGCGAACGATCAAATAGTTCAATGTCCTTCTCGCCGTGGCCGGAAAGGAAATAAACCCTTGGCTGGCCGGGCCGAGTCACGTACAGAATCGCCGCGGTAAACGCCGCTTCCCCTCGAAATTGCTTCAGCTCCGGCCGGCCTCCAAGGAGGGTGGGCTTGTCCTGTTTGAAAATGCCCATGTCATCCGTTGTAAGCATCTTACGCCGCTTGCCGGATTCAAAAATCACCACGTTGGAATCGGTCAACCCGTATTGCGCCCGCACCTCTTCAATGCGACCCTTGTCCCGGTCCGGATCGATAACCTCCACCTTGATCTTACGACTGGCGTACTCATACTCCTGGATGAGCTTGCGGACATCTTCGTAGAGGTTCTGTTCCTCGGAGGTCCCCCCGGGTTGGATCACGACTTTCACATCGACCCGATTGGTCAAGCCGTCGAGGATATTCTCCGTTTTCTCGCTCAGGGCATAATACTTCGATGCACTGATATCCGCCCGGTGATAATGCCTTGAGCCGAGGTAATTCACCATCAGCCAGAGCAAAACAGCCAGCAGCAGGGCAGAACTGGTGTTCAACCCGACCAGTGCCTTTCGGCGGCGGTTTTCCCATACCCGCTGGCTGGCGGGCCTTTCGGGCTCGGGCGGTGGATTCATTTCCACTTCCTCGCTTCCACCACTTTCACCGTCGCGAAGAGCACCAGGGTGATGCTTGACAGGTAGAAAACAATCGACCGGGAATCAATGATCCCGCGCGAGGCATCGAGCATGTGCATGACGGAAGACGTGTGGGTTGTGATCTCCCGGATCAGGTTGGAATCCGATATATAGGGCAGAAACCCGCTGAAAAAAAGCACTGTGACGATGGCGAAGGTCATGATGGCCGAGGCAATCTGGTTGGAGGTCATCGACGAACACAGGATGCCGAAGGCGATGAACAGGCCGCCCACCATCAGGCCTCCGACATAGCTGCCGGTCAGGGCCCCAGGATCCAGCTGGAACGGGGTTGTGCTGAATTGATTAACGATAAAAATGTACGAGGCGGTCGGCATCCACATGACAACGTAAAAGAACAGGGTGCCGAGATACTTGGCCAGCACGACGGAAAGATCGGTTACCGGTGCGGTCATCAGCGCCTCAATGGTTCCCGACTTATGTTCCTCGGAAAAGCACCGCATGGTGATTACCGGGATCACGATCAGTACCGCAATCCACGTGAAAAAGGATGCGTAAATATCCCGGGTAATCTCGTGGGCCATTGCGCCGGAGATCAGCTTGAGGTTCACCATGAACCAGAAACTGAAGCCCATGACGACGAGAAAGAAGACCGTTGTGATATAGGCGATCGGCGAGAGGAAATACGAACCGACCTCACGCTTCCAGAGTGTCCAGAATCCGTTCACGCGGCTGGAGTCCCCCCCGCCGTCCCCCGCGCGGTGTCTGAAGGGTCGGGTGCCGGCTCTTCCCTGCCGGTCAGCTCGACGAATACATCTTCGAGGGACTTTTTATCCTGGTGCAGCTCCCGAAGTTTCCACCCCTGTTGCACCACCATGTCAAAAACCTTGTCGCGGAGGTCCATCCCCTCCTCGCACTCCAGCTTCGCCAGGGTCCACTCGTCCAAGATGCGCGTGTGCATGCAACGAATGCCCTTGAGGCGCTTGAAGGCATTTTTTACCTCCTCCTCCGGCGCCTTCACTTCAAGCTCCAGGTGCGCACTCGACTGCAAACGGTTGCGCAGCGTTTCCGGCGTATCGGAAGCGATGATCTTTCCATCGTTGATGATCAGGACCCGGTCACAGGTGGTTTCGACCTCGGGCAGGATGTGGGTGCTCAGCAAAATGGTATGGGTCTCGGCAAAAGTCCGAATCATCTTTCGCACCTGGCGAATCTGGTTGGGATCGAGGCCGGCAGTTGGCTCGTCGAGAATCAGGATCTCCGGGTCATGCACGAGGGCATCGGCGAGGCCAACGCGCTGGCGGTAGCCCTTGGACAACTGGCCGATAATACGCGAACTGACGTCCATCAGGCTGCACTTCAGTTTCACCGCGCGAATACGCTCCTTGCGGTCCCGCAACGGAACGCCTTTGAGGTTGGCCCGGTACTTGAGGTATTCATCCACGCGCATATCCAGGTAGAGCGGACAGTTCTCCGGCAGATAGCCGATACGCTTGCGAACTTCCATGGACTCCTTGAAGACGTCGCGTCCGGCGACTTCCACCCGGCCACCCGTAGCGGGAAGATAGCCGGAGATAATACGCATCGTCGTGGTTTTTCCGGCACCGTTCGGCCCGAGGAAACCCACGATTTCCCCGCGGTCAACCCGAAAACTCAGGTTATCCACCGCGACGGTCGCGGCGTATTTTTTTGTCAATTGCTCGACACGAATCATAAGACGTTCATACCAATACCCATAATAGGGGTCAATCCATAGGTGACGACCGCGCATCCCGGAAACGAAAACACATACGCGGAGGCCCTTTGCATGCTACCGAAGCAAGACAACGAAAGTCGCAGGAAAAATTCCAAGTGCTAAACCCGTCTCACGAAAATTGGGATAAAGCACCAACAGACTTGCAAATAGTTGTACGTTATCCCATGAAACACCCATTGTAGTGAGAGATGGCTAGTACATGGAAAAATACATGGGGTCAGGGTATGCCACGAATGATCTTTTTGATCATCGCAGGACTTCTGTCCGCGTCGGTGAGCTGGTCGGAAACCGACCCCGCCATCACGCGTGAGGTGGAGGCTCTGGGCAAAATGCTTGCCCGCAAGAAGGCCCTTTATTTCGAGGGCCAGGTGACCATCAACCACCAAAACCAGGGGGGGAACGCCCAACAACATTCGTTCATCACCTGGTTCTTCAAGACCGGTAAACGCTACAAGACCTACTACGAGGATCCGAATGGCCGCCTGAACACCGTCTGGGATGGCGATCAATGTTATACCTGGACCGAGTCCCCGGGAGCGAAACCGATGGGCGAAAGCAGCGACGAACCCAGCTGGTCAATCGGACCCGATCATTTACTCAGCCCCTCCGACTACATTATCGATGGACTTTATGGTTACAAAGGCCTCTTGAAGCATTTCGATTTCAGCGAACGCCAGGAACAAGACAACCTGCGCATATTCAATCTCACCCCTACAGACCATCATCCCTTGAAAGCGGATATGCCCGATGACGCGGTGATCCGGCTGATCTTCGATGCGGAAACCGGCTTGATCCATGCGGTCTACAACGAACTCCCGGGAAAGATCCGTGCGAGTTTCAAGGTGAATAAACACGGGTTTAAGGGCACGCCGGCGATCATCCTGCGCAAACCGGGCAAAATCGCATTCAACGAATAAACGACGGGGTCGTCCTGCAGGCGCAGGCACCGGGCCGCGCTATTGAATCTCGACGATCCTCAGGGAAGGGGCCTCGTGCGAGAAGCGAATCAACCGGTTCCCGTCCGCAACCCGGTAGTCGCGTCGTTCCGTTTTCACCGCCTCCAGGGTCTGCAACACCTGCCCTGCCCGATCGAGAACCAGGCGTCCGGAAACCAACCAGCCGGAACTATCGCGGAGCCAGAGCAACGGCGCAACGTTTTCCGGCAGGTCGAGTTCTCCGGATGCGATCGGCCCGGCCTCGGCATTCAGCTGGCCACTCTCAACATTCCAGCCCGTGATAAAATAATCACCCCCGTCCTTGCGCGTCAGCGCTGCCAGCGAAGTCCCGGTGTCTGAAAAGGCCAGTCCTTCCGGTGTGCACTCCTTGCGGCCCTCTCCCGTTTTCAACCTGCCCACGAGCTCGCCGCTTTCCAGGTGGTAAATCGAGACCAGGCCGCGCACCCCGCGGGTGAGAATCGCGAGATAGGTTCCGCCGGGGCTGATCGCAAAGACCTGCTTCGCCCTGGCATCGCGGGCGCTGAGCTGGGCCGTCTCAAACACATTCACCTCCAACTGTTTCGCGACGTTAGTGCGACGGACCTTCCGTGGATTACTTCCGTAAACCACGACCAGGTGTTCGGCATCGGAAAATTCCTGCAAGAGCACCTCGGCACCCTCCGAGACATCCGGGAAACGATGAATCGGGGTCGCGGTCGCCGCATCCCATATTCGAATCCCTTTCAGCGATTCGCGGCTTTCCTCGCGCGCCACCCATTTTCCATCCGGGCTCACCGCACAGTCTTCCCGCTGCAGGTAGGGAGACACCGGCGTCTCAACGCTCTTCACCACCGTACCCTTACTCAGGTCAAACAGGGTGAACTGAAAGATCTCGGCGACCTCCTCTCCCGGCTGCAGGGCCACCACGAAAGGACTGGGACGCTTCGGCAAGAGGATTCGACTCGCGGCGGGAAAATTCGTTGGAACGAGATCACCGGCCAGGGCCCAGCTCGCGGGAGATGGATCCGGCATCACCTGCCAATCCGGGCCTGAGGAGTCCACAACGGGCTCGGGCGTTTCAAGGGTGGTGGAAGCGGCGACATCCGTTACCTGGTCACCGTTCAAGGTAAGGGTCAGTTTCTTTTTTACACCCGGCGAGGAGGGCTTGGCGGTAATCGCGGCACGCGCTGCAGCCAACCTCGCAGCTTCAGCTTTTTTGTCGGTCACCTGCTTTTTGTTCATCTGAAGCATCATCACGCCCGCGGTCACGACCGCGCCGAGGCCAAAGATCATGAAGATCCAGAGGAAGACACGGGGCTGGCCCTGCTTCTTTTTCCGGGGAGCAGTCGCCGAGCGCGTCCGTTCCGACCGGCTTTTCCTGGCGGACGGCGCACCTGCTTGTCGTAACTGGATGGCGACCAGCGACAAGTCGGCGGCTACCTCGTACGCTTGTTGGCAGTCGCAGATGAATGCCTCTCCCACCATGTCGTCGTCGATTTCGTAGGGTTGGGCACAGGCGGGGCATTGGACGAGTTGGGGCATGGGCCGAGTCTACCGCGCAAGGCCCGGTTGCAAAAGAAGATAAAGGGACTTGGTGCAGGTAATGCACGTTTCCGCAGATGAATGGCTATAAGGCCGGCCTGGGCTTGATTCGCAAAAGGATACGGTCGCCAGGGCTAGCCCTCTACCGCTGCCTTCATCTTGGCGAGGCCGGTTCGGGCGACCGCTTCGGCCGGCTGTTTCCAATAGGTCCGGTTGAACAACTCCAGCGACAAGACGGGCTGGGCACCTGCGGCTTTAAAGTAGCCGAAAATAGTCTTCAAGGGGGCCACCCCATCACCGGGATAGACCCGGTCCTTATCGCCGATCGACTCGCGCGGGATATCCGGATAATCGTTCATGTGCAACACCTGGATCGCCTGGCCGCTGATCCCCTTCAAGCCGGCAAAGTCTGAGCCGCCCTTGTAGATGTGATACACATCCGGAAGCAGGCAGGCCTGGGGATGACCGCTCTCGATCACCACGAACATCGACTCACCGAGTCGACTGAAATTCTTACTGAAACCCCAGACTTCCATCTGTGGCACGACGCCCATGGCTTCCCCCAATTCGAGCAGGGCACGATATCGCTCTGCCGCCTTCCACATATCGAGGCCCGGTTCCCTGGTTGCACCTACGGGCGGGGCGGCGATTCGCCGCCCGCCAATTTGTGCAAGCAGGTCCATATCTCTTTTGGCCTGCTCGAGACCCTGCGCACGCACGGTCTCGTCGTCCACAATCCACTTGGCAAAACCAATTGCACTCTCGACCGTCAGGCCGTATTCATCGATCTGCTTCTTGAGGTCCTTGAGGGACCCACCACCCTCCTTGTACGCATTCAAGTCCCCCATCCAGGGTTCGATCGCGTCGTATCCCGCCTTGCCTGCGAGATCAACCTGCTGGACGATATCCAGCTTTTGCCCACGTACGGTGCTCATATTCAAGCAATACCGCCAGGGCTTCGCCCTGGCTGATTCGTGGTGTGCAGCAGGCGTACCTTTGGTCAGAAGTCCGGCGGCGGTGGCCGTGCCGGCAAGTCCTATCCAGGATCTACGAGTATGTGGCATGCTTTATCCTCTGGTTAAAATACGAGGCTAAGCGTACACGCTGGCCGGGTCATAAACAGCTTAAAATTCTGTCGTGCTTCTGCTATATTCCCCAGATGCCTGCCTTGACCACGGTGAAGAGGATCGAAGGCCTGATCGCCGGACTTACCCGTAAGCTCAGGCAAAAGTTGATACGGTTAATGGAGAACCTTCGCTAACTGGACGAGGTCACCTGAAGGAATAACCATGAATCTCCATCTCTTCAGGAAGAATCGGCGTGGCGGCCAAAAGCCCTACACATGGCCAAAGCCGCTATGGAAAAAAGTACTCTTCTTCCCGCTGGACGCTTGTTACTTCCATGTCGATTTACTCCGGAACGCCTGGGAATTCCTGCGCTGGACCTGCTTCACCCGGCCGAAGTGCTTTTACTGCAATACCAAGTTCAATGCCGGGCTGAAGGTCAAGCGAAACGTCCCGGCCAGCCGGTACACAAACCTCTGGCTGGCGCGGCTGTTATGCCCCTGCACGAAGGCACCGGACCCCGCACAATGTGCCACGCCCTTCTGCCTGCAGGAGAAGCGCAAGCCCCTGCGAGTTATCCCCATGACCATGGCAACCCTGCTGCTTTGGGCCGGCGTGAGCTTCGCAGCGGCTTCCTATCCCCCCGCCCGTCGACTGGCCCGCATGATCCTGCCGGGTCAAGCCACCCAGCAGCTGAAGCGCCTGATGCGACCCGCTATCCACAATCCGCTCGAACGCGCACGCAACATGGTCTTCAAAAAGAATTATATGGAGGCCCGGATCGCCTATATGAATGCCGTCAGGGAAGACCCTTCCAACAGCGTGGTCCGCGCCGAATTTGCGGATACCCTGCTGGAGCTCAGGCTGTGGGCTCAGGCCTTAAATCAACTGCAGGCCACCACGCTTCTCAACCCGACCAACGAGCTGGCCGTCACGAAATTCGTCAGCCTGGCCATGCTGACGCGGCATGCCGAGCGCGCCCTGCCCGCCGCGGAAAACCTGGCAACGGCCCGACCGGACCTCGCAAAAGCAAAACTACTTCTTGCCTCGTCCTATAGCGCAACCGAACAGCTGCCGAAGATGCGGGAGACCTTGCATTCGCTGAATGCCCACCCGGGCCTAACGGCAGAGGAAGCCCTGCAGGCCGGCAACATGGCGGTGAATACCCTGCACGACCACGACCTCGCCCGGCATTTTTATGCACGAACGGTCACCCTGGAAAAGGCCAACCTGCACGCCCATATCCAACTGGCAAAGATCGACCGCCTGGCCGGCAGGCGCAAAGCCGCCCAAACCGCGCTCAAGCAGGCAGCCGCAATCGATCAGGGCCATTACGAAGTACTCGCAGAGCAAGCAGAACACCACCTGCTCGAAGGCACGTTAAACCTGGCACTTTCCACCATGAAACAGGCGTATCACCGCAATCCAAACTGGGCCTACGCAAAAGCACGCCTGGCCGAGATGTTGATACTGGCGAGACGCTTCGATGAAGCCAAGCGACTGGCGGATGAACTCACCGAGAAACCCATGCCCCGGAATGAAGCCATGGGGCATACCGTACTCGCCCAGATCTACCTGAAAAAGCACCTGTACCCGACTGCCATACGGGAGGCGGAGGCGGCCATCCAGCTCGACGGAAACTATTACCGTCAATTTTCCATACTGGCCGAGGCCCGACTCGCACAGGGCGAGCACGATGCTTCCCGGGCGGCACTCGACCAGGCCCTGGTACTTGAACCCGATCACATCGAAGTCCGGGTGGTCGAGGCACAACTCGCCTACGCACAAAAGGACCCGGCCAAGGGCCTGGCCCGCTTAAATGTCATCGCAGCCGAAACCAACCTGCCCCCGGCGATCGTCATGAAACTTGCTTCCCTGGCCTACGCGCACCGGCAGTATGAACCGGCCCGCGAGTGGTTTGGTCGACTGCACCGGGCAGATCCGGGGGAAGCCATCGCGACACACGGCCTGGTGCAGGCCAACCGGATGCTGGGCCTGGATCCAGCACGCACGCGTGACCTTGCTGAAGGCCTGTCACAACGTTTTCCGGAAAGCGTTGATTTCGCCTTGTCCTTTGCAAAGAGCCTGGTCGAGGAGGAGCCGATCACAGCAGCCCTGCCGAAGATCGAACAGATCGCGGCCCACTTCGCCTTCAATCCCGCGGCGCACTTTTATCTGGGAAAGGCCTATTTTCTCGCCGAACGTTTTCCCGAGGCACGGAAAGAACTCGAGGAAACCCTTGAAATAGCCCCGCGATTCAGCGAGTTCACGGAGATCAAGGCCATGCTGGAACGGATACCTTGACTATTTTCGCCCCAAATACAGCAATGCAAGCCTTTGCCGGGCAAGTGCTTAGAATAAATCGTTGATTGCGGGTCCAAATCCAGCCATTTACCCACATATTCTTCCTGTAATGAACACATCTGACCATCACAAGGAGTTTCTCCGGCTTGTGTCGGAGAACCGGCACCGAATCTTCGGGTATGTCTTCAGCCTGACCGGAAACCGCGCCGACAGTGAGGACCTCCTGCAGGAGAGTCTCATCACCATGTGGGAAAAATTTGACAAATTCGACCCGTCTACCAACTTTATCGCCTGGTCCTTCAAGATCGCCTATTACAAGACCCGCAACTTCCAGCGCAAGGCCGGAAACTCTAAACTCATCTTCGATGACGACATCCTGGAAAAGGTTGCCATCCAGTTTGAACAGGATGCGGTCATCCTCGACCGGCGATACGAAATGCTGCAGCAGTGCCTGCAGAAACTCAACGACCGCGACCGCGAGTTTATCCTCTCCCGTTACCAGCAGGGTGCGCGCGTCGAAAAGGTCGCCCAGGCTTCCGGTCGTAAAATCCAGGCCGCGTATAAAGCGCTGGCCCGCATTCGCAAACGACTGTACGAATGCGTGAGCTTTAACCTCCAACGTCCGCAGGAATCATGAGCCTACCCGTTGAAATTGAAGGTGAACTCCAGGCCTTGCTGGACCTCATGCTCGACAACGAATTGCGGGTCGACCAGCAGGCACGCCTGCAGGCCATCCTGCGCGGGCATGAAGAAGCGACCGCCTTCTATGTCGCCTACATGAAACTCTCTGCAGATCTCTATCGCCTCAGCGAAGAACAGATTCCGCCCGCGGCAGAAGAGTTGGCTTTTATCCCGTCCCGTACGCGATCCCGTTTTGACTGGGCATCCACGGCGGCGGCCTGTCTGTTGCTCGGTTTTTTCGGCATGATACTGCACGGTGCCTGGCCGAACATCAAACAACACATGCCGTACCTGGAGGCCTTCACGGCCAAGCCCCTCGTGGTCCATTACGCAACCGTCATCGAGGCCCGGCGAACGACCTGGAGTCGCGGAGGGGCCGTCCCCGGCCAGGCCCTGGGCCAGGCCACCTGTGTCCTCGACGAGGGCCGGGTAAAACTGCGACTCGACTCCAACGTACTCGCGGAGATCCAGGGGCCCGCCACCTTCCGGGTGGACGGGTACAACCAACTGCACCTCGACGCGGGAAAGGTCGTTGCCGTTGTGCCCGCGGAAGCCGTCGGCTTCAACGTGCAGACCCCGGATGCGAACGTCGTCGACCTCGGCACGGAATTCGGCGTAAAGGTAGACCAGGGCCGGGACACCGAAGTCCACGTGTTCAAGGGCAAGGTCGAAGCCTCGCTCAAGGTTGGAAAGGCCCGGATGATCGCTCTTGGACAGGGCGAAGCCGCACGATTTACGGGTGAATCCCAAACCGCAGAAAAACTCGAACGAGCCAACCTGGCCTTATTTACGGAAGCCCCGCAGATTGCCAGGCCCTTGCATCCCGCGATCCCGATATTGCCCGGGTTCTTCCATGAGAAATTCGACGGGGGGCCCAACGTGGACCTGGCGGGACTGCGTCCCGACAAGGCATCCCCCGGAATCTCCTGGAAAGGTACGCGCTCCGCCAAGGCGGATGGCGCACTCCGCAAGGAAGAAAATGTCGTCGCCCTGCTCCCCTTCATACCGGAGGACGGTCATCGCTACAGCCTGTCGGTCAAGCTCAAACCCTCCTCCACGCCACAAGCCGTTAACAGCGCCTTCCTGCTCGGCTTCACCGAGGGCGGTTCACTCGCCTTGCACCACAAGGATTCGCGCTCGACCTGGGCGAGCATGAACCGACCGATCGCCAGCATGAAGTACCTGAGTAACCACCAGGTCTTCACCAGCACGGGCGGCACGGTAGCACACTTTAAACTCGAAATAGACGACCCCATCGAGACCCTCGTCCTGCAGATCATTCTCGACACGCGGACACCCGCCTGGAAACTCGAATGGCACGTCGGCGGCAAACGGGTCAACCGCTTCACCTATCCGATAAATCCTGTGGATATCGATCACGTGAGCTACGGAAGCCAGGCCTTTGAAGGCCGGATCAGCGAGTTCATCCTCCAGGTCGATTAGGATTTCCACACGTTTTAGGTGCCGGACAGCTTCACCACGGGGATGCGAGGCAACGTGTCCTTTGAAGGTTCTTCATTCGTACAGCATTTCATCGGCCCGCCGCAGCACGCACCCACGAATATAGCGCATCAGCATCCAGAAGAGCGGCAGGCTGAGCATGGCGGCAAAGCGGTACAGGGGGCCAAAGCGCAGCTGCATCCCCGATGGAAATTCGGTGAGCAGGATCGTAAACAGGGGGCTCGGCATGCCCAGCGGCAGGAGCAGGGGACCCTTGATATTCATGGTTTCCACAAACAGGCCCAAGACAACCGCCAAGGGGAAAAGGGTCCATGCGATGAGTACAAAGAGCATGGTCAGCACGGCCCGGTTTCGATGGCGTACGCGCAGGGCAATGTAAAAGCTCGTCCAACCGCAGAGGGGGACAAAGATAAGGACCGGAAGCAGGGTGAGCAAGGCGTACTTGGCACAAGAGAGGGCGACAGCCATTGGGGCCCCAGGCCCCGCCCCTGCCCAGGAAAGGCTCCCCTGTTGCAGGAGATACCAGATCTTGATCACCAACCAGCAAGCAACGGCCGCCAACATGATATTGCGGTACCAGCTAATGATCCATGCCTTCTCCTCGATAAAGGTACGTCCGCTCACCGGGGCGGTCATCAACACGCCCAGCGTACCGCTGTCCCGCTCGCGTGTCACCGCATCCAGGCAGCGCACGCCTACCCGGAGTGCCACAAGCACCCAGGCAAGCAGCAGCAACATGACCAGGTTATCCTTCGTGGAATAAGACATGCTCACCAGGTAAACCACCCAAGGCAAACCCAGCGCGATGAGTAGGTACCCCGAAAACAGCAACCCGCGTCGAGGAGAGAAGCGGATGGTCTGGATCTGTTCGATCCAGCGAATCGGACGATCTTCCGGCAAGGGGCGTTTGGGCTGGATCCTGGCTTTACGCAGTCGCTTCGGGATGCAACGAAGGACCAGGTCCGGATACACCACCGCCCGTTCCGCCAGCAGCAGGTTGGCACCGATCAAGAGTATCCCCGACCAGTAAAAGTCCTCGGTGACCCACTGGCCGTAAAAGACAAGCGGCAGGGTCACATCGTCCGCGATGGAACTCCCGAACAGACTGTAGGAACAAATCGTCCAGACCACTACCAAGGCATAGCCCACGTATACCGCGATAAGCGCCTGCATCGCGCTCCGGCACAATGCGGAGATCATCAGGGCGTAGGCCCCAACCTGGAAACAGGTGAGGACCAGGTAAAAGACGCCCTGGATCAGTTCCTGGATCTGCAAGCCACCATACAACAGGCAAATCGCATACACCGGCAGCGCGATCAGCAGGAAATTGAAGGCCGGAAGGAGACGGCTGAAGTATTTCTGGTTCACCACGGCGTGCGAAGGCATGGCTATCAAGAGGAGATCCAGGGATCCGGCTTCCCGTTCACGGGCAATCGCGTCGAAAAACAGGGCCGGGAGAAAGAGATAGATCGCCATGAATTGTATGGTCACTACAGACTTGAAGAGTTTCAAACCGGTGCCCAGCATCGAGATTCCTTTTCCATGCGTCGTGGCCCAAAGGAGGACGAGGAAACTGAGGAAGAACAGGGCGGCAAAGACGGTGCGAATCACATAGGTCCGCCTGCGGGCCGACTGCTCCAGCAACTCCCGGGCAAAGAGCGGGCAGATCTGATCCAGGGTATTGAACACGGGTGGAGGGTAACAGAATACCGGGAACATTCACAAGCAGGATAGGCGTTACCGTGTTCAGCAGGACCTGCACACCACATATGGACCGTGGTGCGGCGGTTCAGGCCCGATGGGTTCGCTTATTTCGTGGTCGTAAAGCCCCCGGGCTTTAGCGTATGTAACAACATGATGGCCTATCCGCCGACATGGGAAAACATGGACACCGTGCTCTGCCACGACTGGCTGACAGGCATGCGCGGGGGTGAACGCGTGCTTGAGATCCTGGCGGATGGCTTCCCCCATGCGGATATCTACACCCTCATCCACAATCCGGGATCGGTGAGCGAGCGCATCGAAAAGCATCCCATCCACACTTCCTGGCTGCAGAAAGTACCCCGGGTGATGGATACCTATCGGTATTTTCTTCCCCTGATGCCCTGGATCATTCGCCGCTTCCACCCGCCGGAGGGGGACCTGATTATTTCGACCAGCCACTGCGTGGCCAAGGGCCTTCCGAAAACCGGGCGGACCCGGCATCTTTGCTACTGCTTCACGCCGATGCGTTATGCCTGGCTTTTCCGCGATGAATATTTCGGGCGCAACCCCCTGAAGCGGGCGATCTATGACCCCATCCTGAGCTCCCTCCAACGCTGGGACCGGAAAAGCGCTGCGGAGATCGACCTTTTCGTTGCCATCAGCGAGCACGTGCGCGAACGCATCCAGCGATTCTATAATCGTGATGCAGTGGTGGTATATCCACCCGCAGACACAGATTATTTTACGCCCGCGGGTGCTACACACGGGGGCTATGACTTTATCGTTTCCGCCATGGTTCCATACAAAAAAGTCGACCTGGCGATCCAGGCCTATAACCGCATCGGCTATCCCTTGAAGATCATGGGAAGCGGAAGCGACCTCGGCGCGCTGAAACAACAGGCCGGGCCGACGATTGAATTCATGGGCCGTCAGTCCGATGAAGTCCTGCGCGAAGCCTTGCGCGGATGTCGCTTCCTGGTCTTTCCCGGCGAGGAGGATTTCGGGATCGTCCCGGTTGAAGCCATGGCCTGCGGCAAACCCGTCATCGCCTACGGAAAAGGCGGGGTAAGGGAAACCGTGGTCGACGGCAAAACCGGGCTGTTCTTCGCAGAGCAAAGGGAATCGGACCTGGTGGCAGCGATCGAAACAGCCGCCGAGATGAACTGGGATGCCGGGATTATCCGGGCGCGGGCCGAGCAGTTCAGCATTCAAGCCTTTATAGACGGCATGGAGAAGGCGGTGGGAGAATGCCTGGGAAGCACCACCAGATGATGAAGCGCACTCGCGTCAGGGCTTTGCTACAGGGCGACCGGCACGAATCCAGGCACCGAAGTCGCCATCGAGCTGGACGACCCGGGTAAAGCCCTTCGACTTGAGTACCCGGATTGCTTTCCCCGAACGGATACCCGACTGGCAATAGACCACAACCTCCTTGTCCTTGAAGGCTTCCAAGTCCTGGGCGCGCTCGTCAATTTCGCCGTGCGGTATCCATGTCGCTCCTTTGATGTACCCGCGCCGGTACTCCAAAGCACTGCGCACATCCAGCAGGAGGAATTCTTTTTCCCCGGCCTGGCGCTTTATCAGGTCGGCCTGGCTGATCTTCATCGGCACATCCGCACCGCAGGCCAAAAGTCCGAGCAATCCCAACAGCCAAATCAGCCAATATTTCTTCATCATGTATCCTTTAATGACTGCAGCTGCAGCCAGGGGGGGGCCGGGCACTCCAGCGCACCCGATATCCCGCGGAACAGTTCCGCCTCGGTCACGGTCAAGCACTGGTCAAAGGCCATACTCGCCATGCACGCAACCAGCAACTCTTTCTTGTATCGAAACTCGAGTTGGGCGAGTTGATCCAGGGCATCGTCAAAGTGCTCCAGGGTACATTTTGTTTCAGGAAGCAGGGCCAGGTGATCCGCGATGGTGGACAGATGCCGACGCGCCACTTCAAAGGCCTCCTCCCTCACCGCTTCAGTCGCGTGCCCATACCGGGCAAGCATCGATAGGATGACCGCACATTCTTTTTTCAGCCGGGCAAAGGAATGGTACCGGATAATGTTCCTTCGCGGTTTCCGAAACGTGGCATCCAGGTGGCGAACCAGGACGTGCCGCAGCGTGTACTCGAACAAGGTCACCTGTTGATCCGCGTTGGAAAGGGCGAGCACGTTTGCGCGAAAAGCCTCGTATTGCCCGGGGGATAGGGCGCGCAAAGCGGCCTGGCACAGGTCGACCAGTGACAGGCGGACCTCCGGTGGCAAGTTATCGTGAAAACCCATCAATCGGAGGGTTTCCTGGAAGACCAGCTTATCCGCATGCGTGCGCAGCCAGCCTATCTGTTTTTCACGCAGGTCCTCCTCGCGATGCAGCAGGAGGACGTATACCAGTGCCCGGGCCCCAAAGGGCTCATGGGCTGCCTCCAGGATCACTTCGGGAAGCTTGTCCAGCATCCGCCGCACGAGCGCCACGTGATCACTCAACGGTGCACCGATGATATCCAGCAGCTCCTCCGGGGCACGGACGATCTCACCCACATGGGCGACCGACCGCTCATGGGTCAGCATGGTGGCACCGGGTGCTTGCGTCAGGCCGGCCTCTACGCGATTCTCATCCAGCTCCTGCTCAGTCAAGGCCGGGAATTGGCCATCGAAGTGGGGGAGCAGGACCATAATACGATCCTTCAAGGGTGGATGGGTAGCCATGAGGCCCGACAGCCGCTTCACGGCATTGCCAAAAAACAAGTGACTGAGTTCCTCGGCCCGTGGATGCCCAATGTGGCTATTGTGGGAGCTTCGTCCGATTTTGACCAGGGCCCCGCCGATGCCATCCGGATTCCGGGTGAACTGAACCGCGGAGGCATCCGCGAGATACTCCCGCTGACGCGACACGGCACTCTTGATCAAACGGCCGAAGAATACGCCGATCCAGCCCAGGCCCATCAGGGACACGGCAAAAACCAGCAGGGGCAACTGGACCTTGGCGCTGTCGCGACTGGAGGACGTGCGCCCGACGATCCGCATCAAGCCATAGCCGATGAGGTGAAGCAGGAGGATGCCATGGATGACGCCGATGAGCCGGATGTTGAGCCGCATATCGCCATTGAGGATGTGGCTGAACTCATGGGCAACAACCCCCTGCAGTTCGTCACGGGTCAACGCGTCCACCGCTCCGCGGGAAATCCCGATAACGGCATCGTCCGAATTGAAGCCCGCAGCAAAGGCGTTAATCGACGCCTCGTTCTCCATCAGGTACACCGGCGGGACCGGAACCCCGGAGGCGAGGGCCATTTCGGCCACCACGTTCAAGGTTCGACGTTCCAGGACGTCGTCACTGTTGGTGGGGACCAGGCGTCCCCCCATCATGTTCGCCACCGCCGCGCCACCCTTCCGGATGATACCCAGCTTGTAGAGCGAGCCGAGGAACACGACGAGCGAGACCACCAGGCTGACCGTGAAGAAAATACCCGCGTTCCAGAATACAAAATCGGGCCCGGAAAAATATAGGCCGAGTGCCGCGACCAATACGTAGACGGTGACGATGATCAGGGCGACTGCGGCAAGGAAGTAAACCACCAAGCGTCCGCTCTTTTTGCGAGCGGCATCCTGGCGAGCGAAGAAATCCATGGCGCACAGCGGGCGGAACAACCCGCCCGGTTAAAACTTCACTTCGGGTGCATCACGCTGGTATTCGGCCTCAACCTCAAACAATTCAGAGGGCCTGAAGCCCAGGCCACCGGAAAATAAATTGGCCGGGAAGGATTCGATGGCCGTGTTGAACTTCATCACCGCATCGTTGTAGGCCTGTCGCGCGAAAGCGACCTTGTTTTCGGTTGACGTTAACTCCTCGCTCAGCTGCATCATGTTCTGATTCGCCTTGAGATCCGGATAGGCTTCGGAAAGCGCAAAAAGCTTTCCCAGGGAACCGGTCACCGCACGGTCGGCAGCGATGAGGCTTTTCATGCTCTCGCCATCCGCCGGGTTGCCTTCCGCTTTTTCCACGGCCGACATGGCCGAATTTCGGGCGCTGATGACCGCCTCGAGGGTTTCCTTCTCGTACGACATGTATTCCTTGGCCGTCTCCACCAGGTTGGGAATAAGATTGTAGCGCCGCTTGAGCTGTACATCGATCTGGGCAAAGGCATTTTTTACCTGGTTTCGACCGCCAACGAGTTTGTTATAGAGGCTTATGGCAAAAAGCCCCAGCACAACACCAAGGCCAACCAACACAACAAGAACACCAGCCAAGGTGCCTAAACCAAGAATTTCCATCATCTGACCATTCCTTTCCTATGAGGCTTCGGATGCGCGAACGAGTGCAAAAAAACGATCTTCGTACTCCTCAAAGACGCCGAGCTGCACCAGGTGCTTGTGAAGGTCGGAAATCCGCGAGGTATCCCGGGATGCGGCGAGAAAGGCCTGGTCGATCTCCGATCCTCGGTTCTGGGGTTCGCCCGGATAGCCATGCTGTTCAAGATCCCGAATATTCCCCCGGGCACTGTTTTCAACCAGATCAACCATCAGTTTGAGCAAACAGACCTCCCAAGGTTGATCAACCCCCACCAGGATCGCACTGAGCGGATCTTCACGGTTGGCCACGTCGCGCGTCACGTTGTCGACGACTTGCCCCATGGCATCAGAGACGACGTGGTCATTGACGTTCTCTTTACTGATGGCGAATCCATACTGAAGAATACGCAAGTGCTGCGCATGTTGGCTCAGCCAGTCCACGTAACGGGCTGCCTCACTATCGGAGAAACCCTCAAGGGCCGCTTGACCAAAATCGTCCGGCGTCAGGATCTGGGGACGCGATGCCTCGATCCGGCCTTCGCGTACCCGCACTTTATCTACCGAGTCCATCAGCTCGCTAATCAGGAAATAATTGACCATGGTGGTGCCGAAAGTTTCCAGTTGGCGGGACGGCGATTTCAACACCTCGGTGTTGTTGACCGCGTACCAGAAGTCAAAATTGTCAAATTCTTCTATACCCATAAACCTTCCATAATATTCGTACCTTACCGACACAAGTTTTTACCATTATAGGCTGGCGGTAATTTTATAATGCCTGCTCCAGGCCTCCAGCCAGACGGGCCGCGTCGCCTTCATTTTCGATCGCCCGCCTCCGCCAGGCCCTCCGTGCGACCGGTATGCAGGATCCACCCTTTCCCTCTCCCGGGAATATCGAACCGGAACTTCTGCACTATAGCTGGTCGAAAATCCGCCCGGGGTTGATTTGCATGCCCTAAGCCCTGCCGGACGAGAACCCGGATCGGCCACGCAGCCAAAACAGGCGTCGCATCGACGAAGGGATGAGGCAAACCCCGCCAACAAAATATGCTAAGTCATTTAACGTTAATTGGTTACGACACCCAAATAAATGAGAAACCATTAGACAGCTGTCTCCCTTTCGGGTATGGTTTCCTGTACCAGCCCGGATTCCCGACCGCGTAAAAAAGATGAAGAAGACATTTTCAGCCTGTGTGATGAGTTTGTTCATGGGTATCGCCCTGTGCGATGCGGCCGTGATCGTGAATCAGGCCTACCAGATGTTTACCATCGACTTCGATGATTACGATGGCTCGGGCTTCCAACCTGGCGGGGGTGCCGGCATGTTCGACTCCAACAATATCCACATTGAAGGTGCATCGGATGGTGTCCTGAATTTTGGCGACACCAAGACCACCGGTGATTTTGCCCGCGGAAATTCCAGCGGTGGCGAAACCACGGGTGGCCTGTGGAACTTCACCGCCAAGGGCGTATCCACCTTCGGCGTGCAACCCAGCGGCAATGATTTCAATGGGCCCGGAACCGGGGACTTCGTGGAATTTCTCTTCGAAAACGGGCTGGGTCGCACCGTGAACAGCCTCACACTGCAGTACGATATTTTCCAGCACAACGACCAGGACCGCTCCACGTCAATCATCCCTTATATTTCCACTGATGGCTCGAACTACCAGCAAATGCCGGGCATGGGAATGACCACGCTGGAGGCTGCTGACGCAAGTCCCGCATGGTTTGTCACCTTCCAGAACAACAACACGTTCATGGAGATCAATGACGGTGATTCGGTCTACGTTCGCTTTGTATTCGCGGATGCGGGAGGTTCCGGGTCGCGCGATGAGATCGGCCTGGCCAATGTCGCACTCCTGCTGGGTAGCCGGTCCGTTCCTGAACCGCAGACCGCCGCACTGGCGGGACTCGGGATCCTGGGGCTACGCTATCTGCGTCGCACCCGGACCAGGCTCAATATTTTTCCCCGCAAGCGGCGCACCCGCAGCAATAACAGTGGCTGGAAGCGTGGCAGCAAGATGTCCAAGTCCGAGTACTAGGACGCGAGTACGATCTAGCTCACTACAAGGGACCGCTGCCCATTCCGCCATTTATCATTTCCTTACGATGAAAGCTGCCAGGGCATCGGGCGGGGGCCCTCTCACTTCCTGCTAAATCATTGTTTCCATCCGCAACGGTCCCGATTACACTCCGCACATGGATGAAGAACACCCATCGCAAGACCTGACCCAGATTGACCCGGACTTTGAGCTGAGCCTGCGCCCACTCCGCTTTTCGGATTATGTCGGCCAGGGCAAGGTGAAAGAACGTCTCGAGCTTTTTGTCGAGGCCGCAAAGGGCCGGGATGACGTGCTGGATCACGTCCTGCTCTCCGGCCCACCCGGGTTGGGCAAAACCACGCTCGCCTACATCCTGGCCGAGGCGATGGGAGTGAATGTCCGCTCTACCTCCGGACCGGTGATCGACAAAGCCGGCGACCTGGCAGGCCTGCTGACCAACCTCGAGGAAGGCGACATCCTGTTCATCGACGAGATTCACCGGCTTCCGCGGACGGTTGAGGAATACCTCTACTCCGCCATGGAAGACTACATGATTGACATCCTGATCGACCAGGGGGCCAACGCGCGCTCGGTCCGGCTCAACCTCCCCAACTTCACCCTGGTGGGGGCCACCACGCGGATCGGCCTGCTGTCGGCGCCCTTCCGCTCCCGCTTTGGCATGGTGAACCGCCTGGACTATTATGGTATCACCGACCTGCGCGATATTGTCATACGCTCCGCCCGCATCCTGAACATCGATATCGATGTCGACGGGGCCGATGAAATTGGACGCCGCTCCCGAGGCACCCCGCGGATCGCCAACAACCTGTTGCGCTGGGTTCGCGACTACGCTCAAGTGAGGGCAGGAAACCAGATCAATCGTGAGATCGCAGACCAGGCCTTGACCATGCTCGACATTGACGCCCTGGGACTGGATGAAATGGACAAGAAGATCCTCGAGACCATCATCCATAAATTTGCGGGCGGCCCCGTGGGCGTGGGCTCACTTGCGGTATCCGTTGGTGAAGAAAGTGGAACGATTGAAGAAGTCTATGAACCCTACCTGATCCAGGAAGGGTACCTGAAACGAACACCACAGGGCCGCGTGGCCACCGAGTTGGCCTACGAACGCTTTGGACTGGAATCCAAGGGCGGGAACCCGTCCGAATTATTCTAGTCCCTGGCCCAGTTGCGTTTTGACCATCTCCGCAACTTCGTCGATGGTCTTCGCCACGCTGACACCCACCGCTTCAAAGGCCGCGACTTTCGATTCCGCGGTACCCGCATTGCCGGAAACAATCGCACCCGCGTGTCCCATGCGCTTCCCTTTCGGCGCGCTGGCGCCGACGATGTAGGCAAAGGCCGGCTTGGTGAAGTTATCCTTCATCCACTCCGCCGTCAGTTCCTCTTCATCACCACCGATCTCACCGACAAGCACCACGGCTTCCGTATCCGGATCGTTCTCAAAGAGCGGAAGCAGGTCACGCGGGTTGGTCCCGACGATCGGGTCGCCGCCAATACCCACGCACGTGGACTGGCCGATACCCAGGTTCGAGAGTGCATAAACGATTTCGTAAGTGAGCGTCCCACTGCGAGAAATCACCCCGATTTTTCCCGGTAGGTGAATATTCCCCGGCATGATGCCGACCTTGGCTTTCCCCGGAGAAATACACCCGGGGCAGTTGGGACCGATCAAGTGCAGTCCGCGTGCGCGAACCCCGTGATAAATATCGACCATGTCGTTTATCGGAACTCCCTCGGTGATGCAGATAATCAGGGGGATATTGGCCTCCATGGCCTCGCGCATCGCACCCGGAGCAAACTTGGCCGGGACGTAGATGACGGTGACGTTTGCGCCGGTCGCATCGACGGCTTCCTGGACCGTGTTATATACGGGCACGCCGTGCACATCCTGCCCCCCCTTACCCGGGGTGCAACCCGCGACCACGCGGGTCCCGTATTCAATCATCTGGCCGGCGTGAAAAGATCCATCGCGACCGGTAATGCCCTGTACGAGCAACTTGGTGTTTTCGTCAACGAGAATGCTCATGCGGCTTTTCCTTTGCCAAGTTTAATGGCTTTCTTTACCGCTTCGGACAAGGTCGTGGCGGGAATCAGGCTGGAGCCTTCAAGTAGCGCCTTGCCCTCCTCGGCATTGGTGCCCGCGAGGCGAACCACCACCGGCATATCAATGTCCATCTGTTCGAATGCAGCAAGAATCCCCTTCGCGATATCGTCGCAACGGGTGATCCCGCCAAAAATATTGATCAGCACGGCTTTCACCCGCCCGCTGGAAAGAATGTACTTAAAGGCATCGACCACCTTCTCCGGGTTGGAACTTCCACCCACGTCCAGGAAGTTAGCGGGCTCACCGCCGAAAAGGTTAATCATATCCATGGTCGCCATGGCCAAGCCGGCCCCGTTGACCATGCAGCCGATGTCGCCATCGAGTTGAATAAAGCTGAGCCCTTTTCCCTTGGCATCGATCTCGTTGGCGTCCTCCTCGTCCATGTCGCGAAGGGACAGCAGGTCCTCCTGCCGATACAAGGCATTATCGTCGAAGCTCATCTTGCCATCCAGGGCAATGATCTCACCGGATCCCGATAGAATCAGCGGGTTGATCTCGATCAGTTGCGCGTCTTTTTCGAGGTATAGCTTAAAGATCCTTTCCATCACATCGACGACCGCGTCAACGACGCTCTCGTTCTCAAAAAGTTGCCCCGCGTATTCGCGGGCGGAGGCTTCGGGAAAGGACCGGTCGTTGCTGCCGAAGCGAAGAATCCGTTCCGGCGTGGAGGCCGCCACTTCTTCAATGTCCATCCCGCCATCCGCGCTCGCAATATAGCCGACATTCTTCGCTGAACGATCCAGCAGCACGCTCAAGTAGGCTTCGCGGGCGATATCGGCACCCTGCTCGACATACACCTTGTGAACGACGTGCCCCTTGATATCCATGCCGAGAATCGTTTCGGCCGCCGCCCGGGCCTCCTCGACGGTCTTCACTATTTTTACTCCACCCGCTTTACCGCGCCCGCCCACATGCACTTGGGCCTTGACCGCACAGACACCGCCAAAGGCCTCGTAGGCCACGGCAACCTCATCGACCGTGGTGGCGAGCGTCCCGTCTGCAACCTGGATACCATAAGCCTTGAATAACTGTTTCGCCTGGTATTCGTGTATGTTCATGAACCGGTTTCCTCCAAAAAATCGGGATACGCTACGACCTTTGCCAGAACGGGGCAAGCATCTAGCACGGAATAATTACCTTTGGCCACTGGCCTGAATACGGTTAAACTCAGATCCATATGACGCCTGAACGCTACGCTAAAATCCGCCATGTACTGGCTACCCGCCAACCGGATCTGACGATCCTGCATGAGGATCTGCACAAAACGCTGAACCTGGCTGCTATCGCCCGTACCTGTGAGACCGTGGGCGTTGAAACGATTCATGCGGTGTCGAATTACCGAGGCAATCCCCTAGCCGGACGCGGGGCCAATCGCTGGGTCACCCGCATACGCCACGCGTCGATTGAGGTAGCTGCCGCAACGTTGAGAGGGCAGGGCTTTCGCATCCTTGCCACGCACCTGGCCCACGAGGCGGAGGATTACCGGGAGGTCGACTACACCCAACCGACGGCCATCATGGTGGGGAACGAGGAGGATGGCTTGACCGAACAGGCCCTGGCCCTGGCAGACGAGAATATCGTAATCCCACTCGCCGGGGTTGTGCATGCCTTGAATGTATCGGTCGCGGCAGCGGTGATTCTCTTCGAGGCCAAGCGTCAGCGGGAAGCCGTCGGTATGTATGCACCGTCGATCACGGATCAGGACGCCTTCCAGAAACGCTTATTCGAGGCCTCCTATCCGCGCGTCGCGGCGTGTTTGCGCAAGCGTGGAGAACCCTATCCTCCGCTGGACGAGGAGGGAAACATGATCACCTGACCGGTATTTAAGGAAGGAATAGCATGGCCTTCATGCCGTCCCTGAAAAGTTGTTTAACCCGGTCAAATCCGGGAACCTGGAATGCCGGTGATCGTGCGCCACGGCCCGGCGAATCCTGCGATATCGCGTTGAACGCGTCTCCATTTTCGGCCAGGCCGATACACGGCACCTGTACAATCCCTCGTGCATCGCGTATACAAGCCCTGTGACATCAAGCGATCCACAAGTGGGTGATAGGGTCCGTGGCTTTCGTATCGAAGGCTATCTCGGCAACGGGGCCATGGGCAAGGTCTACCTCGCCCGGCGGGAAAGTGATCTCCTGCCCGCGGCTTTAAAGATCCTTCCACCGGAATTCCAGGAAGACCACTACGCGAAGGAAAGCTTCCTCATAGAGATGGAAATCACGGCCCAATTGAAGCATCCCCAACTCGTCTACAGCGTCGCCTCGGGCACGAGTGATAACACCTACTTCCTTGCGCTGAATTATATTGAAGGGGAAACCGTTGATGCCTACTGCGACCGCAAAGGCCCGTTCAACGAGGAAGAATCGCTCTACCTGGTACACTACATCGCAAACGCCATGCTCTATGCCTGGGGGACCCACCGGGTCATGCACCGCGATATCAATCCCTCGAACATCATTCTCAGCCCGGAAGGCTACCCCGTGCTCGTCGACCTGGGCATGGCGCAATATCACCAGCAACCCTTATCCGCCACCATCGATGGCCTGGTGGAAGGCACGCCGAACTACATGAGCCCTGAGCAGTCGCGAAACGATCCGGATATTGACTACCGAACCGACGTGTATTCGCTGGGTGCTTCACTCTACCGGGCGATTACCGGGCATATTCCTTTTGCCGAGTTCGACGAGGACGAAGTACTCCGACGCCTGCGAAGCGACGAGCTCATCCTGACCGATCCCCGGCGATACAATACTGCGGTCAGCAATGCCTGCGTGCTCCTCATCGAGCGCATGCTTGCCAAGCATCCCATCCACCGCTGCACCAGCTGGGAAGACCTGGTTCAGGATATCGACCGGGTACTGAAAGGCTTCCCGCCAGCGCAAGGCTCCATCCCGCCGGAGCAGTCCATGATCAAGCGGGAAGGCTTTAGCAAATCTTCTGCCCGAAAAATATCGGTGATGAAACGCTCAGCGAGCGGTACGGTCCGGCGGCATGAAGGAGATATCGGACCCAAGAACTGAACGACCAATCATTCCAAGGGCACACGTGCAAGGTGCCCATTCCACACCCCGGAAACT
>JAPYUI010000491.1 GCA_029936175.1 Kiritimatiellia bacterium
TTCGGGCTTGTCCGGCTGGGTTGCGTCGGGCTTGGGTTCCGGCTTGATGGGTTCGGGCGGGTCCGAGCGGGGTTGATCGGGCTTGACGGAGTCCGGTTTCGCGGGCTTTTCCGGCTTGGGGGCAACCGGCTTGGGCTTTTGCGGCCCGGGCTTTTCTGAAAGCTCGGGTTTCCCCGGCTTGTCCGGCTCCGGGGCATCGGCGACTTCAGGCTTTGTCGGCCCCTCCGCCTCGACCGGGGGCTCGGGCTTGGAATGTGGTTGATCTCCGGGAGCGGCCTGGGCCACCGCGGGCTTCGGCTTCACGGTTTCCGGCTCCTTGGGGGTCGCCGGCCCGGTTCCCGGTTTCCCGGTGTCAAGACGGGACGTTTCGGGCTTGTTTGGCTCCGGGAGCCCGGGCTCGACCGCGACGCCCTGGACCGGTGCTTCGGCAGGCGGGGCCTGGGCAAGGACAGGCGCCTTACCCGGCTTGCTACCGTTGGTCTTGGTGCCAAAGCCAACCAGGCAGGCGATCAGCACCAACAAGGTCGCGAGCACACCGTTCATCATCATGGCCCGCTTCTCAGAGCGCTCCAGCAGCTCACGCAGGGTCTCCTCCGAATGCTGGGCGCGTTCGGACAAGCTGCGGGTGGTCCCCTCCATCGAATGGAGGGTATCGTTAAACCGTTCGAGGCTCTGGCTCATCCCGTGGTTGTGATTCACCTGGGTTTCCAGTTGATTGCTGATGGCACCCAGGACTTCTTTCTGCTGGACGGTCGCCTCGCCGACCAACTTCAGGCCTTCAACTGCCTCCGGAAGGGTATGCATGGTCTGCACCAGGCGCTGCTGCGATTCGACCTGGGCCTCAAGACTCTTGCGGATGGACTGGACAAGACCGATGACCTGCTCGTGACCCTGCTGGATCTGTGCGATCTGCCGGTCGCGCCTGCCCCCCGGCATGATGCGTTGCCACCAGGAGGCCGATGCCAGCGCGTTGGCGCCGGGGTCCACCCGTTGAATCGCCTCTTCGGGGATCTCTGTCTGCTGCGAATCTGTATTCTCGTTCTCGTTCACCTTGAAGCCCGTGGTTTATTGAATATTCTTTCGATTTCGTACCCTCTATCCTTGCGGAAATAAAGCATTCCATTCATATTTTACGATGCCCCAC
>JAPYUI010000492.1 GCA_029936175.1 Kiritimatiellia bacterium
TGTACTAGTCGGTCCCTTTGCTGTCCAGCAGGTGACGAATGGTGTGGTAGATGGTTTCAAGTAAAAAGGGTTTTTGCACGAAAATCGACGTGGGCGAGTTGAGGTCCTCTTCGCCCTGCTCGTGCTCGGTGTAGCCGGAAATATAGACGGTTTTCAGGTCCGGGTAGATCTCCCGCACAGCTTTATTCAAGGCGTAACCACCCATTTCCGGCATGATCATGTCGGTTAGCAACAGGTCGAGGCCGGGCAGGGTCTTGATCTGTTCCAGAGCTTCTTGTCCATTGTCCGCCTCCCGGACCTCAAAGCCTTTTGCCGAGAGGAAACGCGCCATGAGCATTCGAATGCTCTCCTCATCCTCTGCTATGAAGATGCGTTCCGTCGAGGTCGTGTCCGGGCCGGCCTGGGTGCTTTCGCTCGTCGAGGTTGATTCCTGCTCCTCCGCCTGCGCCGTGTTGCCCGGGTCGTCTTTGCCCGGGTCGCCATCGCCATGGGTCGCGTCCGGGTCATCGTGGACAGCCAGGACGCTGGACTGGGTGGGTGCGCTTATGGGTGGGGTGTTGAGCGTGTGTTTCGTAATCATTTCCTTTTCTTCGCCGTTCCTGTCCTGGGTCATTGCGTGAATCATCAGACGGTATTCCGTACAATGCCTGGAAGTCCGTGGGTGCAAGCCTTGTGGTGTCGTGTGCCCCAAGCTTCCCAAGCACAGGACTGTAAGCATGGTGGTACCGGACAAAAGAAAAATACCACAAAATTCGCCGTCGGTTCAGGATAATTCAGGGTTTTTGACCCGGCCGAATGTCGCGGGGTTTGCTCCGGCGCACCCGGGCTTGCAGGGCGCATCGATGCCTGCCCCTGCGAGAGAGTCGCTCCCGACCCTACTATTCCGCCGGAAGCGTCGCCGGTCCCGGCAACCCCTGGCTGGTTAAAGCCCCGGTCAAGGCTTCCGATGATCGGCGCCGGAAAAAAGCTTCGGTTGGCCGGAAAACCTGTGTGAGGTGGCGTTTGCACCGACGTGGAGACCCCCATGGTGTAGGGGTGTGTTTCCCCGGGGATGAGTCCCTCCTTCCCGGCGACGGACAATTGACGCACGGGCAAATCAAGCTAGTATCCCGGCAGCATGAACCCCACGGTTAAAAAAGAC
>JAPYUI010000038.1:0-4985 GCA_029936175.1 Kiritimatiellia bacterium
GTCTACGCGGGCAACCAGCCCCTCCATGAAATCGGTGCGCCGGCGTCGATGCTGCCGAATGCACCGGCCACCCTGGCCGATCGCTCCACCCTGCTGGCCTTTTATCGTGATGCGCTTCGTGCAGCCTTGAAGGGATGGAGCGAGGGCCGGATGAGCGATGCGCAGGCGGCGCTCCTTGAAGCCTTCCGGAGCCAGGCCTTGCTGAAGGATGATCTCGCGTCCCTGCCTCCACCGCTCAAGACCTCGGTCGAGCAATACCGCGCGCTGGAAAAGGACATTCGCGTTCCGGTACGCGCGGCGGGCGTGGTCGAAGGCGAACCCTGGGACCAGCCGCTCCTGGTCCAGGGCCTCTACAAGAAGGAATCCGATCCGGTTGAACGGGGCTTCCTGGAGGTTTTCGGGGGCCGGACCTACAGCAAGAAGAACAGTGGTCGCCTCGAGTTGGCGGAAGACCTTCTGGGCCCGGAGAATACGCTAAGCGCCCGGGTCATCGTCAACCGACTCTGGCATCATACCTTCGGCCGCGGACTCGTGCCCTCCACGGATAACTTTGGCCGGCTCGGCCAGCCCCCCAGCCATCCGGAGCTGCTCGATTACCTGGCCAGCCGCTTCCGTGACGAAGATCAGTGGTCCATGAAGCGCATGATTCGTCGCATGGTCACCAGTCGAACCTTTATGTCTGCCAGTATGGCGCCGGATGGGGCCAGCACCTCGGACCCGAGCAACGCGCTGCTCTCGTACTACAGTCCCCATCGCCTGGATGCGGAAGCCATTTTTGACACCCTCTACTTTTTTGCTGGAAACAACCAGCAACCCGCTGTCTACCGCCGGGCCAAGCGGAACCGGCTGGATCCCTTCCTGGTCGCGTTCAACTACCCGATTCCTACCACGTCGGTCGGTGTGCGTGACCTGACCAATGTCCCGGCGCAGTCCCTGATCATGATGAACGGCCAGGAAACCCGCTACGTTGCCGAGCAATGGGCGCGCCGGATTGAAGCCGACCGTGCGCTGGTTTCGCACGAACAGCGCATTACCGCGCTTTTCCTGCAGGCCTATTCACGCAAGCCGACGCCCGGGGAAATGACGGCGTGTATCAGTTATCTCTCCGGCAAGGAGGATGACGGGTCCTTGCAGGAACTCGTGGCCGAACATGCCCGGGCCGTGGCGAAAGTAGACAAAATACAAGCCGCCCGAGAAAACCTGCTCGCCCCGGTGAAGGCCCGGTTGCAGGTTGCGGTGGACGTGCGTAATGAAGCCGCCCGGAAAGCGGGTGCGGAAAAGCCGGTGGACCTCAAGCCGATCGCCCGCTGGGATTTCGAGGGCGACAGCAGGGATTCCGTTGGCACGATGCACGGTTCAATCGAGGGCGCGGCCGAGATCAAGGATGGAGCCCTCGTGCTCAAGGGGGGGGCGTGTTTTACCAAGCCGATCACCACGTCGCTCTCGGAGAAAACGCTTGAAGTGTTGGTTCAACTCGACCGGGCGGATCAGCGAGGGGGCGGGGCGATGACCCTGCAGGATCTTCGCGGCAGCGTGTTTGACGGTATCGTTTATGGGGAAATATCCGGGAGCGAATGGCTTGCGGGGAGTGATAGTCACCGGAGAACGGTGCCGTTTAAGGGGCCTCCAGACCGTGAATGCGTGGAGCAGCCGGTACGCATGATCATCGTTTTTCATGCCGACGGCAGTTCACAGGCCTATCGCAACGGGATGCCGTACGGGAAGAAGGTCCGCAAGGCCGGTGCGGCCGCCTTCAACGCGGGACAGGCACAGGTCGTATTTGGCCTGCGGCACGGTACCCAGCTCGGGAGGGGACGAGACCTGACCGGCAGGATTTTCGAGGCGCGCCTCTATGACCGGGTGCTCGGGCCGGATGAAATTGCCGCGGCCGCATCGGGCTTGCTGCTTGAGACGGTAGCCTCCCGTGATGTGGTCGAGGCCCTGTCCCCAACGGATCGCGCGACACTCAAGCGCCTGGAAGCGCACTTGGCCGAATCAGGAGCCGAGCGGGGCAAGCTTGCCCGCCAGCTCGCTGACCAGCGGGCCGCCCAGGGCGCGATACCCGGTGGCCTGGCCCGCCTGACCCATGCACTGCTCAACTCGAAGGAGCTTATCTATGTCTATTGATCTTCAATCCCGTCGCGATTTTGTAAAGTTGTCCTCCTCGGGGATCGGCGCCCTGGGCTTGTCCAGCCTGATCAACGTGAATACCCAGGCGGCCTCCGGGCCGGCGATCAGTAAACTGCATCACGGCGCCAAGGCGACGTCCGTCATTTTCCTCTACATGTCCGGAGGGGTTTCCCACGTGGATTCCTTTGACCCCAAGCCCAGGCTGAAAGAGCTGCATGGCAAGCCGATGCCCATGCCGCTCGAGCGGACCCAATTCGATGCCAACGGCAATATCCAGGCCTCCTACTGGGAATCGAAACGATGGGGGAAATCCGGCCTCGAGATGACGGACATGTTTCCGCGCATCGCCGAGCGCGCGGATGACCTGGCCATCGTGCGCTCGATGACCGCCAAGTTCAGCGAACATGCCCAGGGTAATTTTTTCATGCACAGCGGCTTCCCCTTCCTGGGTTACCCGAGTGCGGGTGCCTGGGTGAACTATGGCCTGGGATCGAGTAACCCGAACCTGCCCGGCTTTGTAGTCCTGCGCTCCAATAAAGCGGCGATTCCGCACGGCGGGGTCAGCATTTTTGGCAATGCCTTTCTCCCGGCGACCAGCCAGGGATCGGTGTTTAATATTTCCGGCGACCAGGCCGTCCCCCATATCAAGCCCTCCATGCTCAAGGCCGAGCAGAAACGTTCGCTCGACCTGATTGCCAAGCTCGACCTGGGCTTCGCCCAGCGGATGGCGGCGAAGGACGCGGTCGTCTCGTCGATCAAGAATGCGCAGACGGCCTTCAACATGCAGGAGGCCGTGCCGGAGTTGACGGATATTTCCGGTGAAAGCCAGAAGACCCGAGCCCTCTACGGGATCGATGATCCGGACCAGCAGAAGTCGGAATACGCAAAGCAATGCCTGATCGCCCGGCGACTGGTCGAACGCGGTGTACGCTTCGTCGAGCTCTCCTGCTGCAGTTACGGGATCGGTGGCGGGGGCGGTGGAAATCCCTGGGACCAACACAGTTCCCTGCACAAGGGCCACGGGAAAATGGCCGAGCAGGTCGATGCGCCGATCGCCGCCCTGATCCAGGACCTCAAGCAACGCGGCCTGCTCGAGAATACCCTGCTGGTGTTTACGGGTGAATTCGGTCGCACCCCCTTTGCCCAGGGTTCCAATGGGCGGGACCACAACCCCTTTGGGTTCAGCGTCTGGCTGGCCGGCGGGGGTATGAAGGGAGGGGTCAGCCATGGCAGCACGGATGAATTCGGCTACCGGGCGGAAGGAGCGGTATCCACCGTGTATGACCTGTGGGCAACGGTCCTCTACCAACTCGGGGTTGATCACGAGAAACTGACCTACCGTTGGGGTGGGCGGGATTTGCGCCTGACCGATGTGCACGGAAATGTCTGGAACAATATTATTGCCTGAACCCGCCGGGCATCATCCCGTTTAATCGACGCTGTTGTGCGGAAAAGACACCCCTGGAGGATAGAAAGTATGAAAAAGTCAGCCACGCTGCTTGTTGCCCTCTGTATTGCGTGGGGCACGTGTTGTGCATTTGCCCTGCAGCCCAACTTCGTGATCATCTTCATCGACGACATGGGCTACGGTGACATCGAGCCCTTTGGGTCGAAGATCAATAAGACGCCCAACCTGAACCGGATGGCGAAGGAAGGCCGGACCCTCAGCTCCTTTTATGTTGCCTCACCCGTGTGCACCCCCTCGCGTGCCGCGTTGATGACCGGCAGTTACCCCCAGCGGGTCGGGCTGCAAAGGGGATCGGGGCATATCGTGCTTTTCCCGGGGGACCACCACGGGTTGAACCCGGATGAAATCACGATTGCGGAAACCTTGAAGGCCGCGGGATATGCCACGGGGTGTTTCGGCAAATGGCACCTGGGCGACCAGCCGCAGTTCCTGCCCACCGCGCAGGGATTCGACACCTATTACGGCATTCCTTATTCCAACGACATGTGGCCGCCCTTGAAGCGCTTCAAGTGCCCGGACCTGCCGGTCGTGCGCGACACGAAAGTCGAGGAACTGGTCAAGGACATGGACGACCAGGCGATGCTGTGCAAAAAATTCACGGATGAGGCCACGCGGTTTATTCGTGCGCACAAGGATGAACCTTTCTTCGTCTACTTGCCACACGCCTTTGTGCACGGGCCGCGCAAGGCCTCCCCGGCCTTCATGGCCGAGGGTAAAAAGGTGGAGCAGTCGCAGGTGGAGGAGGTCGACTGGAGCGTGGGCGAGGTTTTGCAGACGATTCGCGATGCCGGTATTGCTGAAAAAACCCTCGTGCTCTTCACCTCGGACAACGGCCCGGCGGGGGGCTTGTCAGCCGGCCCCCTGCGCGGGCGCAAGGGTTCCGCGTACGAGGGCGGCCACCGTGAACCAACGATCGTCTGGTGGCCGGGGACGATTCCCGCGGGGTCGACCAGCGATGCCTTGACCACTTCGATGGACCTGCACCCGACCTTTGCCGGGATGGTGGGCCAGGCGATGCCCGCGGACCGGGTGATCGATGGAAAAGACATTCGCCCGATCCTTCTCGGGGTTGCGGGTGCGAAAACACCGCACGACCGCTTTTTCTACCAGCAGGGCGGTCAGCTCGCGGCGGTGCGTGCCGGGGATTGGAAACTTTTCGTCAAGGGCGAGCTGTACAATCTCCGCTCGGACTTGGGGGAGAAAAACAACGTGGCGAAAAGCCACCCGGAAGTGGTGCTCAAGCTGCAGGGCATGCTGGAGGACTTCCGCGCGGATATCGCAAAGAATTCCCGGCCGGTTGGTTTGGCAGAAAATGCCCGTACCCTCGTGCCCCGTCCCGGGGTCCCGGGCGAAGCGGGGTATATTCCAACCCTCAAGATACCCAAGT
>JAPYUI010000038.1:5085-6557 GCA_029936175.1 Kiritimatiellia bacterium
GGTATCGATGCGATGCGAAACGGGTGCACCGCGGTATGCCAGGGCCGCTCCATGATGCGGAGCGACCTGCCTACCATGGCAAATTTCTTCGAGGATTCGGGCTATGCAACGGGCCATTTCGGCAAATGGCACCTGGGGGCCAGTTACCCGCATCGCCCGCAGGACCGCGGCTTCCAGGAAACGATTCATCACCGTGCATGGGGGATCACCTCGCTCGCGGATTACTGGATGAATACCTATTTTGACCCGGTGCTCGAGCACAACGGGGTCGACAGGAAATTCGAGGGCTACTGCACCGATATCTTTTTTAACGAGTCGATGAAGTGGGTGGAGAAATGCCAGGCGGAAAAGAAACCGTTCTTCCTCTATTTGCCGACCAACACCCCGCACGTACCCAACGTGTGCGAGGAGAAGTATTCCAAGCCGTACCGGGGCACCCATGAGGGCAAGCCCATGCCGGACACCTTTTACGGCATGATCGCCAATTTCGATGAAAACGTCGGCAGGCTCGAGGCTTTCCTCAAGGCCCGGGGCCTGCGCGAGAATACCCTGCTGATCTTCATGTCGGACAACGGTACCCAGAGTGGCGGGGCCAAGGCGATCTACAACGCGGGCATGCGGGACAAGAAAACCAGCGTATTCGAGGGCGGGCACCGGGTGCCCTGCTTTATCCGTTGGCCGCAGGGAAAGCTGCAACACGGAAAGAATATCGATACCTTGACCCAGGTGCAGGACCTGTTGCCGACCTTGATCGAGCTCTGCGGCTTGGCGGGGAAGGGCAGTGCCTTTGATGGCATGAGCCTGGCGGGCCTGCTGAAGGGGCGCGTTTCCGGGCTGCCCGATCGCAAGCTTGTCGTCCAGTACCGGGTATCGGGTGAATCCTGGAACCCCGCCGTCGTCCTGTGGAATAAATGGCGGCTGGTTGGCCCGGGTAAACTGTATCACGTCGGTCGTGACCCGGGACAGGCACGGAATGTCGCGGACCAGCACCCGGAAGTCGCCCAGGCGATGGCGGCGCATTACGATGCCTGGCATGGGGACGCCAAGCCCTTGTTCGACAGGCCTCGCTGGATCACGCTCGGATCGGCCGCTGCAAATCCCATGATCCTCTATGCACAGGACTGGACCGGCGGCTACTGTGACAACCGGGGCGGACTCACCCGGGCTACTGCCCAGGGCTACTGGAACGTGATCGTGGAGCGCGCGGGCACCTACGAACTGGAGCTTCGCCGCTGGCCCAAGGAATCCGACAAGAGTCTGGCCGAGGGGCTCAAGGGCCGCCAGGACGCGGGTTCCAGTGCCCGCCCGGTTGCCGCGGCGAACGTGCAGATAGCCGGTGCGAACCACACCCTGGATACGGGGGCGGAGGACACGCATGCGACCTTTTACGTGAAGCTTCCCGCGGGTAAAAGCCAGTTGGCCACGACCTTGCTGGACGGGGAGGACCGCGCCTTGTGCAGTGCGATCTATGT
>JAPYUI010000038.1:6657-12380 GCA_029936175.1 Kiritimatiellia bacterium
CACCCGGCCTAACCTGCGTTAACCTGCTCGTTGATGGTAAGCCCGTTCGCACGGCGACGGGTTCGGCGACCAAGAATGCACAAAACCAGAAGGTCATGCACTGGGTTTCCTGGGACCTTTCCGATTTACGTGGGCGCAAAGCCCGCCTTGAAATCGTGGACCGGGCCTCCGGTGGCTGGGGCCACATCATGGCTGACCAGTTCTTTATGGCCGACCGGCCGGTTCGTTGAGGCGTCGGGTCCAACGCCCCCAGGGACGTATCGCCTGGAAAAAGTGTCCCGACCGGAAATCGTTTGTGCGATGGGATTGCGTGAAGGGATTCGTTTGCACCCCTGCCATAGCCTTAAAAACAGTGACCAAGTCCGCTATTTGGGGTCGCCTGGCAGGTGAAAAGACCGTATCAGTCCATACCGTGATGTCGTTACAGTCTGCCGCAAGATCTAGGTTCCGCCCGGGACAAACATGGCTGCATATCGTAGTGGGCGCAACCTGCGCGATGGTCTCGGCGATCGCTGAACCGAACGTGATCCTCTGCATGAGCGATGACCAGGGCTGGGGCGACACCGGCTACAATGGCCATCCCCATCTCAAGACCCCGCACCTCGATCAAATGAGCCGGGAGGGTGTGACCTTCTCGCGCTTTTATTCCGCCGCCGCGATGTGTTCACCGACCCGGGCCAGTTGCTACACCGGACGCAACCCGTACCGCTTCGGTGTCACCTTTGCCATGAAGGGCATGCTGGAGCCGGGCGAAATCCCGCTGAGCACAGTCCTGAAACAGCAGGGCTATACCACGGGGCATTTCGGCAAATGGCATCTCGGGACCCTGTCGAAGAAGAAAGGGGACCAGAAGCGCTGGGGTGCCTTTGCCGGCAACCCGGAGCGCTATTACTGCCCGCCCTGGGAGCGCGACGTCGATGTTTGTTTCGTGACCGAGTCCAAGGTGCCCACCTGGGACCCCCTGATCGACCCGGGCCCGGTTAAGGGGAAGGCCCCCCCCGCCGAGGCGGCCTCGAAACCCTATGGGAACGCGTATTTTACCGGCCCGGGGCAGACGGTGACCGAGAACACCCGGGGGGACGATTCACGGGTGCTGATGGATCGGGCCCTGCCCTTTATTCAAGGCGCGGTCAAAAACAAGCAGCCTTTCCTGGCCGTGATCTGGTTTCACACCCCGCATTCCCCCGTGGTTGGAGGCCCGGAATATCGCAGGATGTACGCAGACCAGGCGGAACCCGCACAGCACTACTACGCCTGTATCACGGCTATGGATGCACAGCTTGGACGCCTGCGCGCCACGTTGAAAGGGCTGGGGGTGGATGGAAATACCATGCTGTGGTTTTGTTCCGACAATGGGCCGGCTCGCCAGGGTTCCCCGCGACACGTCGGTTCGCCCGGGGGCCTGTCGGGGTACAAGCTCGCCATTCGCGAGGGCGGCATCCGCGTGCCGGGCTTGCTGGTCTGGCCGGCGTTGGTCAAGGAACCCCGGACGATCACCGCGCCTTGCGTGACTTCCGATTACTTCCCGACGATCCTGGATGCCCTGGGCCTTCCGTTGCCGAAGGACCGCGTCTATGACGGGATCAGCCTGCTGCCGCTGATTCGGGGCGAGCGCGATACCCGGGACAAGTCGATCGGCTTTCTCAACAAGGATGGGAACGAAAGCGTCTGGATGGAGGATCGCTACAAGCTGGTGGTGACCAGGAAGAAAACATCCTTGTACGATATCCCGGCCGATGCGGCTGAAAAAAAGGACCTTTCCGACACCCTGCCCGAGGTCAAGGCGCGGATGCAGGCCGGGCTCGAGCGCTGGAAGGCCGGCGTGATGGAGGCATTGAAACGTGTTCCAAGGTAAAGGGGTTTCCGGACGTGTCGTGGGTTGTATCTCGGCCTGCGTGCAGGGCCTCCTGGATCAGGTCCACGGCCTGCAGCGTGGAGCCTGGTTCCTGCTGGGTTGTATCGTTTTTTCGGGCCTGGCGCGGGCGGATGAACAGGCGCTTGATGCCTACGGCGGTTGCAGGGAAATCAAGGGCCGGAGCACGGGTTTTTTCCACCTGGAAAAGAATGACAAGCGCTGGATGTTTTACACGCCCGAGGGGCATGGCTTTGTGCCGCTGGGGATTTCCGGGATGCATGCGCAACAGGAGCAGTGGAACGGGCGAACGAAAGCAGGGACCAGCCACCGTGATGCCTGCTTGAAAAAGTACGGATCGATCGATGCATGGAAAAAAGCCACCGCCGAGCGGATCAGGGGTTGGGGGTTTAACTACACGGGCTCGTTCAGTTACACGGAGTTGAACTCGGAGGGGATCCCGTACATCAAGACCTTGAGCCTGACCAAGTACGCGATCGATGAGCGGGGCCCGGTTTGCGGGAACGTGTGGCACAAGCTGGGGAATAACTACCACTGCCCCGATTTATGGCATCCCGAGCTTCCTGCCTTCATGGCCGGGCGGATGGCAAAAGAAAAGGCAGCATTCTCTGATCCCCTGCTGCTGTTCTATTATCCGGACGAACTGGACCAGCTCCAGGGTTTCGCCGATTACGCCGACCACCTCGGTTGGGCGGCACTGGTGGGGGAGGAGCGGGTCACCTGCAAGGCGTCGGGCGATCCAGTGGGTTCGCAGCCGACTTTCGTCAATTACACCAAGCTTCGCCTTCTTCGCTACCTGGAAGAAAAGTATGTCGATATTGCGATGCTGAACAAGGCGTGGGGCACGGTATTTGGTGGATTTGATGAACTGCGTTCCGTGCGACGCGATGATGCGAGTTGGGGCCGTTCACGTGATCCGCAGCGTAAAGGGTTTCCGGGTTACCGGGTGGACCTGGACGCGTTCGTGGAGTTGGTCGGTGAGCAGTACGTGAAGCTGGTGAAGCAGGTGGTGCTCGGGCAGGATCAAAACCATCTTATTGGTTTCCAGTTGTATGGTGACCATCCGCGGGCTGCCTTGTTGAAAGGCATGGCCCGCCAGGGGCATTTTGACTTTTACCTGGCGGACTGGGGGCCGGAGGCCTACGCTGAGATCAAGCGGCCCTTTATGCGCCTGCTGTATCCTTCTGCATGCAATGACAGTCCGCTTAAATTTTCAGGCACCTGTGCTCGTGTTCGGTTATGCCTGGATGACAAGGGGGAGAAGCCTGTCCCAGCGGATTACCAGGCCCTCAAGGGAGACCGGTTATTCCTGAAGATCTGGGATGCAGCGGAAGATTACTGGTTTGATTTAAACTTTGCCGGCGGCCGCTTGCCCATCTATTTCCCAAATGTCCCGGTGCCGCGTGATACGATTACAACGCCCTGGCATTTCCAGGTACTGTATACCGGCCGTGATGACGATGGCCGGAGTTGGTTCACGGTGCGATCGGCTTCCCCGTATAATTTTGGCCGGGCGTGGGAGTTGAAGGAGGGCATCGAAGCGTTGCAGGCCGAAGGGAAACAGGCCGAATATCGCCGAAGCACGGCCATCCCGCGTAGCAATTTCCCCACCCAGGCCGCACGAGGCACCTGGTGGGCGGAGCAGGTTGGGCAGGTGGCGAAGGCCCAGGCGGCGAATGGGGAGCATTTTCTCCTGGGGGCTGAGTGGTGGAAGTACATGGACAACGGCTGGACCTACTGGGTCGAGCAAGTGAACTGGGGCCTGGTGACCCTGCGGGACAATGCCTATGACGGGCACGAGGCCGTGCGGAAGGGCGCAGACGGCCTATTGGGCACCTGGGATGATGAGGTCGCCGATTACGGTGATTGTATGACCCCCGTACGGGCGGCTAACACCGGTATTTACCGTCATATCCTGCGGGAGTCATCCCGACCATAAAGCGTCTCAACTTCCTCCTGGCCTCGCCACCCGCGCGGATTACCGTTCGCCCGGGCGGAAACCGCGCAACTGTTCCTGCAGTTCCTCCGGCCACGTCGTGTAGGTTTCGCGATTCAACCGATCCACCGCGTGGATGGTCGTCCCGTTGGCTTCCATGGCAAAATCAACCATCGGGCGGGGATTGCGCAGCGAGTGGGGGTGGTGCCCGAGCCCGGGCTTGCGGATGACCCGGGCATAGTCGCCGAGCTTTTTTTCCGCGGCAAAGGCATTGGCCTTGGCGGGGACCACCGGGTCCGCATCGGCGACCAGGTACATCAGCGGCACTTGGGCTTTTTTCAATTCCACCACGGTGTCGACAGGATACCGGGCATAGGCGCGGGCCTCGGCATCGTTGGCAAAGCCGTAGACCTCCTTGACCTTGTTCCACAGGGGGGCATGGCTCTGATCGGGCTTGTTGAAATCACCCGGCCAGCTGCGCAGGTCGAGGACCGCGTTGTCGCCGATGATGCCGCCTACCTTGCCCGGGTTGGCCGTGGCCCAGGTATGGATGATCAACCCGCCCCGGCTCATGCCTTCGAGCACGGGTTTTTTGCCGAAGGCATGTTGCTGGAGAAAATCATAGAAGCCATCCCAGCGTTGCACCGCCTTGGGCGAGCCGAAGAGGTTGCTCACGCTGCAATAGACGACATGCCAACCGCGTTCGAGCATGGCGACATCGAATTGGGGTTGATGCCCCCAGTAGTAACCGCGCCAGATGCACGGTGCGCCCTTGGCGGCAAGCTTGGGTGCCGCGACCCGGCAGGGGTGGCCCTGGTGCTTGAAGTCGTATTGCCGGTAACCGTGGTAGCTTCGCGGTCGACTCCCCGCGGGAGGGGTGAAGGAAAAGGCCGCGTCACGTTCTGCCGAGATAACCTGGAAGAGGTATTCCGCCATGCGTTGAGCCCCCAGCGCATTCGGGTGCAGCCCATCGGGGAAGGCGCCGGGAAAGTCCACGAGGACGGGATGCAAATCGACGAGCTCGACCCCCGTGTCGAAGGCGGCCTTGCGCAGGAGCGGCGCGACCTCGTTGCGCACGATTTTCTCGGTAATTTGACCATCCTTGACCACCGGGACCGGTTGACAGAGCAGGATCCTGGGCTTGTGGGGCAGGGCCGCGTACGAAGCGATCAGGTCCTTGGTGTCCTGTAGGAATTCCGCCTTATGTTGCCAGTTCTGCGGCTTGGAATCGTTGGTCCCGAGCTTGATGATCACCAGGTCCGGCTTGAAGTCCAGCGAAGCCCGGTACGCACCACCCGAACGATACGGCGCATTGCCTTTCTGGAGCATGGTGCGCCCGTTTACGCCGAAGTTTTTCACCGCGTAACCTTCACCCAGCAGGCAGCCCAGTTGGGCGGGATAGCTGAGCCTCCCCCGGTCTGCTATGCGGGCGCCAAAGGTGATGGAGTCGCCCACGCAGGCCACGCGGATTTCTCCGTGAAGGACGGAAGCGAGACCGCAAAACAGGCAGAGCAGGTTCTTCATCAGCACGGGGCTATCAAGGGCCTCAGGGCAGTTCGCGGATACGCAGGTTCTTGAACTGGATAGGGGCGCCCTCTGACTCGAGGCAGAGTACGCCGCTGCGCGGCTGGCAGTCGGTGCCACCCGACACCTCTTCCCCGTTTACCCAGAGACGGACCTCGCCGTTAATCGCCCGGATATAATAATGGTTCCACTCGTTTTTGCCTTTACTCAGGTTCTTGGAGGGAAAGCTGCGTTTTCCGTTCGGTGCGACCGGGGGAAAGGGTTTCATCTTGACCCCCACCGGGAACACATCGCCGTGCGAGGTGTACCAGTTCGCCTTCTTCTTCCCCCCGTACTCGAGGTCGAGAACCTGGACCTCGATGCCGTTGGGCAGGCCGGGTTTCCCGGCCT
>JAPYUI010000038.1:12480-28000 GCA_029936175.1 Kiritimatiellia bacterium
TCGAGGTCGAGAACCTGGACCTCGATGCCGTTGGGCAGGCCGGGTTTCCCGGCCTCGGTGAGGTTCTTGATCGAGGCCTCTGTGGTCCAGAGAAATATCCCGCTGTTGCCACTCCCTCTCAGGTGCATCCACTCGCACACGAGCTCGAAGTTGGTGAGCGATTCCTTCGTGCGCATGACGCTGACCGGTTTGCCTGTGCAGTGCAACACCCCGTCTTTCCAGGCCCAGGTGTCATCCGCGGAATTTACTTTCGTGAAATCGGTCTCGGTGAGGGCCCGCCAACCTTCGCCCGTTCCGTCGACAAAGGCCTTTTTCAGGCCGGCGGCAGGATCGGCCCGACTGAATGCCGAGACCATGGAAAGACATACAATGGTGAGTAGGTGGTGATAAGGGGTTTTCATGTAAGGCTCCTGTATTTGTCGGTGACCCTATCAGGTTTCGTGTACCCATGTCACGCGGGTTATGGCATGTAGACGAGACTATTGGAACCCATTGCCGGGTGCCCCGGGGGAAGGGTGGGGCACGCTTAAGCGAAGATTTCGTGTACGACGTTTCCAGCCACGTCGGTGAGCCGGAAATCACGGCCGGCATACTTGTAGGTGAGCTGCTCATGATGCAGGCCCAGGAGGTGCAGGATGGTGGCGTGCAGGTCGTGCATATGCACCTTATCCCTGACCGCGTAGTGCCCGATATCGTCGGTTTCTCCGTAGGCAAAACCCTTCTTCACCCCGCCGCCGGCCAACCAGACCGTGAAGCCGCGCGGATTGTGATCCCGGCCGTTCTTGCCCTGGGAGTAGGGGGTCCGGCCGAACTCGCCGCCCCACCAGACCAGGGTGTCCTCGAGCAGTCCCCGTTGCTTGAGGTCGGCCAGCAGTCCCGCCACGGGCTTGTCGGTTGCGCGGGCATGATCCATGTGTTTGGGCATATTGGAATGCTGGTCCCAGCGTGGCGTGGCCGAGTGATCGGCGTAGTTTACCTGGATATAGCGCACATCGGCCTCGGCCAGGCGACGGGCCATCAGGCACTGCCTTCCGAAATCCTCCGTATGCTTCTGGTCGATCCCGTACATCGACAGGGTTTCCTTGGATTCCCCGCCCATGTCCAGGATCTCCGGGGCGTTGCATTGCATCCGGTATGCGAGTTCATACGACTCGATTGCGGCCTCGATCGCATCGTCGTGTTGGGCCTGCTTCAGTTGTTCACGATTGATCCCCTGGAGAAAGTCAAATTGTCGTTGATGCTCTTCACCCGAAATCTCCCGATTGGCCAGGTGGCTGATCCGGGCCTGGGAAGAGGGGAGCCCCGCTTCACCCAGGGGGGTCCCCTGGTAAATGGTTGGCAGAAAAGCGTTGCCATAATTCCGCGGGCCTCCCTTGGCGGGCGTGGGGCTGACGGTGACAAAGCCCGGCAAATTGCGGTTGGCCGAGCCGAGGCCGTAGTTAATCCAGCTTCCCACCGATGGGCGGACCAGGTTCGTGGCTCCCGTGTGCAGGAACAGGGTCGCCGGGCCGTGGGCCACCCCCTCCGTCTGCATGCCGTGAATCATGCAGAGCTCGTCTACATGCTGGGCGGTCTCTGGAAACAGTTCCGATACCCATTGCCCACACTCGCCGTACTGCTTGAAACCCCAGAGCGGCTTCATCAGTTCCCGGTCGCTCACCTTGCCGAAGGACTTGAACCGGACGCCCTTGAATTGGATTTTCTTGCCATCATCGCGAACCAGGCGCGGCTTGTAATCATAGGAATCAACATGGCTGGGGCCACCCTGCATGAAAATAAATATGACGCGCTTGGCCCGGGGCGTGATGGACGTTTCCTTCGGGGCGAGTGGATTGCTCCTTGCAAGGCTGTCCTGGCCCATCATGGCGCTCAGGGCCAGGGACCCGAAGCCACACGAGGCCTGTTTTAGCATCGCACGCCTGGACAACATGGGTTCGAATGGGTTCACGTCATCGGTCCTCAATTCAAGTACCTGAAATCCACACTGGCAAACAACACGTGACAAAGCCGGATCCAGGCGGTCAAGCTCTCTTCGGGCTCCGCTTGATCATACCCGGAGATAAAGGCTTCTGCAAGGCTGCGCTCGCCTTTGGTGGGGCTTCGGCCAAGGATTTCCCGGTACGCGCGGTCGATTCGGGCTGCATGCCCGCTTTCCTTTCGTTGCGCCAACCGCTCGGCAGCATGTTTTGCCTGCTCCATGACAAAGGGGCTGTTCATCAGGAACAGGGACTGGGTGGACACGGTGCTCACGGACCTTCGGCCCGTGACCAGGTTTGGATTCGCCACATCAAACACCGAGAGGAATTCCAGCGGTGCGGCCCTGAAGGCCGGTACGTAGACGCTGCGCATGAGTGGCTTGCCATGCTTGTAGCCATTGTCGTACTCGCTGATCTTGGAGATGGTCAATCCTCCGGCCCTCCGGTCCAGTTGTCCGCTGAGGTGCAATAGCGTGTCGCGCAGGGCTTCCGCATCAAGCCGTCGGCGGTGCGCACGCCAAAGCAAGCGGTTATCGGCATCGATTCTCCGCGCGTCGGGTCGCTCTTCCGTGCTCAACTGGTACACGCTTGAGAGCATGATATTGCGGAGCAGGGCCTTGACCGACCACCCTTCCCCGGAAAAACGCAGCGCCAGGTAGTCGAGCAAGGCGGGGTGTGAGGGGCTTTCGCCCATGGTTCCGAAGTTGTCCGGTGTGCGCACCAGGCCCACCCCGAGGAGGTGATGCCAAACCCGGTTGACCATGACCCGGGCGGTGAGGGGGTGTTCCGCATTGGCGATCCAGTTCGCCAGTTCAAGCCGCCCGCTGTGCTGGTCGGGGATTTGCGCCCGGTCATCCGCTTGCATGAGGACACGCAGAAATCCACGCGGCACCTTGTCTCCCAGGTTTCGCACGCCCCCCTTGATGTGGATGTGTCCGTCGGTTGGGCTTTTCGCATCCTGTACCGCCATCACCTTTCCAGGCTTGGCGCCGGCGCTTTTCTTGAGTTCTTTCAAAGCCTTGTCGAGCCGATTCACCTCGGCGTCCAATAGCTTGCGGTCCTCTGTGTTGTCGGCGGCGAGCTTCGGATCGGGTTTTTCTTTCTCGACCGGCTTCTCACCTGAAGCGGGCTTCAAGGAGGAGGTGTTCTCCGCCAGCTCCTCCACGCGGATCCACTGCACGGCATCCGCGATAACCGCTCCAGCGGAGCAGTCGTTGCGAATGGTTACGGTGGCGTGGATGTCCGCTTCGAACCGGAATTGTCCCAGGGAGATGAAAAGGTCGTCGATGGGTGGCTTTTCCGACTGGTTGACCCGCACGGTCGTTCGTCCGTCGGTATGGTCGATATCCACGGGTACATCGTGCGGGCGATTCACCCCGGGGGCGTACGACAGGCGGACTTCATACATGCCGCCTTGCGGGATCTTGGGCGAAAAGGTGACCGTTTTATTCCTTCCCCTATCGTTGCCGTGGTCGTCATGGATGTAGCCGTCATCCACGAAATAGGGCGAGTGTACCGAGTCCTTCCACAGGCCTTCCCGTTTGGCTTCGCGGTTGTCTATGACGATACCGCGCAGTTGAGCCTTGGCAATGGACTTGGCCCCAATTTCCTTCTGTCCTTTCGCCGGCTTGCCGAGTGCATCCCGCTTTTTGCGTGCGGCATTGTATGCCGCGGTCAACGCGGCGATTTCTTTTTCACTTTTTTCCCGCTTAAGGCGTTCTTCACCTTCCAGTGGAATTTCGCGCATCACGTAGGAGGAGACATTGCCCGGGGTCAGGGTTTGGGTGCTGGTGAAGATGCCCGCCATGGCGTAATAATCGCGCGTCGGAATCGGGTCGAACTTGTGGTCATGACAGCGGGCACAGCCAATGGTCAAGCCGAGAAAGGTACGGCCGATGGTGTCGATCTGCTCGTCGACAACATCCATCTGCAGCAGGGCCTTGTCCTGTAGCTCGTAGTTGGTCGGTCCCAGCGCGAGGTAACCCGTTGCACACAGTTGGTCTCCTCGCTGTGCGGGCGAGTCGTAGGGCAACAGGTCCCCCGCGATCTGCTCCTTCACGAAGCGATCGTAGGGTTTGTCCTGGTTAAAGGAGGCGATGACGTAATCGCGATAGCGCCACGCATCCTTGAACATCAGGCTGCGCCCGCCTCCGCTCGACTCTGCGTAACGTGCGACGTCCAGCCAGTGCCGACCCCATCGTTCACCGAATGCCGGCCGGGCCAGGAGCCGGTCAATACGCTGTGCGAGGGCATCGGGTGTATCATCCTGCACAAATGAATCAATTTCGTCCGGGGAAGGGGGGAGCCCGGTGAGGTCGAAGTGGACACGCCGGATAAGGGAAGCCTTGTCGGCCATCTTTCCCGGGCGAATGCCGGCCGATTCGAGGCGGGCAAGGATAAAGCGGTCGATATCCGAGCGCGGCCAGTCGCCTTGACGGACCTGGGGGATGGCCGGTTTGACCGGCCCCTGAAAGGCCCAGAACGCTCGGCCTCCTTCGATGTCGATCTCCGCTTTGACCGGGGCCTCCACCTTCCCCTCGCGGGGATCCGGGGCGCCCCGCTTAACCCATTCGACCAGTCGTTCAATCTCGGCCCCGGGCAACTTGCTCTTCGGCGGCATCTGTAGATCGGTGTCCTTGTAGCGAATGGCCTTTACCAGCAGGCTGGCATCGGGCTTGCCGGGAACGAGGGCGGTGCCGGAGTCGCCACCCACTTGCCAACCCGCCCGGCTGTCGAGGTACAGGTGGGCCTTGAGCTTCTTGGCTTCCCGGGAATGACATGCGTAGCAGCGCTTGGCCAAGAGGGGGCGAATATGGGTTTCAAAGTAATCTATATCGCCCGGCTCGGCCGCCCCGGCGAGCACGCTCGCCATCCATAGATAGAGGATCTTGAGGCATCGCTTCCATGGTGGGAAACGTATCGGCATGGGTTCATGGTTTCGTGTCATTGTAAATACGGCATTTCACCACTATTTTCCCTATACATTCAAGCTTCGTGGTCTGTTTGCTCCTGCTTATCAGGATGCCTTTCGCGTCACGGCAAGGTCGCGACGATCCGGTAGTAGACGCGCAGTTCGGCCGGATGGGGCAGGTCCATCGTCATCAGGCCGCCGTCCCCGGCGAAGATCGGGCTCGCGGGTGTGAAGGGGGTGTCGAGACCAGGTGCGCTCTCGATCCAGTACACTCGCCTGTGGGACGTGGGAAAGACCAGCAGGTGCTCGGGTTCATCCAGGCGGGAGATCAGCATCCAGAGGTGGGATTCGGTGTCGGTCGGGTCGGTGTCGGAAATGTATTCCTCGAGGTCGGTGCGCCCGTCGTTGTCCAGGTCGCCTGTCCCGTCCGTGGCCGTGAGCGTCCCGAAGTTCGCGAGCTCCCAGTTGTCGGGCAGGAGGTCGACATCACTGTCGGCGTTAAAGTAGTTGACGGGCTCGTAGGTCTGGAAGTTGGCATGGTCCCCGGCATTTTTGTGTTCGGCCCTAATCCAGTCGTCGCTGCGCACGACCTTCGAGATCCGGAACTCATCCAGGATGCCGTCGTAGTGGGATCCGGCTCCGTCCACAAGCGAACCGATGAAGAAGTCGGTGGTGATACCGCCCATCCAGCGGGTGTAGCCCGTCGCGGATTTATATCCCGAGCCATTCAGGACCATGCGCATCGTTCCGCTGTCCAGGTCCTTGGTGAAGGCCCAGTGGTTCCACTGTCCCTTGTAGTCCGTGGCACTGGGCCCGCTCTTGGTCAAACGGTCATACGCGCTGCTGTTGGCCCCGGCATCCCAGAATATTTTATCACTCCCCCAGGGGAGATGTGCGCTGAGCTCCCGGACGCCGCTGCTGTTTTCTGCGCGAAAGAGCGTGTCATTCTGGGGCTGTATCGAGGCATCCCCGTACTGCCAGAGGCTTATCGTGACCTTCCCGGACAGGGGGCTGACTGCGGCACGCGGAACCCGGATATAATCCGATCCCTCCCAGTCCCGGCCCCCGGCGATCATGCCGCTGACCGGGTCGGTCCCGGTGTGTTCCCCATGGTGGAATCCGGGCGAGGAATCCGGTAGTTGTTCCGCCGCATCCAGCTTGTTCAGGTGCAGCACGAGCAGGTGGTCCCCCGACCAGGTGGAACCGTCCAGGGAATAGCTGGGATGATTCGTTGCCTGGTTCTTTCCCCAGTAGGCATACACGCAGGCGGTGGATGTCATTTCCGGTACTTTCACCCAGGCGTAGGAGCTTCCAAGGGGATCCCAGTCCTCGATCTCGTAGTCGAGCACGGTGACCCCATCTGCATCGGTAAAGCGGAGATCCCCGCCGCTTTCCGAGGCAAAGCCTTCGAAGAAAAAGTCGGTGATGCTCTCGTCGAGGACCACCAGTGCAGGGAAGTTGGTCAACGTATCCTGGCCGCTGTAGCCGTCAAAGCGAATCTTGAGCCGGTGGGTATAGTCATTCGTGGCCAGGAGCGGTGCGTAGGGGGTGGTGAAGGTCCCCGTGGTCAGTGCCCAGGCCTCGCCCTCGCTGTTTGTCGCCCTGAATCGGTAGAAGAAATGGCGGTCCTCTGGCAGGTGGTCGATCGAGATGTCCAGGGGACCGGGCGATGAGGTCCCGAAGTCTGCGGCATGGGCCCAGGCATTGGCATCGCTTCCGCCATCCGCGGTACCCCAGTAGACCCAGGCGGAACTGGGGGCGATCCCGGTGCTGACCAAGGAGCCGTGGAGCGTCACCGTGTTCGGGCCCAGCCCGGTGAAGTTTTCCGTGGTGACGGTCGGGATGCGCAGCCTCTCAGCCGGGCCGTAACCCGGGAGGGCTCCGGACATGTTTTGGCTTGCGGCCCATATCCAGTCCTCCGAGCGTTTCACGTGTGACACGCGAAACTCGTCAAGGTAGCCGTCGTAATGGTAATTATCATCGCCGTGTGCCCCGAGGACGAAGGTGTTGACCGCCGTATACAGGCTGGCCGGGCTGACCTCGCTGTGGAACAGTTCCCCGTTTAGGTATATTTGCTGGCTCGGGGCCTCGCTGTCCTTGGTGAAGGTCCAGTGATTCCATTGTCCCTCGAATTCAGCTGTCGCAGCGGTCTTGCTGATGCGATCGTAGTTGCCGAAGGCGTCCCACTCGATTCGTCCACCTTCATCCGGGGTTTTTGCCGCGAGCTCCACCCCGACCGGGGAGGACGCATAGAACAGGAAGTCCTTCTGGGGTTGTTTCGCGGGGTCCCCGTATTGCCAGATCGAGAGGGTTACCGCGTTCGAGATCCCGGCGCAGGCTTCCGGCGGAAGGTCCATGCTGTCGCTTCCGTTCCAGTTTCGCCCGCCGCCGATCTTTCCCGGGACGCTGGCTGTTCCATCGTTCGTCGCGTGGAAGCCGCCGGGGCCGGAATCGGGGAAGAGGCCCGTGTCGAGTGCGTGGTCCAGGTGCCAGACCCCGCCGAATCCTTCTGACCAGGTCGAGCCGTCCGTCGTGTAGGCGGGCGCGATAAGGGATGCCCCGGGATTGCCCCAGTAGGCGACAATGGATTCGTTACTGTTCAGGGTGGGGACCTGGACCCAGATGTAGGAGCTGCCCGTGGGATCCCAGCGCTCGACCTCGTAGTTCAGCAGGGTGCTTCCATCCGATGCGGTGAAGCGCAGGTCGAAGCCCTCTGGTGAGGCGAAGGTGCTGTAGTGGAAGTTGATAAGCGACGGGTCGAAAACCACCAGGAGCGGGAAGTTGCCAAGGGTTTCGGCGCGCGCATAGCCACCCAGGCCGATCGGCATCCGGTAGGCAAACAGCTCCGGATCGAGTTGACTTGCCGGGGTGAGGAAGCTTTCCGCGGTCTCGCTCCAGCTGTGCCCGACGCTGTTGCTCGCAAAATAGCGGTATACGTAGGCCTGGTCCGGCATGAGGCCGGTGGCAAGAATGCTCAAGGCACCCTCGGAGCTGAGGCCCAGGGTTCTTTCCTGGTCCCAGGCCGCGGGGTCAAAGCCCCCGTCGCTCGACCCCCAGTACACGCTGACCGCGGTCGGTGATATCCCCGTGCTCACGAGGAATCCATTCAGCTCCGCACTGATCGGTGTCATGTTGGAGACGCCGCTTTCCACGATGGTGGGAAGCTTCAGGCCCCTAACCTGGTGGTATGAATCGAGGACCCCGGCACCGGACATGTTCTGGCTTGCGGCCCATATCCAGTCCTCCGAGCGCTCCACGTGCGACACGCGAAACTCGTCAAGGTAGCCGTCGTAATGGTATTGATCATCGTCCTGTGCGCCGAGGACGAGGGTGTTGACCGCCGTATACAGGTGGGACGTGCTGGCGTCGCTGTGAAACAGCTCCCCGTTCAGGTAGATTCGCTGGCTCGGGGCGTCGCTGTTCTTGGTGAAGGTCCAGTGATTCCATTGTCCCTCGAATTCAGCTGTCGCAGCGGTCTTGCTGATGCGATCGTAGTTGCCGAAGGCGTCCCACTCGATTCGTCCACCTTCATCCGGGGTTTTTGCCGCGAGCTCCACCCCGACCGGGGAGGACGCATAGAACAGGAAGTCCTTCTGGGGTTGTTTCGCGGGGTCCCCGTATTGCCAGATCGAGAGGGTTACCGCGTTCGAGATCCCGGCGCAGGCTTCCGGCGGAAGGTCCATGCTGTCGCTTCCGTTCCAGTTTCGCCCGCCGCCGATCTTTCCCGGGACGCTGGCTGTTCCATCGTTCGTCGCGTGGAAGCCGCCGGGGCCGGAATCGGGGAAGGGGCCCGTGCCGAGCGCGTGGTCCAGGTGCCAGACCCCGCCGAATCCTTCCGACCAGGTTGAGCCGTCCGTTGTGTAGGCGGGTGGGGATTCCGCCTCCGGGTTGCCCCAGTAGGCAAAGATGCATGCGTTGCTGTCCAAGAGGGGCACCTTGACCCAGACGTAGGACGTCCCGTTCGTGTCCCAGGATTCGATCTCGTACGGGAGCGTATTGATCGATTCCGTGGTGGTGAAGCGAAGGTCGGCCGCGATCGCCGAGTGCACGGTTTCGTACTTGAAGCCGGGGAGGGATTCATCCAGTGCCACGAGCCAGGGGAAGTTGGTGAGGGGTGAGGGCCGGTCATACCCGTCGAAGCAGATCTGCATCCGGTAATCGAAGGCGAGCGGCTCCAGGCCGGTGGTGGCGAAGGAGATGGAGGGGGTGGCCAGGCTTGCATCAAAGGAATTGATCACCAGGTAGCGGTAGAAATAGGTCGAGTCCGGTGTCAGCCCGGCAATAGGGGTATGCACGTCCCCTGCTGCCAGGGGACCGAGTGCAAGTGCATGCTCCCAGGCCTCGGTGTCCTCGCCCGCGTCGACCTCACCCCAGAGCAGGAATCCCGCGTTTCCACCCGCCCCTTCAACCTGGAGCTCTGCGCGCGCCACCGCCGAGGTGGGGGTGATGCTTTCCGTGGTACGGTTGATAATCCGTGGTCCGCCGGAAGGCGTGGTGAAGGAAAGCGACTGGGCTGCCCAGGTATCCCCACCACTGTTGGAGGCAAAAAACCGGTAGTAATAGGTCCTTTCGTGCAGCAGCGGGGAGGCCATTATGTTGAGGCTCCCGATGGGTTGCTGCCCGATGTCAACCCGGTTCGACCAGGCGGCTGGCTCCGTGCCGCCATCGCTCGGTCCCCAGAACACCGAGACACTCGCGGGTGTTGCGCCGGTGGAGACCAGGGTCCCGTTCAAGGTCGCGTTGCTCACGCTCAGGGCACTTATACCGCTGTTTGACACCAGGGGTTTTGCCGGGTCCCCGATCGAGATCGATCCGTCCGTGTGCAAGGTTTCCGTGCGCCATACCAGGTTGGAGGGAATGGCCGGGAGGTTGAGGGTGGTGAAGGCCCCGGTGTAGCTTTGGGCGTCAAAGAGGATGAACCCATCGTATTCATCAAGCGTTCCCCCGTTCAGTACCACCTCGAGGGTTCCGCCGTAGTGGACGGCTGCCATCCCCGTGACCTGGTCCGCGGCCAGGGAGTCGCCGTTGATTTCCATCCGGGTACTCCCCTCCAGGCTTAGATCGTTGTGGATGCCGAGGCTGCCGATACCGCCGGCCCCCGGGGCCAGGGTCCCGCCCGCTGCAATCATGGTTGGCCCGTCGATCGTTCCATTCCCGCTCAGGGTTCCGCCGTTTACCGCGTAGTCCCCGGCATGCTCGTGGGAACCCATGATGCGCAGCTCGCCCTTGGAGATGGTTGAAGGTCCTGAGTAGGAACTCGATCCATACAGCGAAACGGTGCCTGTGGTGGTTTTATTCAAGCCGGCTGTGCCCAACAGGTCAGAGAAGACCACGCCACTCCGGGCATCGATATCCGCAGTCCCGGTCAGGCTCCCGGAAATCATGGCGCCACCGCGAAGGGAAAGCGTCCCGATCGTCTCGTGCCGGTTGTTCTGGTTGAACAAGCCGCTCTGTACGGTCACGGTGGCGTTGTCCCCGATCTGTTCGCTGTTATCCAGGCGAAGCGTGGCCCCGGGGCCGTTGATGAGGATGTCCCCGCCGATCGTGGTTGAATTCGCGGTCTTGTTCAGGACCACGGTTCCGAGGAGCAGGTCGAGATCCGTCGATCCATTGTTCGTACACTGCCCATTGCGGTCTACGAATTTCAGCGTGCCGGTTCCCTGCTTGGTCAATTTGCCACTCCCGCTGAGTCGTCCACGGAGCAGCAGGGTTTCATCCCCATCGATGCGCCAGTCCAGGTCGTTGGCCATGAGTATGCGTATCCCCTGCTCGAAGTCATAGATGTAGGAACCCTGCACGTCATCCTCGACCTGGATGCCTTCGCCGCCGTTTCCGTTCAGCGTGATCAGGCGCCGACTGGATCCATTGTTCACGTTCCAGCTCGAATCATCCCGTACGGTCAGGTCGTGGTGCGTACTCTTCTTGAAGACGATCTTGCCGATGCTCCAGTTATTCTCCAGTTGCGGTTCGGGCTGGTACTTGGCCGTGTCAGCCTTATACGCCAGTTGCGCGATCTCGCTGTTAGCGGTATTGGAGTTTCCACTCACCCCGGGCTTCCCGCAGGTGCTCCAGTTGTTGTAGTCGTCCCACTTTTTACTTGCTCCGCCCCCGCTCCAGGTGTGGTTGCTTCCCGGCATGCCGTTTCGTACTTCCGACTTGGTGACCCACTCCGGTTGGTCCCCGCCGTGCGTATTGATGGTGTTCGTGATCCACGCCTTGAGCGGTCCCACTTGCGGGCCGTTTCCGCCGCCGTGGATCACGGAAAACTGGACGTTCCGGCATCCGCTTCGCTCGAAACCGAAAAAGCCGCCGCTGTCCCCGGCCTTGCCCGGGTTTCCGTTCTTGATATCAAACCCATGACAACTGCCACGCCCCTTGACATTCCGCTTCCAGTGGAGCCCCCCGGATTTGCCCACGTGGGTGAAGGTGACCAGGCCATCCGCACCCGCCCAGCAGCCAGTCATCAAGGCTGTCTTCTCGATACTGTTGATCTGCCGGTTCAGCCTGCACAAGGCGATATCCTCGCCTGGGGCGGGGTAGGCCTTGGTCACGTATGCGCGTTCTCCCGATCCAAACACGATCTCCATGGCCCCCCCGTTGGGTTGGCTAATCTTGAACTGGGCCACGTGTTTTGCCGTGAGGGCCCATTGGGGTGAAATAAGGGTCGCGGTACCCTTGCCGACCTTCTGTGAACCCTTGTGGTGTTGGTTGACCACCCCCATGTACCAGAAGGTCGGTTTTTTCCACGTGTCCGCCCACGTAAAGACCGTGAGACCGAGGAGCAAGATGCAGATCAGGATGTTCAGTCGAGCTGGGATAAAATCGCCTGTTTAGGTGGGATTCATGCGTACCACTGGGGTTATTTAATCGTTGAGAATACACGAAATTGACCACAAAAGCACCCTATTCAGGGAACATTCTTCGATTCACCCATTGCGGTTTAAGGGCGTAAATGACACAATTTAACCTTGGGTGAATGATTTCTCGGGTGAAAGGTCGCTGTGTGTGGATAGCTTCAGGTGGATTGTTGAGCGTGGAGCGCCGGGTTGACGATAGGGGTATACGTGGCCCTGCATCGGCACCCGGTCCTGGTCATGGTGGCAAGCCCGTTTCCCACAGGACATAGTCTATGCCTAAAACGATACTATTGCTGGTCCTGAGCCTCCTCGGTGGCTGGTTCCCGGCCCTCCGTGCCCAGGAGATCACCTTTCCTGCGGCCGTTGACTTTGGCCCCACCCATACCACCTTGCCGAAGACCCTGGATATCCCGATCACGAATGATGACCCAGGGGTGGATTTGATGCTCTTGACCGTCTTTATTGATGGGGGGGACAGCGGTCGCTTTGCCGTCCTGTCCTATCCCACGGTGATCGCCCCGGCAAGCACGGGCCATATTGCTGTACGCTACACCCCCAATGCGGTCGCATTCCATACCACGACCCTGCAGGTTCTCAGCAATGATGCAGATGAAAATCCGGCGAGCATCACCCTCCTTGGCGAGGGAATCGCCGCGCCTTCGGTTACCCTGCCCCCGGCCCTGGATTTCGGAGCCGCGTTGGTTTCCGCGACCTCGAGCATGAACGTACCCCTCGGCAATGCCGGTGCCGCTCCGCTGACGGTAGGGGATGTGGTGTTCACCGGTGGGGATACGGGTCAGTTCAGTGTGGTCAGCTTCCCCACCAATGTCGCGGCGAGCGCCTCAGGCAACATCGTGTTGCAGTTTCATCCCGGGGCCGTGGGGAACTTCAGTGCCACGCTTGAGGTAACGTCCAACGACATCTTCCATACCCCGACCAACTCGGTGGTCACCGGTGAAGGTATCGAGCCGGATATTTCCCTGCCGGCCACCTTTGATTTTGGCCAGGCCTTGCTCACGACGCCCAACCAGTTGACGTTAAAGGTCAGCAACACGGGTGGGCACGCCATGCTGATCATCGGCATGCAGATCACCGGCGTGGACACGGGCCAGTTCTCGGTGGTGAGTTACCCGGGTTCGGTCGGTGCGGGGGGCACGGGGAATATCGTCCTGCGATACCATCCCGATGCCCTGACCAACCATACCGCGACCCTCGAGGTGAGCAGCAATGATCCCGATGAAAACCCGGCCCTGGTGCAGTTGACCGGGGCAGGCGTCGTGTCGCGTGACTTGTACGCGAACAGCGGGACGCTGAACATCAATACCCAGACCGCCCTCATCACCTATGACTCCGACGCGGGATCGGGCCCGAATCCGCCGCTTACCTACCAGGGAACGATTGTGAATCACACGGCCATCTGGACCTTCGGTGAGCTCACGATCGGCAACGGGCTATCCAGTTTCGTCATGGGGGGGGACGACCGCAACGCGATCAAGTTCATCGCCGATGGCCAGGGCGTGGTCGGGTTGGGGGATATCCTGATCGAGAAGGACTTCACCTTGAATGGGGTGAACGGTGCCGGAAACGGACAGAGCGGCGGGGGCCGCCGCTTTGGCAGCGGGGCCGGGGGAAATGATACAACGGGGACGGCTCGTCATGGCGAGAGTGGTGCGTCGGATAACTATGCACGCGTAGGCACGGGGGGTGGGCGGCAGGCGAACAGCAATTCCTCGAACTGGGGCGGCGGCGGCGGGGGCTTTGGCGGCAGCGGGGGTGACAGCGGAAGCGGGGGTCCTGCGGGTGGGTCCTGGTACGGTCGCCTGGATCTCGCGGAGTTGGGTACGCTGAATGGCCCGGTTGCCGGAAGTGGCGGCGCCGCCGGTAACCGCGGCTCGGGCGGATCCGGTGGCGGGGCCTTCCAGCTGCTGGCCCTGAACAACATCATCCTCACTCCCGGGGTAACAATCAGTGCCGAGGGCCGGGATGGGAAATCCAGCGCCCTATTGAACCCGGATACCCGGCGTTCGGGTGGCGGGGGATCGGGCGGCGGTATTCGCCTCGTGGCCGATTCCGACCGCGATGGCTCGGGAACCTTGAACTACGCAGGGGCCACCCTCAGCGTCAAGGGTGGGAAAGCGGACAATCCCAATATCCTCTCCGAGTATGCCGGGGACGGTGGCGGTGGGCGTATCGCGTTGGGTGGTGCGGCGATTTTTGCCGGAGTGAACCAGGTTGAGGGCGGGGACCATGAAGGCGGACAAGGTGCCCCCGGGGAGACGGGGAGTGTCGTCTCGGATGTGCGAAACGGAACCTTATCCCTGTCGGGAAACGGCATTGCGGCCAACCGCTACAGCGATTACGACACCCTGTCCATTTCATCGAAGTCCACCCTGGCGATCAGTGATACGGAAACGCTGGGAACCCTGGTCGTCTCCAATCCCTTCGGGGGTACCCTTGGGGGAACGCTCCTCGTGGACCTGGATGGAGCCAGTGGCCTGGCGGATACCCTGGAGGTTTCCGGTGAGTTGAATCTTTCCGGGGTTGTGCTGGAGGTGAATGAAATGACCTCGCTCGATGACCCGGCCTATGTTATCGCGGAGTACGGCTCGCTCGTCGGCACTTTTTCCAGCGCAAATCTGCCCACGGGTTACTCGCTGGACTACGCCTATGACGGAAACCAGGTTGCCGTCGTGTCCGACGCATTGCCGGGTGCGGATACCGATGGAGATGGCGCGACCGACGGGGATGAGGTGATCGCCGGGACGGATCCCCTGGACGCCGAGTCCGTGCTGAGCCTGGATATCACGTCCGGTCCCGCGGTCGATGTGAACCAGCTTTCCTTCGAAACCGTGCTGGGCCGAACCTACGAGATCTACAGTCGAAGCAACCTGCTCCAGGGCGCCTGGGCCCCGGCGGCTATCAATATTATCGGGACGGATGCATTGCAGACCATCCTGGACACGAACAACATGCCGCGAACCTATTATCGCCTGGGTGTGTTTCAGCCGTAGCGGGTGGCAGGTTCATCTGACTGAACACAATCCATCCCAAGTCCCGAAAGGAATCCACCTGATGAAAGCCATACTCCTGACCCTGCTGTTTGCCTGCTGCAGCCTGCCCGTGCTCTTCGCCGGGGATGATTTTGACGTGGAGGAGCGCGAAGAAATAGCGTTAAACTCCAAGCGGGTTATTTCTTTCATCAAGAAGCACTTCCCCCGTCGCTACGAAGAAATGGGCGAACTGAGGCAGGAGGATCCAGAGGCATACGAAGAACTGTTTGATGAAGCACATGATCTTGCCAGCGAGTATTACGAGATTCGGAACGAGCATCCCGAGTTGGCCGAGAAATTCCTGCGCGTGGAAAAGAGTTACCAGGAAACATGGGAACTGGTCGAGTCACTGCATGAGGATGGTGCGGATGAAGAAGAGGTCGTTCAGGGTATCCGGGGCAAGCTGGAGAAAATTTTCGAGTTGAGGCTCGAGATGGACCGGGCGGAACTCGATATCCTGGAGGAGGAGCTCGAGAACGCCCGGGAGGAGATGGATGAGCGCGAGGAAGAACGCGAGGAGATTATCGAGGAGGAGTTGGAAGAAATTTTGGAGGAGTTGGCGTACGACGACGATGAGGAGGACGAGGGCGACGAAGACGACGACTTCTAGGCTTGTGTTCGGGGCGCTTTTCCTGGCCCCGTTACCTTATCGTGTGCTTGAGACGAAACAGGCTTAGCGACTCGACGCGGGGTAATCTTTTCCGTTGATGCTATCGACCACCGAGC
>JAPYUI010000038.1:28100-30074 GCA_029936175.1 Kiritimatiellia bacterium
GCTTAGCGACTCGACGCGGGGTAATCTTTTCCGTTGATGCTATCGACCACCGAGCGCATCCATCGGCCCAGTGCCGCTTGCATCTGCCCCAGGCGTTCCCGTTGTTCGGGGTGCTTCGCCAGGTTGCTTGACTCCATGGGGTCCTTGCCCAGGTGGTAAAGTTCATAGGAACCGGTCGTGAGTTTGTGCAATTTCCATGGCCAGTCGAGCCAGGCACTGTGCCCGGTGGTGGTGTTCCTGTCGAATTGCGGAAATTCGTTCACATCCTTCTGCATGCGTGGAGGATCATGTGGTGGGGGTGCGCCCGCCTGTTGTTTTTCCATGATGGCCTTCAGTATGCGATCGCTCCAGGTCGATTGCCCCCCCTGGAACAAGTGCCAGAAACCGATGGGCTTTACCCGGGTATTGACCCGTCCTTCCAGGATGGGTGAAATATCCATCCCATCCAGTGGCGGTTGAGGTCCCAGTGTAACCCCCGCCATCGCGCAAAGTGTTGGAAGCATGTCGGAGCTCACCAGCGGGATGGCCGTTCGCCCTGTCAAGTGCCGTGCCGGCCACTCGATGATACACGGCACGCGCAAACCGCCTTCATATATGCTTCCTTTCCTCTCTCTCCCACCTGAACTTTCCCGGACGAGACCCCCGTTGTCGCTGCTGTACCACAGGATTGTATTGTCCGCTATTCCCATGCGTCGCAATTCGGATCGCAGGCGGCCCAACTGTTGGTCCAACAGGGTGATTTCCCGGAAATATCCGGCGTGGGGCTTGCCCGTGTACAGTGCCGGTCCCTTCGGTGCTTCCAGGTGGGGATCATGCGGCGAAGGAAACCAGATTACGGCAAACAAGGGCTTGCCATCAGCCTTATGTGATTCAAGGAAGGCCAGCGCATCATTTACCAGGATGACCGATCCCTTGCCTTTTCGGTGTTCGACCTTCCCGTTCCGGCTCAGGTAGGGGTCCATGTCAAAAAAGTTCAGGCCGATGACCCACTCGTCGAAGCCCATGGCACTTGGATTCACAGGGGATTCGGGTTGTCCCGAGCCGAGGTGAACTTTCCCAAAAATGCCCGTGACGTACCCGGCGGCCTTGAGGTGTTCAGCAAGGGTTGTTTCATGTGGACGCATATATCGCCCGTGATTGGGAACCTTGCAGCGGATCGGGTTCCGTCCGCTCAGGACGCTGGCCCGGGTGGGCGAGCACACGGGTGCCGCTGCATAAAAACGGTCGCAGACAAAGCCTGCGCGGGCCATGGCATCGAGGGCCGGGGTTTTCACAAAAGGGTGGCCATTGTATGCCGTGTCGCCCCAACCCTGATCATCCGCCATGACCAGGATGATATGGGGCGGCGATGCCCCGGGCGAAAGGTCGATCGCGGGGGCTCGGGGGGCGCCCAGCGAAAAGAGGAGGATGAGCAGGATCCGGTACATGGGTACGACTTAAGTGAATGGCAGGGTATTGACTAGCCTGGAAAACGGAAATGTTACCCGGAGCCTCGTCAGGGCAGGTTCAATGGAGTGATCGACCGGCGCAGTCGGTATCCGGACCCGGGAAAGGAGCGGATGACGGGGTTGTCGTAGCGGATCAGCGTATTCGAGCTCAAGCCGGTGAAAAATGAACCGGGCAGGGTGTTGGTCCAGCTCAGGTAATCTTCCGTGACCTCGAGCTGGTAATCGAAGCCCGGCTCGCCCTCCCAGTTGATGGCGGGCATCTGCGTATCGTCGTGAGTTGAGACTTCGAGGGGAATGGCTGATGGAGGATCCCCACGCCATTCCTCCGGCCAGAATCGGGTCAGGTAGAAGTGGGTGCCCTTCATCTGGTGGGTGTCATCCCCGAGGACCAGGTCCGAGGTGTTGCTGTGCAGGATCCACAGGATGTCGGCCTGGTCGAATACATCCACCTCCATTCCGTCCACGTACAGGGTGGCCACGGTATTGGATCGCCTGTGCCCGGTCAGGCCAAGCGCAATTTCATGTA
>JAPYUI010000039.1:0-3863 GCA_029936175.1 Kiritimatiellia bacterium
TATTATCGCCTGATGGCCTTCTTTAACAACACCGCCGAACCCGCGCTGGACGGAAACAAGTACACCTGGGGGCCCACGGTGGAGGTTCCGCCGGATATTCCATCCTGGCAGGCCTGGAAGCGCATTGCACAAAAGCGGGATCGCATCCTTGATGGGCTGGAGATCGACCAGCCCCGGGCAATCCGTCACGCGGAAGCTGCGGCAAAGTTAAAAATTGAAAAGTGGGAGATCAGCAAGCCGGTACCGATCGATAAAGCCCTTGCAGAGATCAAGGCCTGGAGCCCGGGGAAGGGCCTGCCGGGTATCCGGCGGGATACACTACCGAAGCCCGGCGAGGTGCGTTGGATTTCCTTCAAGCTGACGGCCACGACGAACCAGTTGGTCTGGCTGACCTTCTCAGGGGAGAAGGATTCCGAGGTGCTGCTTAATGGCGAAGCCTTGCCCGGCGACCTGCTCAAGGTCAATGCCCGGCGCAGCACCATCGGCCTTTCCCTGACGAACGGGAATCATACGGTGCACATCAAAATGGCCGCCGCAACCCGGGAACAAGCGGTCGAAGCCCGGATCTACAATCCATGGAAAAGCCTGGCCCGGCATAAGCAGTGGGCCAAAGCCGATCCGGACGATCGACTCCTTATACTGGTGGATGAGCACGGGCCGCTGGCAACGGCTACGACGCATGCTGCGAAGGCGCTTGCGGTAGAACTGGTGGATATCCGCATGCGCTTCACCCAGACCGTGGTCGCGGAAGAATTGGCCAAGCCACGCGAGACACGATTGCTGGACCGCGGTGAATACGACCAGCCCCATGGCGATCCGCTCGAACCGGATGTCCCCTCGGTGATGGGAGCCTTTCCCGCCGATGCACCACGCAATCGGCTCGGCCTCGCCCAATGGCTGACGGCACGCGAACATCCGCTCGTCGCCCGGGTCCTGGTCAACCGGATCTGGCAACGAAGCCTTGGCCACGGTCTCGTCCGCACCCCGGAAAATTTTGGCCTCCAGGGCCAACAACCCACCCACCCCGAGCTGTTGGATTGGTTGGCCGTCGAACTGCACGACAGCGGCTGGGACCTTAAGCACCTGTTGCGGCTCATGGTGACAAGCCGGACCTTCAAGCAGTCTTCCGCCTGGCGAGCGGACCAGGAAGATCCAGAGAATCGACTCTTTGCCCGCGGCCCCGGCTATCGACTGGACGCCGAGATCCTGCGCGACATCGCCTTGTGGAGCAGCCGACTACTGGATCCGCACATGGGTGGGGAAGGGGTAAAGCCCTACCAACCGACCGGCATGTGGGAAGCCCTCATGCATCCCGGAAGCAATACGCGTGAATATGTACAGGATCACGGGCGTCCGCTTTACCGCCGCAGCCTCTACGTTTACTGGAAACGCACGAGTCCACACCCGATGATGACCCTGTTTAATGCGCCCGACCGCGAATCGAGCTGTGTCCGGCGTTCGCGAAGCAGCACCCCGATGCAATCGCTCGGGCTGTTGAATGAAATCCAGCGCGTCGAGATGGGGCGGGGCCTTGCAGAGCGCCTGATCCGGCGAAACCCGGGAGACGCCGAGCGCTTGAACCAGATCTTTACCCTGCTCGCCTGTCGGAATCCGACCGATACGGAATACAAGGCCTGTGCCCGGCTGCTGGACAAGCTGCGTGAGCGCTATGCGGCAGCACCCGAAGATGCCCAGGCCCTGCTCGATATTGGCGATACGCCACGAGACGAAGCACTCGACCTGGCGGAATACGCGACCTGGACCCAACTTGCGATCACGGTACTTGCGAGTGATATTGCCATATTGTTATACTAGGAACTGAATTGGATGAACGATCCCCTCCGCGAACACGACCTGCTGCTCACCCGCCGACAACTTTTTGGCAAGGGGGCCCTCGGCCTCGGCACCGCCGCCATGGCCCAACTCCTCGGCCCCGGTGCCTTCGCAGGCAGTGGCGAAGCACACGGCGGCCTGCATCATGCCCCCAAGGCCAAGCGGGTCATCTACCTGTTCATGAGCGGCGGGCCGAGCCATCACGACCTCTGGGACTACAAACCCAAGATGCAGGAGATGTTTGGTCAGGATCTGCCCGAGCACGTACGCGACGGTCAACGCATCACCGGGATGACCTCCAGGCAAAAAACCCTGCCGGTCTGCCCGAGCAAATACCCCTTCACCCAATATGCGAATAACGACCGGGGGGTCTATGTCAGCTCGCTGCTTCCGCACACCGCAAACGTGGTGAAAGAGCTTTGTATCGTGCACAGTACCTTCACCGATGCAATCAATCACGACCCGGCGATTACCTACATCCAGACCGGAAGCCAGATTCCCGGGCGGCCGAGTCTCGGTGCCTGGCTGAGTTACGGCCTGGGCAGCATGAACCAGAACCTGCCGGGCTATATCGTCATGCTTGCGAAGACCCGGCACGCTGAACAGAGCATCTTCAACCGCCTATGGGGACCCGGCTTTCTGTCTGCCGAGCACCAGGGGGTGCTGCTGCGGAGCGAGGGCGACTCGGTCCTGTACCTGAACAACCCCGCAGGGGTCAGCCGGGCGGATCGACGGTCACAGCTGGATACCTTGGCGGCGATTAACCAGGGCCAGCACGAACGCTATGCCGACCCGGAGGTCCTGTCACGTATCCAGCAGCACGAAATGGCCTACCGAATGCAGACCTCCATTCCGGAATTGATGGATCTCTCTGATGAGAGCGAAAGCACGATGGCATTGTACGGCGAGGAGGCCCGAGACCCCGGTAGCTTTGCCGCCTGTTGCCTGAACGCCCGGCGCCTGGCCGAACGCGGGGTGCGCAACATCCAGATTTTTCACCGCGGATGGGATGCACATGGTGGCCTGCCCCGGGAACATGAATCACAGTGCAAGGACATCGACCAAGCTTCTGCGGCACTGATCGTGGACCTCAAGCAGCGCGGCATGCTCGACGATACCCTCGTCGTCTGGGGTGGTGAATTCGGCCGTACCGCGTATTGCCAGGGTGGCCTGACCCGGAAAAACTACGGGCGGGATCATCACCCTCGATGCTTCACCGTCTGGATGGCCGGCGGCGGAGTCAAGGCCGGCATTACCTACGGCCAGACCGACGACTACGGCTACAACATCGCGGATGCCGATGGCAACCCGATGAAGCCCAAGCCCGAAAAAGACCATTGGACCCCGGGCACCATGCACGTCCACGATTTAAACGCGACGATCCTCCACCTACTCGGAATTGACCACAAGCGCCTGACCTACCGCTACCAGAGCCGCGATTTCCGGCTGACGGACGTGCATGGGCATGTCATGCACGATCTTATTGCGTAGGCGAAATCACCCCGATGATTGCGCTGGCGTGAAAGCGGGGCGGTTTGACCGAAGCCTCTTGCACGCCGCATGACGGTATGGGAAGCTAGGCTCCATGTGGAGGAGAGCCCTTATCATCGTCGTCATGCTCATCATGATCTGGCTCTTTTTCAAGCAGCTCGATTTTGTCGCGACCAATGAAACCCCCATCGTCGAAAGCTCCCTGGAGTTGGCCGCCCGGCTCAGTCCGGACGCACGGGTGGATGCCCTGGTAACGATCGCGGAGACCTGCCTGGAAATTGGCGCGACCAACAAGGCATTGGAAGTCATCAGGGAGGCGATTGAAACCGGTACATCCGATACCGCATCCCCTTCCGAACGACTCCTGCGCGCCGCACGGGTTCACGTGACCGCAGCGCGCGCGACACCGGATGGCCCGGGATTCGAAACTGCTCTAAAGCGGCTGGAGGACATCGATGACCCCGAACATCCCTCGGCCGACGTCGCCGATGCTTACGCCTGGCTGAGCCTGGGCTTTCGCCTGCGGGGGGACTCGACCG
>JAPYUI010000039.1:3963-8188 GCA_029936175.1 Kiritimatiellia bacterium
GCCGATGCTTACGCCTGGCTGAGCCTGGGCTTTCGCCTGCGGGGGGACTCGACCGAGGCAGCCCGCCTGGCAGCATGCGCCCTGGCCCGGGCGGATCAACTGCCCGCCGCGAGCGTGGGGCGACAGCGGGATAAAAGTTATCTACTGATCGATCGCCTGGCCCGTGAAGCCGGCCTGGCTGAAATCGCGGACGAGGCCCGTGCACATATCGTCGATCCCTTTTATGCCTGCCAGGCCTGGCTGCCACGTGATCTCCATCATGCGGAAGCCTGGCTGGACGAGATGCCCGCCTCGGATCAACCGGAAGCTCTCGCGTTCATCCACCGCGAAGCGTGCCGAACAACGCCAATAGCAGGCGAACATGTCCTCGAGGAGGGGAATTATTACCTCCATGCCGCCATGGCCCGACACGCTGGCGACAATGCCCGCGAATGGCTTACCAAGGCGATCAAACGTGTCACGGAGATTCCACACCCGCAGAACCGGGTGAAGTTTCTGAATTATTGCTCCCAGTTGTACCATGCCCTGGACATCGAGGCCAACGGGCCATTCATGAGCGCCCTCCGTGAATCCAAAAGGCTCGGGCAGCCCTTCTACCTCAACCACGACGTGGACGCGCTTCCGCAAATCCAGGTGAACCTGATCGTCGACCCGGCCAAGGATCGCCCGGTCTCCGTCATCGACCGCGCCTTCGAGCGCCTGTGTGCCGATGAAACCAGTGCGTTCATCCGGAAGCGGACCGTAGCAGCCTCAGCGCATGAACCCGGGATGTTGGCCCTGCAGTACACCCTGGCCGTTCCAGAAGTGGTGCAAGGCCTGGAACAGGTGCGCCAGACCCTGGCTGATGCCGAGGCCCCCAAGGCAACCGTCGTGGCGTCTGATTAAACCACGCCTCATTCGGCCTTAAGGTGTTGCGCAATCAGGTCCAGACAAGCCTCGCGTTCCGGGATACGGCCCAGGTGACGATAGAGCTCGGCCTGGTTCCTCAGACAGTGCAGCTTGATGGGCGCCAGTTTTCTTTCACTCAGCCCGGTGCGCTCCTCGTCGAGTTCACCGAGCACCTGGACGAGCTGCACCGAGGCGCGTTCCGGCTTGCCGGCACGCACCAGCATCTCGACCAGCAACAACCGGTTGAGGGGATCATCAAAGCCCAGTTTAATGGCGCGATCAATCAGGGCCGTGACCAGGGAGTACTTTTCCGAAAAATACAGCGCCTGGACAAAGATCCGGAATGCGCGGGCTTGGGCGGGATCACGCTGAATCAGGCGTTGCGCATAATCGGCCGCCAGGACATGGCGCCCCAGCTTCAACTGCACTTCCGCGATGTCAGCCAGGTTCGCCATGTCATCGGGTCGGCGATGCAGGCGTAGAAAACAGATCCGCTGTTGGCCCAGCAAGTCGTCCCGCCCCGCGGAGGTCAAGGCAGGGGTGAACAACTCGTCCACCCCGATCCATTGATTCTTCTGCTCTTCAGCCGCCGGAAGGGACAGGGCCAGGAGTCCGATGATGAACGCAAACCTCAAGACCCGTCAGCCTTCTTTCTCGAACCCAGCCGATCCGCCAGCTCCTTGAAGCGCTTGAAACGATTTTGCATCAGGATGTCTTTGAACGTCGCCTCATCCACGTGCTTCCGGTAACGCCCCAACCATAATTCCATGCCGGGCATATCCGCTTTCTGGGAGGCCAATTCCGCCAGGCGCAGGTAGACGCTGGGCTGGTGGTCGGGTGACTTCGCCGCACGGGTAAACGCGACGAGCGCGGGTTGATAGTCCCGCTCCATGACCAGGATCTCGCCCAGCAATTCCCAGGCTTCCGCATGGGTGGGCTCGGTCCGGGTCCACGCCTGGAGAAACTGTTTGGCTTCGTACCGCAGCTTCAGGTTCAGGCTCCAATGACTCAGTTTTGCGTAATACGCCTTGTCCAGCCCCTTCATGTCAAGGTAGTTCCGGATCGTATGAATCGAGAGGCGGCGCTCCTGCAGGGCTTGCAAGCTGTCCATATGCATCGGCAGGGCCACCGGGTGAAGCGGGTGCGATCGCAGCACCAACGCCGTCAGCATACAGACCACTTGCGGTTCATTCAACTGGTTGTACGCATAGGCAAGCTCCATCAGCACGGGCAGGGTCGCTCCGGGTGCCTGCAGGAGTTTCCGGAGCCGGGGAATCACCGCGGCATAATATTCCGGCGTAACGATGGTATGTTTGCGTTGGCGTGCGGCCTGGATGACATCCAGCTTGCCGAGGTTGAGCACTTCAAAGTCATCACCCTTCAGCCATTCCTCGTACCCGCTGCGGAATTCAGCGATCGTCGGGTGGAAATAGGCCTTGCCCAGGGCATTGGCATACTCTGCCGCGGCTACCGCAAGCACGAGATGATCGTTGACCAGGTAGCTGCTGACCAGGTTGGTGATCGCATTCCCATTACCTGGATCCACACGCAGGGCCGCAAGGGCATACCATTCAAAGGTCTCGTCGACCCGTGGATCGCGATGATTCAATTCTTCATCCAGGTAGAACGCCCAGGTCTTGGTCACGAGGAGCTTGAACTCTGCCAGGGCGAACTCATCCGCCAGGTCCGTCTGGCCTGCAGCCGGGCCCGCCAGGCAAGCGAGCCATATGGTCAGCATTTTCTTTATACACATCCGGTTCGACCCGCCTTCTTTCCCGTTCCCCCTCCTTTGACCTTAGCACACGGGGATGCAGGCAGGAAATAAATACCCACGACCACCCACGGGGCTTTTCCGATGTGGCCCTTGAATTCTCGTGTTTATTTTATGCGTTAATGCCTTTAAATAAGTTGTTTATAAAGTATGTGAACGTTCGTTTCCATTATTTTGTTCGATTATCCGGTTGACCTGCTTCCAGATGCCCGCATATTCAGCCCCCACTTAGAAAACCAACCCAAGAGGTAGAACCATGGCTACAATTAATTTTGGCGGGGTGAAAGAAAACGTCGTTACCCGAAAAGAATTTTCGCTGGCAAAAGCCCGCAAGGTCTTGAAGAACGAAACCATCGCGGTGATCGGCTATGGGGTACAGGCACCGGCACAGGCCCTGAATATGAAGGACAATGGCCTCAATGTCATCATCGGTTGCCGTAATCACAAGCAGGCGAAGAAAGACGGCTGGGTACCCGGCAAGGATCTCTTCTCCATCGAAGAAGCGGTTCAGCGCGGCACCATTATCCAGTTCCTTATTTCTGACGCCGGTCAGAAGGCCCTTTGGCCGACCGTGAAGAAAAACATCAGCCCGGGGGATGCCCTGATGTTCTCCCACGGCTTTGGTATCGTCTTCAATGAGGAAACCAAGATCCATCCACCCAAGGATATCGACGTCGTCCTGGTGGCTCCCAAGGGCTCCGGCCTCAATGTTCGCCGTAACTTCCTCAACGGAGCAGGCATCAACTCCAGCTTCGGCGTTCACCAGGATGCCTCGGGCCGAGCAGAAGAACGTTGTATCGCCGTCGGTATCGCAATCGGGTCGGGTTTTCTCTTCCCGACGACCTTCGAAAAAGAAGTGCTCAGCGACCTCACGGGCGAGCGGGGCATCCTTATGGGTGCCCTCGCGGGCGTGATGGAGGCACAGTACGAAATACTCCGCAAGAACGGCCACTCGCCGTCCGAGGCCTTTAACGAAACGGTTGAAGAACTGACCCAAAGCCTGATCCGCCTCGTCGACGAGAACGGGATGGACTGGATGTTTGCCAACTGCTCGACCACCGCCCAGCGCGGCGCCCTCGACTGGGCCCCGAAGTTCAAGAAGGCCACCCTCCCGGTGTTTCGCGAGCTGTACAAGTCGGTCAAGACGGGTAAAGAAGCCCGTCGCGTAATGCGGTCCTGTGGGCGGAAAGACTACAAGGAGCGGTTGGCCGAGGAACTCAACGCCATGGGTCATTCCGAGATGTGGACGACCGGAAAAGAAGTCCGCAAGTTGCGCCCGAAAGGAAAAGCCCGTGAAATCACCAAGGGCACCAAGGGGATCTCCGGGCGGACCATGGGCTGAAGCGGTTATCCCGTTTTAGGCGTAACCCAGTCGGCGAAGGATCCAGAAGTTCTTCTGCCAGTCCTTCTCGACCTTCACATGCAGGTCCATCTTGACCTTCTTCTCGTAGATTTCTTCCAGCTCTTTCGAGGCGTTCTCTTTCACTCGTTTGAGCAGGCGGCCTTTTTTCCCGATCACGATACCCTTGTGTGAATTCGTTTTCACGTAGATCGTGCCCATGCACA
>JAPYUI010000039.1:8288-30023 GCA_029936175.1 Kiritimatiellia bacterium
CCGATCACGATACCCTTGTGTGAATTCGTTTTCACGTAGATCGTGCCCATGCACATCCAGGTATCCCCGTCTTCCTTCACATCCTCAATCCAAACCGCGATGTTGTAGGGGACTTCATCGCGCAGCACCTGGAAAAACTGTTCGCGGACCATATCGGAAATGATCAGCTTCCGGGGAAAATCAGTGAGCATTTCCTCGGGGAACAAGAGCGGGCCTTTGGGCACCTTCCCCCCCAGGAAATCGACGAGTGTATCCAGGCCCTCCCCGGTGAGGGCCGAGGTCTCGATCCACTCCGGCTTGTTTTCCTGTTCAAATTTTTTCTCCCAGAGCGAGCGGTAATCCGGGATCCGGTGGCCCTTGAGGTCCTTCTTGTTCACCGCGAAAACCAGGGGCATCCGTTCATGGGATAGACGCTCCATCCATTCCTCGTCCTTCTGCTGCGGCTTGAGCGAACCGTCGATCACATACAAGATGGCATCCGAGCCCTCGATGGACTTCTTTGCCATCGCATTCATCATCTTGCCCAGTTTCCCGTACTCGGTATGCAGGCCGGGGGTATCGATAAAGACCAACTGGCGATCGCCATCGGTGAAGATCCCCCGGATCTGGTTCCGCGTGGTCTGCGGCACCGGGCTGACGATACTGACCTTCTCCTCAAGGATCCGGTTCATCAACGAGGACTTCCCCGCGTTCGCACAGCCGACCATGGCCACCATCCCGCTCCGGAAACCGGCATGCGGCGCTTTCAGCGGGGAATCGATCATTTCATTTGTATCCATCGCGCGCCTTTTACCCCGCACATGGAAAACACGTCGATCTGAAAACGTATTTAAGTTTCCCGGTGGGCTGAGCGGGATGCCCCCGATTTTGCAAACACAGGCCGGGCTATTCCACCAGCTCAACGCCTATATAAAAACGATCTGCTCCTGCCGGGGCGGTGAATACCAGCGGGATTACACCCGTCGCATTTCCAATGAAGTTGGGGGTCGCCGCCCCCCAGTTAACCAGGTCGGTGGATAGGCGAATCTGGACCTCCCGTCCGTTCTCCACCAAAATATCGAAGCTGTACACGTTGGTGTTCGTCTCACGGAAATTCGTGATGAGCAGGCGCGAATCCGGGTCGGACGGATCGGTCCCGGCCCGGACTTCATCCCCGTCTTCTGCACCGTCCCCATCGGAATCCCTGAGCTGCGGGTCCGTCCCCGCCGCATATTCCGTGGCAGAATCGAGTCCGTCCAGGTCACTGTCCAGGGTCGGGGGAGCGGCAATCCCCAGGTTTGCCGCCTCCCAGGCGTCGAGCAGGTTGTCACCGTCACTGTCTGTTCCCCCGATAATCAATTCGCCGCCTTCATCGGTGATGACATCCACCAGGGCCGGGTAGGCCGTGGTGAGGGCACTCGCGGTGTAACGGCCCGGCGCGATAACCGTGTTTGCAATCGTCGCGGTATTAAAAGCAAGGGACCGGCGGAGGGTGAGATTGGTGCCGGAGCCCCCGGTGATTTCCAGGTGCCGGTCGAGCAGGCTGACGTTGTAGTCGGCGATAAGCTGTCCGCCATCGATCGTAACATGGCCGGTTCCCAGGCTGAACAGCCCCTCGGCTTCAACCACGTTCTGGATAAGGACATCGCCCCTGAGCTCCCGATTGTACCCGGTGAGCCGAAGCCGGCTTCCGCGCCCGAGTGGCGTGGAGGAAAAGCCACCGGCTCCAAACAGATCCGCGGCCACCTCCAGGATGCGGCTGTCGTTCGCAACAAGGTCGAATTGTGCATCGCGTTGAACCTCGATGGATTTGCCGAAATTACTGAGCATCAGGTTGGCACCAGCCAGCCCGTGTACGATGGTTCCGCCATTGAGAATCAGTCGCTCGATATGCAGCTTTCCACTGAGCTGGTCGACGATCAACTGGGCCCGGGATCCGTTGAGCTCGAGGGAATCCCCGGGAAACACCGGGTTGCTTAGGGATGACCCTGCCCTAAGAGCCGATGCGAAATGGCCGTATACCACGTAATCTTTCCCCGGGCCGGCGGGCAGGCCATCCGACCACACGCGGTAACCCCAATGGGCGACCGTCGGCACACTGGTGACGAGAAAGACCTTGTTCGTCGGTTGATCACGCACGGTGAAACGCGTCGTCGCGGTGCTTTCCCCCTGGTTGTTGATGGCCCTGAGCGTGTAGACAACCGGGGCGAGCGAGGGGAGGGTGTTGCCGGTTAATTCCGCATCCATCACCAAGCCATTCGAAGCGGACGATACCTGGTGGACCTCCACCGCCAGGTGATTGACCCCGGCGACGAGATTGCTGGGAGCCATCACGACGCGGTCGGTGAAGATTTCATTGAGATTGGCCGTGGTAGATGCGGAGACCGTTCCCAGGGGCAGGTTGGCTTGGGCCACCTGGCGACCGTTGAGATAGACCACCGCCCCGTCATCGCGTTGCAGGTTAAGGACCAGTTCGTGGAGTTGATCGATCTCGGGCTGCGTGGCCTCAAAGCTCGTGCGAAAATACGTCGTGATCGGCTTGTTCAGGGGGTCGGGACCAAACTGGAGGGCGGTGCTGAACGGACCGTCGCCGTACCCCAGCTCCGATGGCCCGGAGGCCCAGGTGCTGTCATCGTACGCGGGGTGTTTCCAGTTGCCGACCCCAAACCCGTTTCCATCGACGGCGTTGATCGTCGAGCTGCCTTGGTCGCTGCCATCATCCAGGTAACGCCAGGTCGAGCCGGTGACGATCGGGGTCGGGTCGACATTGTTGGTATCGGCATCCACTGCCGTCAGGATGACATCGAGGGAAATATCGCTGCTGGTCGCGTTGGCCTGGTGGATTTCAACCGCAAACACATTGTCCCCCGCAAGCAGGGTCCCGTTTGCGATCAGGGGAGTCGCGGCGACATTGATGGTCCGGTAGCTGGCCTCGGTTGCCACGACAGCCGCGGCGGAATTGCTGTAGGCAATATCCCCAGTCGCCATGTTTTCGCGAATGATCTCCACCCCGTTCAGGTAGCCGATCATGCCGTCGTCATACTGGATGCTGAAATTGAGATTGGTCACCCCGTTGGTGTTCAGGAGTTGAAAGGTATTGCGGAAATAGGTGCTTGGATACTTCTTGGCCGCATTGGGTCCGAAACCGAGCACCGTCGCCTCCTGGGGTGCGGCTGAATCGTAGCCCATGGGGGTCGGGCCCTCGCTCCAGCTGCTGTCGTCAAAGCCCGTGCCGAACCAGGCGGTGGCCGAAGCCTGGCTGGAAGGCCCGAGGTCGCTCCCGTCATCCAGGTACTTCCAGTCCGCCCCGTAGGGGATGAATCCGATCACGGATGCACTGCGATAAAGTGCAAACTCAAGATCGAAACGAATATCGCTGCTGGTCGTGTTGGCCTGGTGGATTTCGACCGCGAGTACGTTGTTCCCGGGGAGAATTTTTGCCGGGTCGACCACGTAGCGCCAGAAGGTTGTTTCCCGATCACCTCCCGCGGCGGAGAAGGCCGGGGAGAGATACCCGACCGCACCATCGCCTATTTGTGAACGCGCAATCTCCTCGCCGTTCAGGTAGACGATGGCTCCATCGTCTCGTTGCAGGTCCAGGTACACGCTTTCCGCCAGGGCGAGATCCGCAGGGTTCGCATTAAAGGCGTGGCGGAAATACGTCGTGATATACTTGTTGGAGGTGGAGTTGTTGGCGTTGTCCGGGTTGGGCCCGTAGAGAACGACCGTGCTTGAGGCGTCCCCGTAGCCAAGCGGTGCCGGGCCAGAGGACCAGCCGATCGCCGCATAGTCCGGGTGTTTCCAATTCGTGATATTGAATCCGTTCCCCTCGACCGCATTGATATTCGAACTCCCCTGGTCACTGCCATTATCAAGATAGACCCAGGTCGACCCTTTGGGCACCAAGGGCGTGGCGGCAAAGGGTGAGATGTTCACACTCCCGACGTCTGGCTCGCTTCCACTGGATACGTTGCCCACGCCACGGTCGATCAGCAGGGCCTGGCTGCCGGAAACATCCCAGCTGATCTGGGGGGAGGCACCGAGGATGATCTCCGGCTCCTCAATCGAGAAATCATTGATGACCGGCAGCTGGGCGTGCGCCTGCCCCCCGGCAAGCAAGGCGGGTATCAGGAAGGAAATGCAACGTACGAATTGAATCCTCATAGGATGCTCCGGGTTGTAAAGGACGCTCATTGTCGGGCAATTTTCCCCGATAAGCAATCCCGGAGTGACCTCGCTTGCGAACCGCTAAGGGCGAACTCCACAAGCGCTTCCCGCGAGCAACGAGCCGACATAAGTTGTTGAAAAGACTCTCTTTATCACAGTGCAATTTCGACTCAACCCCCGGCCCGGGAATGCGCCTCAGGCCTGCCTCCATCATTGGCCGAATACTTTGTCGTATCCAAACCGAGCCAGGCCGAAGTCACGGTCTTTTCTTTGAACACAGGCAGGAGCGGGCGAACAATGAGACCCGGTCCTACTTGAATGCATGCACGACCATGCGGTCGCGGGTGTACTCGCGGGAGCAGGACTTTCCCTGGGTCAATTGCTGCTTCATGGCCCGGGCCAGGCGCAGGGGCAGGGGCCGCGGTTTACGCATCACCACGATCCGTGAGAACCCGACCGCCTGGAGCATGCCCCTCAAGGCCGCCGCATTCGGTGCCCACCAGTTGGTCGGGTCGTCATTCAGGCCCGTGTCGGCGTAAAAGGCCACTGCGGGGCGCCGGAGATCCACCAGGTCGACCTCCGTCTCGAGAATAAGTCGCTCCCGGGTGACCTCGGCAACCTTTTCCAGGGCCAACAAGGGGTGACGCAAGTGGTACAACACGCCCAGGAAAAGAACGATATCATGGGTACCCACGGCCGCGGACGAAATATCCATGGCATCGATTTCCCGATCGCGCACGGGCGAATCAAGCACCTCGCGAGCGAGTTCGAATCCAGCCTTGGTGCCCCAACCCGTGCCGTTCCAGCAAAAATGGTCGGTTGCCAGGACCTCCGCCCCGCGTTGGGCGCAGGTAAAAGAAAAGAACCCATCCCAGGCCCCGATATCGAGGACCGTTTTCCCGCTGAGGTCTTCCGGCAGGCCCAAAGTCTGCAGCTTGGCTGGCGTAGGGTCTCTGCCGGGCGTGACAACGCCCTGGCCGAGATCGATGGTATGGAACCAGTCGATTTGCGCGACTCTTTGCTTTAGTTCCTCCAGCGTCATCTCTACGCTTCCTATCAGGAATCATGGCAAAGGCAATCCATCAGATTGTCGCCGGTTACACGAACGGCGACGGGGTCAGCAACGAGGCGCGGATCATCCGTGACCTGTTCCGCAGCTGGGGTTTTGCATCCGAGATCTACTCGGAGACCCGGCGGATCCTCCCGGAGTTGCGACACGAGGCGCGGGATGCCTCGCAGCTGCGGGCGGATCTCGGTCCGGATGACCGCGTAATGCTTCATTTCTCCATCGGCACGGAGCTGAACCTGCTGTTCAGGGACCTGCCCTGTAAAAAGATCCTTCGCTATCATAACATAACCCCGTCCGCCTTTTTCAAGGCCTTCAACCCGGACGTGGCCAGCCAGTTGGACCGGGGCCGCGAGCAGCTCGATCTCCTGGCGGGTTGTGCAGACCTGAACCTGGCCGTCAGTGGCTATAACGCCCGGGAGCTGGAGGACGCGGGCTATACCGACGTGAAGGTCTTCTCCCTGATACTCGATCTCGACCGCATCCAGGCCAAGCCGTCCAGGAAGGTGCTGGTTGAAATGGACGACGCCAAGGCCAAGGTGCTCTTTGTCGGCCGCATGGCCCCGAACAAGCGGATCGAGGACCTCCTGCACGCCTTCTATTACTTCCAGAAATTCGTCCATCCCGAATCGCGCCTGGTACACGTCGGATCCTGGGCCGGTATGGAAATGTACTACGCCATGATGGAGGCACAAAAGAAAGAGCTGCAACTCGAGGACGCCGGCTTCTACGGCGCGGTGCCGGAGGCGGACCTGAGCGCGTATTACCAGTCGGCGGATGTTTTTTTATGCATGAGCGAACACGAGGGTTTCTGTATCCCGCTGCTGGAGGCGATGGTGGCGGGCATCCCGGTCCTGGCCTTTGATTCCAGCGCGGTCGCGGAAACCATGGATGGTTCCGGGATCGTATTTACCGAAAAGCACTTCGACGAAATCGCCGAAATGCTCGGGCGCCTGGTCAACGATGCCCCCTTTCGCAGGTCCGTTATCGAGGGCCAGTTCGCCCGGGTCGAGCGCTACCGAAAGCGTGATTTCGCGGCAGAACTGCGCGCGATGATTGATCTGGTTTAATGGCGGTGCCATGAAGATTCGTGTACTCCTTGCCTTATCCCTCGCAGGACTTGCTATCCGGGCCATCGAACCCCATCCCGATGCGGCAGCCAATACGCACAAGCCCGGCGAGGTTGACATTCCCGGGAACCTCACGTTCATCGTGGCCGACCCCGGCTCGCTGGACGGCATCGTCCTCGACGAGACGGACGCGGTTTTAAAGGGCTCGTGGCACTACTCCACCCACACCCCGCCTTACGTGGGCATCGGCTACCTGCACGACCGGAAATCGGGCAAGGGTGAGAAGTCGGTGACCTGGACGCCAACTTTTCCAAAAACCGGAACCTATGAAGTGCGCGTGTCCCATTGTTACAACGTGCGCCGCTCGACGAATACGCCGATTCGTATCCGGCACGCAAAGGGCCTTACAACGGTTCGAATCAACCAGCAGGATACCCCGGAGCACGGCAAGTTGTTCCGGACGATTGGCGTCTTCCCGTTTGCAGCGGGAAAATCAGGCTCGGTGACGATTTCCAACACGGGAACCGAGGGGAAATACGTCATCGCGGATGCGGTGCAGTTTCTACCCGTGAATCGATAAGGCATGAGCCTGCCCGGACGGAGGAGATGGACCTATGGCTTGACTTTTGTCGCGCCCAGACACTAGGTTTCTACACCTTCTGGTACAGATTTCCTCCTGAAAAATGAGTTTATGCACAGCGTATCCGTTTATTTAGCCTATATCGATCCGGGAACCGGAGCGATCGTTTTACAATTCCTGATCGCGGGGATTGCCGGGATTGCCATCTTTTTTCGGGGGGCCGTCGGAAAATTCCTGGGGTTCTTCGGTATCGGGAAATCATCGCCTGACGCAGATGAAGATGAAACCGAGGAGTGATGATACCCTAATTGAAACCGGCTCTTTTCGAGATCCTTCCGGTTTTGTTTTCTACCACAATGACGAGGTCTATCGCTGCGTCGACAACGCGAGCTGGGCCGTGCTTTCCGAACTCCAGGCCAGCGGTCTCCTGAAAAAATGCGTCGACTCATACCACCTGGTTCCCAGCCGCCTGCTGGATGGAGACGAGGCGAAAAAGATCCAGCAATTGTTTGAGACGCCATCCCATTTTGTCTGGCACGAAAAACTCGACGTCGTGACCTACCCCTACGAATGGTCGTTTTCCATGTTGCTGGATGCCGCGGTGATGCACCTTAAACTCCAGAAAAAACTGGTGGAAAACCAGTGGTCATTAAAAGATGCGACCGCATTCAACGTCATGTTCCGGAACAGTGAACCCGTATTTATCGACCTGGCATCCATCGAGAAGCCCGTGCGCCTGGATATCTGGAATGCGTATGGCCAGTTCTGTAAAATGTTCCTCTATCCCATCATGCTCTTCCGGGACCGGGGTATTCAGCCAAAACAAATATTCCAGTCCGGGATAGAGGGGATGGATGTCGACCAGGCCTATCGCCAGCTCGGGTTCTTTAAATCCATCGCGCCGAGCCGCATACTGGATGTATATCTCCAGCGTCGCCTGAATAAGCATACCTTTGAACAAAACAAGGCGGTCAAGCAGCGGCTCGAAACGAAGAACACCAAAAATGCCACCCAGCTGGTCAACCTCGATCGCTTAATTCGAAAAATTTCGGGCTTCCGGAAAAAGACCCGTGCCGACGGAATCTGGCACGATTACCAGGCCGATAACTCATACTCGGATGCGGCCCGCGATCAAAAACACGCCTATATCGAGTCATTCCTGGCTGCGGAAAAACCGGCAACCGTGCTGGACCTGGGGTGCAATACCGGGGAATACAGCCGCCTGGCCGTGGAGGCTGGGGCCCGGGTTATCTCCATCGATAGTGACCACGATTCCGTCGATCACCTTTACGTGTTGGCGAAGAAAAACAAGTGGCCGATCCAGACCATCCTGGCGGACCTGAGCAACCCTCCTCCTGATATCGGCTTTATGAACCGGGAGCGAAAGGCCCTGATGAAGCGGGTGTCCGGAGATTGTGTGTTCGCGCTCGCCTTGATACACCATCTCCATATCACCGGGCGCATTCCCCTGGAAGGCATCGCGGGCATGTTCGCCCAGTTGAGCAATCGCTTCCTCATCGTGGAGTATATCGACCGTGAAGACGCCATGTTCCAGACGCTCCTGTCCCTGCGGGAAGATATTTACCAGGACATGAGTGTTGAGCGGTTTAAGGCCGCTTTCGCAGGTCATTTTGAGTTGCGCAAGGAGGAAAAGTTAAACCATACGGATCGCTATATGTTTACGTATGAGAAGAAGGCTACGCCGGGTGCCTAGGTTCGGTTTTCGTTCTCGAATGCAGCGTACGCCTTGACCAGGTCATCGTAGACCGCGACCGCCCCGGACTGGGGACGTACCTGGGAGCCCTCAATGGGATCGGTGAAGCCTTTGACGGTTTCACGCCAGGCGGGCGCGCTACCCGCATCACCCAGGCAGGCCTGAGCCGCGCGCAGGGCGGCGCCCAGCGAGGCACCGTTCGTGGACGTGAACTGGTACACGGGGCACGCGTGCACGTTGGCCATAACCTGCAGGATCTCCTGGTTGGAAGAGGCGCCGCCGGTCGCATAAATCTGCCCGGGACGAATACCCATCCATTCGGAGTGGAGCCGCATCGACATCATCTGGGCCTCCACCACCGCCCGGCAGTTGCCCGGTACATCCAGGGGATCCAGCTCCCTGCGTTTCACACCGGGGGTTAAAACCGTGGGTACGATCTCCGGCGCGAACCAGGGCAACAGGAGCTTGCCGCCATTGCCCGGCGGCGTGTCCTTGAGCATGTCCGAGAAGCCGGGCCAATCCAGGCCGTAGGCATCGCGCACCTTCTCGCGTGCGAGGGATCCGTTCTTGAAACAGATCAGGGTCATATAATCCCCGGTCGGCGAACCGAAGACATGGCCTTCGCCGTTAGGGTCCAGGTGCAGCTCGGCCATGGTGCCAAAATACGTGTCACTGGTTCCGAGGCTGATCGCGACCATTCCGGGGTCGACCAGGCCCGTACCAATCACCGAGCTCGGGTTATCTCCGGAGAACGGTGCCACCTTCGTTTCCGGATGAAAACCGTACCGGGCCGTGAAATAGGGGTGGATCTTGCCACAGATGGAATCACTCGCTACCAGCGGCGGTAGCTTGTCGGCCAGGCCCGGAGCCGTCGCCTCACACGCGGCCTCGTGCCAGGTCTTCCGGAGGATATCCATCAGGTTCATCCCCGCTCCATCGCCATGATCGATCGGGGCGATTTCGCCACAGAGGACCGAGCAGATAAAGGAGCTGACCAGGGCGATGTCCGTGGTCTTCGCGTAGGCTTCCGGTTCCTGCTTGAAAAACTTCCGGATTTGCGGGCCGGTGAAACGCTCAAAGGTATTCGACCCGGTAATCGCGGTGGCCTGCTGCAGGCCACCCAGGGCTTCCCGGATCTCGGCGCATTCCTCGTGGGTGGAGGAATCCATCCAGATGGGGGACGTTGCGCGGGAAAAAATTCCGCCCAGTTGGTCGACCAGCGACCGGGAGGGGTCGAGTGCGGCAAGCGCGGGCCGGGCTGTTTCATTCAGGTAAACGGACCCATGTTGCTGCCCGGATCCCGATACCGCCTGGATTGACCCGATATGGACGACCTCCCCGAGCTCGGCCAACAGGATCTCCAGCGCTTCAATCCACACGGCCGGCGGCGTATGTACGACCTGCTGATCCTCATGCACCAGCACCCCGTTGCACGTGCCGTAGGCAGGCAGGGCTTCGTCAAAATTAACCGATTGCTCGAAAACAAGGGCGCGGCTGTCGAGATCGATAACCGACCCGGTGATCGACTGTGTACTCGAATCTATCCCGAGAAATAAACGCGCCATGGCTGAACACCCCGCTTAGGAATTAAACGATCTTCGTACTGTGGACGTAGTCATTGAGAATGTTTTCGAGCATTTCCTGGCGGCCACTGATCTTCTCCGGTTCGCCATTCTTCGTGGCATAGGCCTCCAGCGCGGGCAGGCTGGTCTTGCCGCTGAGGATCTTCCGGCCGATGCCGCTCCGGTAACCCTTGTAGCGATCCTTAATGAAATCGGAAAGCGCGCCATCCCGCTTCATGCGATCCGCGATGAGCAGGGCCCGCGCGAAAGTATCCATGCCACCGATGTGGGCGTGGAACAGGTCCACCGTGTCAAAAGAACTCCGGCGCACCTTGGCATCAAAATTCAGGCCTCCGTGTCTCAGGCCCCGCTGGTTCAGGATAATCAACATGGCCTGGGTGCATTCCTTGAGGTCCATCGCAAACTGGTCGGTATCCCAACCCACCGTCATGTCGCCCCGATTGATATCCAGGCTGCCCAACTTGCCCGCGTTGGACGCGGTGAGTAATTCATGCTCGAAGGTGTGGGTGGCCAGGGTCGCATGATTGGCCTCGACATTCAGTGCGAAGTCATCAAGCAGGTCAAACTCGGTGAGGAAACCCAGGCAGGTTGCGCTGTCAAAATCATACTGGTGGGTCGAGGGCTCCTTGGGCTTGGGCTCAATAAAGAAGGTGCCCTTGAAGCCGGATTTGCGGCCGTAGTCGCGCGCCATGGTCAGGAGGGCGGCAAGTTGCTCACGTTCCTGCTTCATGTTGGTGTTGATCAGGGAGACATAGCCTTCGCGGCCACCCCAGAACACGTAGCCCCGGCCACCGAGCGTGATCGTCGCGTCGATCGCCCGGCGAATCTGGGCCGCGGCATGGGCAAAGACCAGGGGGTCGGGATTGGTGCCGGCGCCGTGCACGTAGCGCGCGTGGGAGAACACGTTCGCGGTTCCCCAGAGCAACTTCACGCCGGTTTCCTTCTGCTTCTTCTTGGCAATCTGAACGATCGCATCGAGGTTTTTCGCCGATTCCCTGATGCTGTCCCCTTCGGGTGCGATATCCCGGTCATGGAAACACCAATACGGCACACCGAGTTTCTTGAAAAACTCAAACGCGGCTTGCACCGTGTCCTCCGCCACGCCCATGGGCGTATCCGCCTGGTCCCAGGGGCGCTCGTATACACCGCCGCCAAAGGGATCCGCGCCGGTGCCCTTGAAGGTATGCCAGTAGCAAACCGCAAACTTCAGGTGCTCCTCCATGGTCTTGCCACCGACCTTGCGTTTCGCCCGATACCACTTGAAGGTCAGTGGATCCTTCGAATCCGGGCCCCCATATTTGATCTTGCCTTTTACTTCAGGGAAATAGTTCCTGGCCATTTTCACGTCTCTCTGCTGGGGTTAAAATCGGGTCCAGCTTACAGGATTGGTTGTAGATTCAAGCAAATTCCTCGGGGGGTCCAGCAGCGTTCAACCCCTGGGGTCACCGTAGCGTCCTTTTCGTGGACCCTGCATCCAGTTCCAGGCGGTCTGGATAATCGCCTCGAGGTCGGTATACGCCGCCTCCCAGCCCAGGATATCGTTCGCTTTCTGTGGCGCCGCGACCAGGCGGGGCGGGTCTCCTTCCCGCCGTTTGCCTTGGACCACCGGAACGGTCTTGCCCGTGACCTTTTCCGCGGCGGCAATCACCTCCCGGACCGATTGCCCAATGCCGGTCCCCAGGTTACAGGCCATCGACGGCCTGCCGGAACGCAGGTAATCGAGGGCCAGGACATGGGCACGGGCGAGATCCAGGATATGGATGTAATCACGGATACAGGTTCCATCCGGCGTATCGTAATCATCACCGAAGACGGTAATACTTTCCCGTATCCCCACGGCCACCTCCAGGACCAACGGAATCAGGTGCGTCTCCGGATCGTGGTCTTCGCCAATGATCCCATCTTCACTCGCCCCGCAAGCGTTGAAATAACGCAGGCAGACATTCTTGATGCCATAGGCCTGGTCGTAATCCTGCAAGACCTGCTCAAGCATGAGTTTGCTGCGGCCGTAGGGATTGATCGGATTTTGCGGATGGACCTCGTCGATCGGCAGGTATTGTGGATTTCCATAGGTTGCGCAGGTCGAGGAAAAGATGAAGTTGGGACATCCATGACGCCGCATGGCCTCCAGCAGGACCAGGGGTCCCGCAAGATTGTTGAGGTAGTACTTTGCCGGATCGGTGACGGATTCGCCGACGTATGCAAACGCCGCAAAATGCACGACGGCATCAATCGCGTGCTCGGCAAACGTTTTATCGAGCAGGGCCGCATCGCCGAGATCGCCCTCGATAAAAGCCACCGTTTCATCCACGATGGCCTCCCGGTGCCCGTAGACGAGATTGTCGAGCACGACGATGGCGTGCCCTTGCTCGGCCAACATACGGACGGTATGCGAACCGATATAGCCCGCGCCGCCCACCACCAGTATTTTGTGTTGATCACCCACAATCGGTCCTTTGATCCATGCTTCTAATCTTCGATGCTATTCGTTATAACCTGCGGGGTGAATGAAATAAAAGATCAATTCCCCTCCGGATCGTGGGAACTGCGGCACCATCCGCTGCGCGATGAATGGGTCGTGATCTCTGCCCATCGACAGGGCCGCCCCTGGCTGGGCGACCGCGTCGAACACGGACCGGGCGAAATCCCCGTGTTTGATTCCACCTGCTATTTCTGCCCGGGGAATCCACGGGTCAGCGGAGTGGTGAACGCCGATTACCAGCAGGTGTTTGTTTTCGACAACGATCATCCCTGCGTGGCCATGGATGCCCCGGAGCCCGGCCCACCCGCCAACCCGCTGTATCACAGCCAGCCTGCACGAGGCGTTTCACGGGTAGTCTGCTTCAGCCCCCAACACAATATGACGATGGCCGAAATGTCCGCAAAGGACATCGATGCCATCCTGCTTGTTTTGCAGGAGCAGTTTGCCGAGCTGGCGGCCCTGGACACGGTGAACCACGTCCTGATGTTTGAGAACAAGGGCCCGGTCGTCGGCGTTTCCAACCCGCATCCCCACGGGCAGATTTATGCGACCTCCTTTGTCTTCAAGCATATCGAAAACGAGGTCCGTCAAAGTCGGGCCCATTTCCAGCAAACGAGCCGGGTGCTCTTGGCTGATATCCTGGACGCCGAGACAGCGGACGGACGGCGGATCATCTGGGAGGACGAGGACAGCCTCGTCTTTATTCCCTGGTTTGCGCGCTACGCCCACGAAGTGTTCATCGCCCCTCGGAAAACCTATCCGCATATCCACGCGCTGCCAGACGCCACGCGCCGCAGCCTGGCCGAGGCCTTGCGGGTTACCCTGATCAAGCTGGACAACCTCTGGCGGATGCCCTTTCCTTACATCATGACCTTTCACCAGGCACCCACCGATGGAGCGGAGTACCCCTATTTTCATTTTCACATCGAGTTTCAGCCACCCCTTCGCCAGCCAAACCTCTTGAAGTACCTGGCCGGGCCGGAAATCGGTGGAGGTAATTACCTGAACGATACCACCCCGGAAGCCACCGCCGCCGGGTTGAAAGCCCAGGCAGAAATACATTACCGACATGAATGAGCTGCGCGATTGGATTGAGCCGCTTAAGGCGATGCATGCCCGCATACGCGATACCCTTGTCGCGGCTTGCGAAGCCACCGCCATGGAACAACTTGCGACTGCGGACACCGATCGGGAAGGGGATATCATTTACGCCATCGACCGGGTCAGCGAAGAGCACCTGATGGAACTGCTGGGCGATTTCCCTCCCCTGGTCCTGATCGCCGAAGGCCTGCCCAACCAGGGTTGTGTACTCCCGGCCGGAACGGCTGAGGCGGATGTCGCCTGGCGCATGATCGTGGATCCGATCGACGGCACCCGCGGGTTGATGTATCAAAAACGGAGCGCGTGGATCCTGACAGGCCTCGCACCCAATCGCGGTGCGGAAACCTCCCTGAAGGACATCCAGCTCGCAATCCAGACCGAGATCCCCCTCATGAAGCAACACCTGTCCGATTGTGTCTGGTGGGCCGAAGGTGAGGCCGTCGGGGCCGAGCGCTATAACCGGATAAGCGGTGAGACGCAGGCCCTTCACCTCCAACCCTCCACCGCAGATCATCTCACGCACGGTTTTGTTTCCTTTTCGCGCTTCTTTCCCAGCATGGGTACCGAAACGATAAGCAAGGTCGAGCAGGCTTTCGGCGAACGGCTCGTCGGCGAACCCGTCGACGGAAAAGCACTGACCTTTGAGGACCAGTACATCTCCAACGCCGGTCAACTCTACGAGCTGATGGCCGGACACGACCGTTTTGTCGCGGATCTCCGCCCCCTTCTAAGCGGGAAAAACGCCCCCGCGGCTCACCCCTATGACCTCTGCACCGAGAAAATCGCCCGCGCCCTCGGCTGCGTGATCACGGATGCATCCGGCCGGGAACTGGACACCCCCCTGGATGTACTGAGTCCCGTTTCCTGGGTGGGCTATGCCAATGCCCGGATCCAGCACCTGACCGAGCCCGTCCTGCAGGAGGTGCTAAACGCCCACGGATTCGCACCATAATCTTTACTCTGGAAGGGGCTTTATTTCTGTTTTAACTATTGCAGAACCGTGCAAATGTGGCATAACCCGCGCACTTACCGGCGAGTTGGAGCAGCATTCATGGCGAGACCTTTTGAATCGAGAATTCAGGACCTGGTATACAACGTCGAAGTCGGCGTGGGCCTTCGGATTATCAAGGTCTTTCTTTATATTGTTGGCATATGCATTGTCATGGTGGGCTTCATGGCGACCCAGTTCAAGGGCTTTGCCAGTGCCGAGGCAATGGAATACGGCCAACTCGGGCGGAATATCGCCAACGGGAAAGGGTTCAGCACCCACGTTATCCGCCCGTCGACCATGTGGTTTCTCATCGAACATGCCGACAACCCGGACGACAACCTCAAGCACCATACCCCGCACGTAAAAGGGGTCCAGCACCCGGACCTGTACCACGCACCGATTTACCCGCTTTTACTGGCCGGGTTTTTCAATGCGACCCAGACGAATTTCGATCAGAAATTGACGGGTACCCACTATGGCCCGGAGCAATATATCGTCATCGCCAACTCAATCATTGCAGCCATCACCGGCTTCTTCATCTTCCTGCTCGCCCGACGCCTGTTTGACCAACGGGTGGCGATAATCGGCACCACCATCTATTACCTTTCGGAGATCGTCTGGCAGGATGCAATTACCGGGCTGCCCATCACGGTTGCGATATTCTGGGGGGTCCTGGTATTCTACTTCGCCACCCTGGCGGTGACCAACCGGCAGGAAGGCCACCATCCGGTCCGCTGGATCGTTCCCTGGCTTTTCTGCACGATTTTCATGATTCTGCTCTTCCACACCCGCTACGCATCCGCGGTAATCCTGCCGGGCATCCTCGTCTACATCGGCGTCGGGTTCCGTCGACGCGGATGGATCTGGTCCCTGCTCACACTCGTGATCTTCCTCGGGGCCATGGTCCCCTGGATCAACCACAACCGCGCCATCTCCAACAGCTACTTCGGCATGGCCCCCTACAACATCCTCAAGGGTACCGCTATGTTCCCGGGCGATCAGTTCGACCGCACCTTCGACATCGACTTGGCCAGCGAAGAGAAAGGTGAAAAAATTTATCCAAATGTGCGGGAGAAGTTCATGAACAACTTCCCCAGCTACTTCAAAACATCTCCCCGTGGACTCGGTGACAGCATCCTCATCTGCCTGTTCATCACCACCTTCTTTTACCGCTTCACCCGGCCGCACGTGCATCTCATGCGATGGTGCCTGGCCCTCTCCTGGTTTATTTTGATCTTTGTCGCGTCACTCTACGGCGAGATCGCCGCACGCATCACCAGTATCTTCTGGCCGATTGCCATCCTCTACGGAACCGCCTTCTTCTTTCTCATGCTCGACCGGCTCGCCTTCCGGGTCCAGATTCTGAACATGGGCGTCACCGTGCTCTTCGTGCTGTTGAATGCCTTCCCGTTGATCTTTACCCTCTTCCCGCCCCAACCGGGCATTCACTATCCCCCGTACGCGCCACAGTTTATCTTCCACCTGACCGACATGCTGAAAGAAAACGAGGTCATGTGTTCAGACATGCCCTGGGCCACCTCCTGGTATGGCAACAAGCGATCGATCCTGGTCCCGCAAACCCTCAACGATTTTTATGATATCAATGATTACACCCACCGGGTGAGCGCTCTCTTCCTGACCCCACTGACCCGCAACAAACGATACGTCTCCGAATTAAAGTCGGGGCCGGATCGTTCCTGGTTCTTTATCCACGAGGGCCGATTGCCCGAGGGGTGGCCCTTGCGGTACGGTTTTCCCCTGTTGAACAACGAGCTCCTCTTCCTCACCGATTCCGAAAGGTGGGAAAAGTAATGCTTCAGTACACCAGGCATTTCACCCCCGAGGAAGCGTCTGCAACCCTTCCGCTGGTCAAGAAGATCGTTGCGGACATCCTGCGCGAGGGCCATGCCCTCCAGCAGATGACAGGAGTTGACGGGCCCACGGACAGGCGTGAACTTCACGAGCAGACGTGCCTCGTGAAAGGTTTATTCGGCGAATTGAGCGAGCTCGGTTGTTTTTACAAGGACTGGGATTTTCAAACCGGGCTGGTCGACTTTCCTGCCATGATCAACGGCCAGGAGGTCCTCCTCTGCTGGAGGAGCGACGAGGATGCCCTCGAGTGGTACCACGGCATCGAAGACGGCTTCGCAGGGCGCCAGCGCATTCCCCGATTGCACGCCACGGAGGCCTGAGCGACCCGATGACCCGCCAGGAACGTGCCGATTACGTCGCACAGGAGCTCGAAGCGCGCTATCCGGAAACCCCGATTCCCCTGGATCATTCCAACCCCTACACCCTGCTCGTCGCCGTGCTGTTATCGGCCCAATGCACCGACCTCCGGGTAAATAAAACGACCCCGGCATTGTGGGCACTCGCGGATACTCCAGCCGACATGGCGAAAAAGACCCCGGGCCAGATCGAAAAGATCATCAAGCCCTGCGGCCTGTCACCTCAGAAATCCAGGGCGATTCAACGGCTATCCGAAATCCTGATCGAAGAACACGGCGGCGAAGTTCCGCAAAGCTTTGACGCCCTTGAGGATCTTCCCGGGGTCGGCCACAAAACCGCCTCCGTCGTCATGGCCCAGGCCTTCGGCGTCCCCGCCTTTCCCGTGGACACGCACATCCATCGCCTCGCCCAATTGTGGAAGCTCACCAATGGGAAAAACGTCGTCCAGACCGAAGGGGATTTAAAGAAGGTCTTCGCCAGGGAAACCTGGAACCGCCGCCACTTGCAGATCATTTTCTACGGCCGCGAGTTCTGCACCGCCCGCGGATGCAAGGGTCTCGTATGCGAGATGTGCCGAACCCTGTTCCCCTGGCGCAAGAATCCGGTGATGACGCGCAAGTAGCTATCCCTGCGGGCAGCTAGTTTGCTGCCGCCTTCAACTTATCGTACTCGACCTTTAGCGCATCCAGCTTCTGCTTCTGCTGAAGCGCCTCTGAAGCCGCCTTTTCGGCGGCCTGCTGGGCCGCGATCGCCGCCTGCTTATGCGCTTCCTCCTCGCGCTGCTTACGGGTGACGTTCTCCTGGGTCTTGACTACCTGGATGTTAAATTCCGCTGCCTTCCAGAAGGCGAGTTCCTTTTCCAAGCCCGCGGCATTCCCCTGCGCACCGTCTGCGATTTTCCGCGACGCTTCCGCCTTGGGCCGCGCATCGTTCATCGCCTTCTCGGCCACCTGCTGGCCCTGCTGGGCCGGGGGTATCTGCCCGGCAACCTGCTTTACCTTGGCGTCTGCATCCTGCACGCGCTTATTCCCGGCCGTCATGGCCGAGTTGCGCTCCGTAATCCGTTGCTTGACGGCCGCCAAGTCCTTATTCGCAACATCGAGCGCGACACTTGATTTGTTAAAGGTATCGGTCTTGCCCTTGATGTCACCCTGGGACCGGTTGAGTTGGTCCTGGGCCTGCTGCACGACTTCCTGGTCGACCTGGCCCTTCTTGACTTCGACCAGGTGCGCCTGGCGCTTTGCCTTTTCTTCATCGTTGGGCGCTTCAGCCAGGTTCTTCTCGGCCGCGGCCAGGTCGGCCGCATCAATCCGGGGACGTTTCCTCCTGTTCAACCGATCGACATGCTGTTGGTGCTGCTGCTTTGCTGCGTTCACCTGCTTTTCAACCTCTTGACGCGCAGTTGTGGCCGCACTCACCTTGTCCTGGAACGGCTTCGGGTCTTCCGGCTTCGGCAATGCGGCCAGCGCGGCTTTCGCATCCGCGAGCGCTTTATCCGCCCCGACCTTTTGCCCATTCAAGCCCTCGAGGGCCGCCTTCTTCTGGTTGAAGGCATCGGTCGCCTGCTTCAAGGCAGTCGCCAGGGCATCCGCCTCTTTGCTCAACTTTTCCCGCTCGGCTTTCTTGCCGCCAATCCCCTGCTGGATACCCGCGATACGCTCCTTGATCGGTGGCGGATTGGCCTCGAGATCTCCCAGGTGTTTGGCATCTGCAACATTCCAAATCTTCGCAAAACCTGTCCAGTCGCCGGAAATCACGCGTTGATTGTCATGGCTGAACACGCCGGCCAGTGTGAGGTCAGTAAAGCCCCCGATATCCTTTTGAAGCGCGCCATTCCCATCCCAGACCTTGATATGCTTATCGCGGCCGGAAGACACGAGGCGGCCGTCCATGCTGTAGCGGACACTGGCGACACCCCCGCCATGCGCATTCCATGATTTAATCTGTTTCCCATCGTGCATGTTCCAGAGCTTGATGGTCCCGTCCTCGCTTGAAGAGGCAAGCACGTTCGAGTCCGGTCGCCAACTCACGGAGGTGATTTGCCCCTTGTGGCCGCGAAGCTCATAAAACTGCTGCGCGGTTTCTGATTCCCATACATAGAGGTTGCCGTTGCGATCACCGCTGGCCAGCAGGACCGCGTCCGGACTGTAGGAGATTGCGGTGATCCACTCCGTATGCTTCTTGATTTTGTGCTCCAGGACGAGGCCACTGGTGGAATAGATCTTGAGGAACTTGTCGGTCCCACCCGTGGCCACATAGGCCTGGTCACCGCTGATGTCCGCGCCAAAGATGACATCGTAATCATCGCCGAGCTCGATCACCCGCTGGCCGTTTTTCACATTCCATACGACCACGCGACCCGCGTTCCCTTCCTTTCCACCCCCCGCGAGCAACAGTTGGCCATTTCGACTGAAGGACAGGGCATAGGCGACCCCTTCAGGGAACGGCAGCACCCCCATCATCTCTTTATTCTGCGTGTTGTAGAGCAGGACCTGTTGCTGGCCCGCCACCGCAAGCAGCGGAGCCCATGGACTGGATGCCAGTGCCGTGAGTGCATTCGATCGCTTCGTCAATACCACGGGCTCAAGCAGTACATCCGCCGGCATCGGGGGCGGTCCATCCGGCTTGCCCGTCGGGGCACTGGCGAGCTTGAGATCGATGGACGGCTTCCGGGGTTTCATCGCCACACTCGACTTGCTCTGCAGCAAGCCACCGGCAATCCATTTTTTCACCAGGTCGAGCTCCGCCTGCGGACGCTTGGGCGATTTCTCCGGCATGTAGGGCTCTTCCTGGTGTGTAAGCGTCAGGTATAGAAAGCTCGCATCCGGATTTCCCGGCACCACGGCCGATCCGCTGCTGCCCCCATCCATAACGCCCTGGTAGGTCGAGAGATCCAGGTCCGCCTTGGTCTTTTCCTGGCTGTGGCACTTGAAACAATTCGCCTGGAACAGGGGCTTGATGTGATCGTCGTAGGTGACCTTCTCCTCCTGGGCCCAGGAGATGGAAAGAAATCCAACCAGGATGATGATGACTAGCCTCATATCAAATCCAACATTTCAACTATTGCGTTTGAACGCATGCCTAGTGATTGAAGATAAACTCTTTCGCGTTCAACAAGGCCCAGAACACGTCCTCCAATACCACCTGCTTGTTTTCGTCTTTTGCCAGCTCGGCCAGGAGCTGTTCCTTTTCCTTGGCGCTTGGTTTGCGCGAGAATGCGCGCACGTAGAGCTGATCGATAATCAGGTCATGCGGGCGTTTGGCGTCCAGTTCCTTCTTCACGAACTCGCCCTGCTTGACCTTGGTATGCACGTTGCTCCCGTTCAGGAGGTGCAAGGCCTGGGAGAGATTTGGCTCCATGGACACTTCGCAGGAGCAAACGGTTTCCCGGCTCGCCCGGCCAAAGGTGGTGAGGAAGTAGGTCGACGTCGTGCCGTCGGCGATCTGCACGGCCCGGGCACCCAGGGGCAAGCCCTTGAACTTGTTCTTCGTGTCCGTGACCTGGGTAATGACATCCAGCAACACTTCCGCACGCATGCGGCGAATCGAAGCCTTGGCAAAGTTCCGCTGGTCCAGGGCATTCGTTTCATTCGCCTGGGTGGACAACTGGTACGTGCGGGAAAGGGTGATATCGCGCACCAGTTTCTTAAAGTCGTAATTGTACTCGACCAGTTTCTCGCCAAGCGCATCGCGCAACTCCGGATTCGATGCGGGGTTCGTCACCCGAACGTCGTCCACGGGCTCCACGATACCCTGTCCGAGGAAATGCGCCCAGGTGATGTTGGCCAGGTTCCGGGAGAACCAGGGATTTTCCGGCGCGGTCAACCACTCGGCCAGCACCTTCCTTCGCCCGGTGGAGCTTGGCACTTTCGGCTCTTCCCCGCCAAGAAATTTAGGGGGAAGCACCTTTCCGCCCACCTTGTGCTTCGTATCACCGGAGCCGTTGTCGTACACGATCGTCTCCCGCGGATCCTCCGCGCGCTTGCGGCCAATCCGGCTGAAGAAATTCGCGAAGGAATAATAATCATCCATGGTCCAGCGGTCAAAGGGATGATTGTGGCATTGGGCACACTGAATCCGCGTTCCCATAAATACCTGGGCCACGTTCTCGGAGGTTTTCAAGGTGTCGCGCTCGATCTGGTAATAGTTCGTAGCCGGGTTCTTGAAGGTGCCGCCGGTCGAGGCGAGGACCTCTTTCACGATCTCGTTGATCGGCACATTGTTGGAAATCTTCTCCTGGAGCCAGTTGTAGTACAGCAAGGCCGCCTTGTAGCTGATGGTCTGGTTGCTGGAGCGAATCTGCAACAACTCGGCCCACTTCATCACCCACATCTCGACAAACTCTTTCCGATCGAGCAGCTGGTCGATGAGGATTTCACGCTTTTTCGGGTCCGCACTCGTCATGAAGGACTCGTAATCCTGCTCCGTGGGCAGGGTGCCCGTGATGTCGATGAATACCCGGCGGAGAAACACCTCGTCGGTGCAAATATCGGAAGGAACCATCCGGAGCTTCTTCAACTTGGTGTGCACCAGGGTATCGATGTAGTTGTTTTCCGCGATGTCGGGGAAAGTGTAGTTCGGATCCTTCGGAATCACGATGACCTGCGCCCCGACGTTAAACGTCTCAAAACGGGCGAGGACAAAAGCTTCGCCGCGAACCTTGCCCGCAATCTTCCCCAGGCTGCTGACATCAACCGAGGTTTCGTTGTTGCTGTTGAATACCGCAAGGCTGGTCACGTCGCGATCCGTCCCGTCCGAGTACTTGGCCCGCAC
>JAPYUI010000493.1 GCA_029936175.1 Kiritimatiellia bacterium
CCCTTCGCCAGCGAGGCTGCCCACACTAGAATGATAACCGATTGAATACGACATTGTAATAATTATCTAAGTACCGGTATCTAGCTCCTGTAGAAATGATTCTGATATGGACTCGCAAAGTGGACCGATGATGACACTGGATACGCAAAGATCGAGATGTTTACTAGCGAACAAAATGTTTCTCTGAGTTTGTTGAAAACAATTATTCTCATAAGTTTGTACTACAGGGGTCTCACGATAAAATGGGATCTCGATAAAATGGGATTTTCGACTTTTGGGGGTTTACTAAGGTTTCGAGACCAAAATGGGATTTTCGATAAAATGGGATTCTTCTTCAACTTTCCTTAACTTTTTGAAAAGTGGGATTTGAACAAAACCTTTGTAATTTTTGAATTTTCGAATTTTGAATTTCGAAATATTTATTTTCAACGATCATCTCAGATTTCGATGAAAATGTTTCTGCATGTTACTAACACACAACACTATCGAAAGCTAGGTTTATAGCGAAATCTACCGGTTAGAAGTCACCCAACCACCAGTTTATTGAAATTCGAAATATATTATTATAATATTTCGAAAAATGTTGGTTGATGCAGATGAAGTACCCAGATTTCAACCAAACTTGATGTACACGTTAGTAGGTCCGAAAACCACCCAGAACTCATTTTGTAACGAAATCTATGGGTTAGCACTGGATTCTCGAAAGTAATATTTTTCAAAATTTGAAATTTGTAATTTTGAAAATCCAACTTGAAGGTTCAAAATGCAAATGAAAACCTGACCAAAAGTTCGTTTTCCTTGTTTTCTAGCGAGCCGACACACCAAAACTCAAAAATGGGATTCTTCCGAAACTTTACTAACATTTTGGGGTAAAAATGGGATTTTCGATAAAATGGGATTTTAGGTCAAAATTCGTCACTAACAAAAGTTAAAATGGGATCCCATTTTATCGTGAGACCCCTGTAGCTTTAGAATGACTTCTGCACAGTTCTCAGCCAAGACCTTATCGCCGGAAAGTGGAATTAACTGACTGAAACTCACTGGAGTCTGACTCAAGACTGCGCAAGGGCCCATTTTCTACCTCTGACTCAGAACTCACTCGAGTTTTACTCCAATTTCACTCAGTTTTGGGTAGCT
>JAPYUI010000494.1 GCA_029936175.1 Kiritimatiellia bacterium
TCACGGGGGGCTACAGTGATCTGAATGTCGATGAAATCGTGAGTAGTATCGACCTCGCGGCCGAAGGTTGGTTTATCGGTAACCGGAATTTTCACAACCTGGTCGACAACAGTTCCCACACGCTCAATGTCGCATACGGCATACAGCTTAGCCAACTATCGGACAGTTTGATTCTCAGCGAGGGGGAACAGGTGAAAACAGACATCCGGACCGTACCGGCTTCCCTTGGTATGGTATACCATAGCAACGAACCGGACGCCTGGGGTGGTCGCAATTTTATCACCGCTCTCCTCACCCAGAATATGGGCGACGCCCTCGGGGTCACCAAGGATGAAGAGGTCCGGGCCATTCGCGAAGATGCGGATGCCGACTACAACTTCGTGCAGGTTCAAGGCTCCCGCATCCAGTCCCTGGGCGGAAGGGTTGATGATGCGAGCGGGGAGCAGGTCTATGCGCACTACCTCTTCGCCAGCGTCGATGCCCAGTACGCGGGCGAACCGCTGGTCTCGGCGGAGAAGAAGGCCGTCGGGGGCATGGAATCCGTACGCGGTTACCCGGAAAACTTTGTCGCGGGCGATAACGGCATTTCGGGCAAACTGGAATTACGGACGCTGATCTTTAAAGGCCTGCTCACCAAGTGGCTTGGACGCAAGAAGAATTTCGATGAACGCCGCAGGTTCACCGCGGATTACGTCCAGCTCACCTGCTTTGCCGACGCCGCGTATATCGAGGATGAGCCCACGACGAGCATCCCTTCCCTGGATGCGACCCTGCTGGGGGTGGGCGCCGGGCTGCGCTTCTCCGTCATGAGTAACTGCCAGGTGAAGCTCGACTACGGGTTTCCGATTGAGGAGTTGGAAGGGTCCGACAAGAACGGCCGGTTCCACTTTGCCTTTGAGGCGCAGTTTTGAGCCTTACGTTTTAAATTGCCCGGATGAATCGATTCTGCTATGGGATAAGGGAACCTACCAATAAGGAGTTAAATTCCATGAAACAGATTCGTTGTTTATTCGTCCTTCTTGTACTTTTTTTCTTCTCCGGCATGTCGCTCTATGCGCAGGACGCCATTGAGGTTACCGATGGCCTTGAGATTACCGTGGACGGGGAAATCGTGACCCTGGACCCTGGAAC
>JAPYUI010000495.1 GCA_029936175.1 Kiritimatiellia bacterium
ATGGGGCCAATGATTAGGAAAAAACCATACAATAAAGCGCTGCCTGTCGGCCTGGCCGCAGTTGCATTCATCGCCCCGACGGTCGCCTCGACCGAGGCGACACTGATCCTGTACGAAGGATTCGATTACAGCGCCGGGGATGTCGACGGCTCGCAGGCCGGTGGGGCCGGCTTCTCAGCCGGTGGCTGGACCACCAGCGGGAGCAATAACCCCTTCGACGTGCTCGGCACGGGCCTCTCCCTTGGCTCACTTCCGGTTACCGGTGCATCCGTGAAGCGCCCATCGGCGCCGGGTAACGCGGAAATGAGCCGATCCATCACCGCCGCATCTCAAAGCGCCTTGCTGACCGACAATGCCACCCTATGGTTCAGCGTCCTGCTGCGGACGACGAACTATTCCACGGGCAATGCAAACGGCACCCTGGTGCTGGGCACCGACCCCTTTGACGGACCCGGCGACAAGCCGGCGACGATGACCGGCGGCAATGCCTTTGGCGTTACTTTCAACTCGATCACCAGCCTGCAGGCGATCACCATCAACGGAGGCGTGACTTCGATAAGCGGGTCCTTCGCAACCACCGTGGACACAACCTATCTCATCGCGGGAAAGATTCATTGGGCGAGCAGCGGCAACAACGACACCTTGCGCCTGTTCAATATCACCGATCCGGGCGGAGCGGAGCCGGCCGACGGAGTCGCCTTTGCCACGATGACCGCTGACTTCAACCAGTCCGCATTTGACACCGTGGCGATTGCCGACCGCCAGGTGGCGACCTACGACGAGATCCGTTTTGGGCACGCCTTCGCTGACGTGATGGGTGTGATACCCGAGCCCTCCACCTTCGCACTGGCCTTCATTGGTCTGCTCGGCCTGCTGGCTTGGCGCAGCCGGGGGTGATGTGTCCATTACTTCCCCGTGTGCGCTTGTTCTCGGAACAGCCCAGGATGGCGGCTATCCGCAGGCCGGGTGCAAAGCCTCCTGCTGCACCGTCCCCGCTTCGCCGGGAGTCGGCCCCCTGTACAGTTCGGCACTGGCCATCTGTGACCCGGCGAGCAAGCAGCGCTGGATCATCGACTGCACCCCAAGCTTTCCGCAGCAACTCGCACTGCTCGAGGAGATCGTCCCTCTCGA
>JAPYUI010000496.1 GCA_029936175.1 Kiritimatiellia bacterium
TGATTATACCTACCCCGATTTCCCCGGGGAGAAAGCACTCCCCTGGGAAGCCAGCTCGTTGGTGGATATCCGGGACCACGATCTCGAGTTCCGCGTCGGCGGGTATTCCGTGTAGGCTGCCCGGGACCCCATCCGGGGATGATCTCGCCCGGGCCTCAGCGAAGAAGCGAAACCCGGGATGCCTACAGGACCGTATCGTATACGATCACCCGTTCCCACAGGTCCTTGCACCGCGCGACGAAGGCATGGTGATCCGGGTGCGCCTGGTAGGCGTCGTGCTCGTCCTGGCTCGCAAAGAAGAGGACCAGGTTCGTGTGAAAACTATGATCCGTCACCTCCCGCTCCGCGGTGGGCGCTGAAGGCCCCACATGGGCCTGCTTGATCAGGTCGATCCGGGTCAACTCACCCAGGGCGGCCTTGAAGTCCGCTTCCTGGTCCGGGCTGACCCCCTCTTTCATCCAGAAATAAACACAATGCATCATCATACTGAACACTCCGCGGTTGCTTGCCCTTTGCAGTGCTTCCGATGGCCGGAAACCCTTGAAAAAATACTTCATTTTACCGGAAGAGGCTTAGAAAACGCGCCCGGTTATAGGAAGACTAATGTCGCGATTTCTTGGCAAGGGCCCGCCGGCAGGTCCTACATGAGACAAAATCCTGTCATATTTACCGGATTGAGATCATAGTATTGTCCGCTGCCATGATCACGCTACATCGACTTGCCTATACCATCCTGCCCGTGCTGGTCCCCTTCGCAACCAGCCTCCCCGCCAGCGAGGACCGCCCCGCCTTTTCGGCGGAGGACCGAGCCTGGTGGGCCATCCAGCCCCTCATGGACCCGGCGATCCCGGAAGCGGGGCGGGGCTGGGCACGAAACCCCGTCGACCACTTCATTGCCCGGCAGCAGCAGCGGCAAGGCCTGGAACCCGCACGGGAGGCGGAACGACGAGCGTTGATTCGGCGGGCCAGCTTTGACCTGCACGGCCTTCCCCCCAGCCCTGAACAAATCGAGGCCTTCCTCGCGGATGAGCGGCCGGATGCCTGGGAACAACTGGTCGACGGGCTCCTCCAAAGTCCGCGCTACGGCGAGCACTGGGCCCTGCACTGGCTGGACGTGGTGCGCTATG
>JAPYUI010000248.1 GCA_029936175.1 Kiritimatiellia bacterium
GTGCATCGCGGCCCGGACGATGAAGGCTTCTATACCGACGCGATCTGCGGCCTGGCCATGCGGCGCTTGTCCATCGTGGACCTGGTAACCGGCCACCAGCCGATCCACAATGAAGACCAGAGTGTCTGGGTCGTGCTGAATGGGGAGATCTACAACTTCCCGGACCTGCGTGAGTCGCTACAAGCGAAAGGCCACACCTTTTATACCCAGACCGATACCGAAACGATCGTGCATTTATATGAAGAGTACGGGGAAGGCTTCGTGGAGCATCTCTGGGGGATGTTCGGCCTCGCACTCTGGGACAGCAAGCAGCGTAAACTGATCCTCGCACGTGACCGGGTGGGCAAGAAGCCGCTCTTTTATCATGAAACGCCCGACGGAATCGTGTTCGCATCGGAAATCAAGTCGATCATCGAAGATCCGGGCATCCAACGCGAACTGGATCCCCTCGCCCTCTATCATTATCTAACCCTGCAGTATGTCCCCTGTCCGCAAACCATTTACCAGGGTATTCACAAGCTGCCGCCCGCCCACATGCTCGTCTGGCAGGATGGCAAAAGTCGCATCCAACGCTACTGGCAGCCGGAGATGATTCCCAAGACGAATCTCAGCTACGAAGAGGCCCAGGAACAACTACGCGAGCTGCTCGCCGATGCGGTGCGCATCCGGATGATCAGTGATGTCCCCCTCGGGGCCTTTCTGAGTGGCGGGATCGACTCCTCGCTGGTGGTCGGACTCATGAGTCGGGTGAGTTCAATCCCGGTGAAGACCTTCACCGTGTGCTTTGCCGAGGAGGCCTTCAACGAACAGCCCTATGCCCGCAAGATATCCGAGATGTTCGATACGGAACACGAAGAGATCCACATGAACCCGGATCCCTCCGGCATCATCGATGAGCTCGCCTGGCATTTCGACGAACCCTTTGGCGACTATTCCGCGATCCCGAGTTACTTTGTGGCCAAGGCAGCGCGCCAACACATCACCGTCGCGTTAAACGGGGATGGCGGGGATGATATTTTCGGGGGCTACGACCGCTACTTCTCCCCGTTTAAAATATTTCCCTACCAGGTACCCGGACTCAACGCGCTCGCACCCCTGATCCTTGCCTTCAGCGAGCATCAACCTTCCACAATTTTGCGCCGCGGGTTTCAACATCTCTTCGACCTCACCGGACGCTCGGAACTGCAGACCTATCCGCGTCAGTCGATGAAGATCTTTGGACACCATCACAAACAAGTGGCCCTCTCGCCCGACTTCCTGCGCACGCTCGGTCAACAGGCGGAAACGGAATGCCTGCTTGATGGGTATATCAACGCCTGCTCCAGCCCGGAGAAACTCGACCGCCTGCTCAACTGCGACTTCAACACCTACCTGCCCGATGACCTGCTGGTGAAGATGGACCGGATGACCATGGCACATTCGCTCGAGGGCCGTTCGCCGCTTCTGGATCATCGCATCGTTGAATTTGCGGCCGGACTTCCGGCGGAATGGAAAGGTCTTCCCGGGAAAGGGAAGCGCATTATTCGTGAAACTTTCCCTGAGATCTTAATCCCGGAGATTGCCGACCGTCCAAAGATGGGTTTTGGCGTGCCACTGGGCGAATGGTTCCGCGGGCCACTCAAAGAGGAGCTGCTGGATACGGTTGATTCAACGACCTTTCATGGACGTGGGTACTTCGACCCGAAAGAGGTCAAGCGCATGCTCAAGGAGCACATGGATGGCAGCTGTTCGCACCATCATCGCCTGTGGCTGCTCATGATGTTCGAACGCTGGCATCGCCGATTCATGGATTAATGCCTTGGACCGCGGCCGGTTGCAGCCGCCTTTATCTTCCGCGGCTTGCTGCGCTTCGGATTAGGACTAGGATTAGGATTAGAATTCAGAATAGGATTATGGTTTAAGAGTCCCGAACCATGGAAGACGTAGCCTGTAATTTATGCGGGAGCCGCAATGTGGCCCCACAGTTCGAACAAAAAGACTTTATGTTCCGCGTATCCGACGAGGTCTTCACCATTGTCCAGTGCGCGGACTGCGGACTCGTCTACTTGAATCCCCGCCCGACCTTGGAGGAGATGGGCGAGTACTACGTCGACTCCTTTTATAAAAACGAGCTCACGGCGGAGCAGGAACTCGCCGAACGGGAAAAACAGATTCGGGAAAAGGTCCGCTTTGTCGAACACCTGCCCAAGGGCAAAGCGCTCGATATCGGCTGTATGAAAGGGGATTTCCTGCACGGTCTCCAGGAGCGGGGCTGGGAAGTCGAGGGGACCGAACTTTCCACCACCCCGAAGAATCTCTTTAACCTGAACATCCACTACGGCACCGATTTCCTCACGCATGAATTTGCGGATGATCAATTCGACCTCGTGACCATGTGGGCGGTGATGGAGCACGTGCACGACCCGATGGCGTTCTTCGAAAAGATCCACCGCGTGCTCAAACCCGGTGGACGCTTTGTCTATCTGGTCACCAACTGGAATTCTCCGCACGCCCAGTGGTTGCAGATGGATGATTATCCGCGTCATTTGACGATTTTCAGTCGGAAAAGCGCCCAAGCCTACGCGGACAAGGCCGGATATACGCTCAAGCGATTGGTCTGTGATGACCGCACCTACCATACGAGCAGCCAGGGTTTGCTGACCTTCTGGATACGCCACAAAATCTTCGGGCAGCCCCTCAGCAAGCTCGCCTGGGAATACCGGGATGATTCCTTCGCTTTCTGCCACGGGCGTATCGGCCCCGGGTTCCTGCGCCGCGCCTGGTATCGCTTCGACCAGTTCTTGACCGGAAAAGCCTTCGACCAGATGTTGAACCGACGCGAAAAAGGCCACATTATCACGGTCGAACTGGAAAAACCTCTACCTTGAACGAGTCCTGATGAGCGAACGCTGGAAACAATATTTCAAAGACAAGATTGGGGACCAGGAGATGTTCCAGTACGCCTTCGAGTATTGGAATTTTCGGCACCCGGTCTACGTCTACCTGCAACGTTACCTGCCCCCGCCGGGCAAGATCATCGACATTGGTTGTGGCATGGGCCTGAGTGGAATTTTTCTGGAATCGCTGGGCTACGCGTATACGGGCATCGACAACGAGCCCGACATTATCGAGCAGGCCAGGGAAGTGCGTGAATACTTTCATGGCTCCACCCAACTCGAGGTGGCCGACGCCTTCGACTTGAGCAACTATCGTGGCTACCAGGGCGCGATCTCCTTCGGGGTGATCGAACACTTTGAACGCGAACAGACCGTCGAGCTGCTCCGTCAACAGGCCCTGGCCTCCGAATTTGTCATGGCGGAAATCCCCACGCGTCTGTCCGGCGACGAAATCACCGATGAACGTATTTATTCCATGGGCGGCTTTGCCAGGATGTTCGAGGAAGCCGGGCTGACGCCGGTCAAGAAATTCACGCTGGGCGTACCCAGTGGATCCTTCTACCTGCGTAAGCTCCTTCCACCGGCAATCTATCAGCCCCTGGCTACGGCTTTGGGCTATGCGCCCGGTATCGCAATCCTGGGGAAGCGCAGCTCTTGAAGAAGCTGGATTTCGTCGGCTTTGAAGTATCAGGCCCTAAGGTGGTCAAACGGGTGGGCGTCGGGGTCGCGCTCTTCTTTCTCGTTCAGTGCAAGAACATCATCACCTTCCCCGTGTACACCCGCGTACTTGGCAAAGAAGGCTACGGAACCCTTTCGCTTATCCTGGTCACGGCCGGGATCCTCTTCCCCCTGGTAAAAGTCGTTCTCTCTTACGGCTTCCGAGTACATTCGGTCCACATTGAAAACCGGCAGGAAATTCGTCGAAATTTCACCACGACCCTCTTCCCCGCCCTGCTCTTCTCCGTGATCAACCTCGGACTCTTCACCCTGATCGATCTTTCGGCGATCGACCCGAATTTAAACAAATACAAGGGCCTGGTCTGCCTCATGGTCTTCGCCATGATCCTGAAGGAGTACAGCCAGGCCGTTCCGGAGACCTTCCAGAAAGCAAAAATCCTCGCCACCTTTACCACCCTCGTCGAAGGTGCTGCGGCAGCCACGGCAGTCACCTGCTTGTTGATCTGGGAACAGGTGGCCGGCGTCATTCTGCCAATGGCCGGCGTTTATACACTCGGCGGACTGATCATGCTCGTGCTCGTCTTCAGGGACATCGGCTTTGAATTTCACATCGATCCGGTGAAGACCAAAAGGTTTTTGATTATGGGCCTGCCCCTGATCCCGGTTGGGTTTTTTCTCTGGATCATGCAAAGCCTAGACCAGTACTTCATCGCTTACTTTTACAATACCGAACGCGTCGGTATTTACGCGGCCGGCTACAGCCTTGCCGGCTTCATGCTGTTCATCAATCCCGCACTCGACTTTGCCTTCGGGGCAACGATTTTGCGGCTCTGGAACGAAAAGCGTTACGAGGATTTTTACGCGTATAACGATCGCGCCCTGAAGTGGATGATCCTCGGCATCGCCCTGCTCTGCGGACTGGGCACAATACTCGCCGTGCCGGGGATGCGCATCCTGGCCTCGGAAGCCTTTGTCGAATCCGCAACGATCCTGCCCCTGCTCCTGCTATCCATGGGTTTCTTCCTGCTCGCCTGCTTTTTCCAGCGTATGCTCTATGCAGGCCAGAAAACGATGGCCGTGCTGATCGTCTACCTGCTGGCGGCCCTCATCAACCTGGGCTTGAACTTGGTCTTGATCCCGAAGATGCAATTGCTCGGTGCGGCCTGGGCGACGGCCATCTCTTACGGCTTCGCGATGATCGTCCTGGGCCTGGTATCCGCGCTGGAACATCGCTACGCGTTTTACCGGAAGCGGCATTTATATACACCCGTACTCGTAACCGCCGCGGTTATCACAATGGTGCAGGCCTACACCGGCGATTCACTTCTCAGGGATGCCGCGATCGCAACAGGCTTTGTCCTGCTGATGGGGGTCATCCTGTTTGCAAGCGGGTTTATCAGCCCAGACGAACGTGCCCTGGCCGCCCAAGGGCTCTCGAAATTCCGGGGGAAGCGGAGTGGCAACGCGTGAGCAAGCGGATAAAAGTCATCTACCTGATCGGAACGCTGGATGTAGGCGGAGCAGAACGCCA
>JAPYUI010000497.1 GCA_029936175.1 Kiritimatiellia bacterium
GCATTGACGTTACGACAATATTTACTTACTTTTCGATTCTAATGAACTTTTAAAAAAAAATCTTGAAATTTTATCGATAAATTTTAAAAAATATCGAAAAATTTTCGAAAAATCCGACGAAAATCTGAAATTTCCGAAAAATCGAAAAATCGAAGAAAAAAATCGAAATTTCGGAATTTTCGAAAAATCTGAAAAAATCATAATTTTCAATGAAAAATCAATAGTCCGAAAAATCCGAAAAAAATCTGAAAAAAATCTGAAAAAAATATAAATTTTCAAATCAAAAATTTTCAAATCAAAAATCAAAATTGGGTCCACAGAAAATTTTTGACTTTAGGAAATCATTGAAAGTCTTGATTCTGCTATTTAAAGTAGTACAAAGACAACTTTGAAAATTCTCCAAAATTGACATTTTTTGAGTCACTTTTCCACCAGATCGAGGCCCCAACCTGAGATCCCAGCTCATGGGCTGCCTCAGGAAGCTGGTTGCACATATTTGACGATGAGTGTTGAAAATTGTACACGAGTGTCAATTTTGCAAATAACTCGCTGTAGAGTGATTTTCAGGCGATAAAAACATGCGGAAAGTGATCAGAACAAAAAATTACGTCCGACATAGTGGTGCGATTTTTGTTCTGAAAGTTATTAGCCACGAAGTTAGCGCCGATTGAAGTTCAGCGGCTGTCCTCGAGTAAGTGTTACACGATTCAAGACTCGTTGAAGGGCTCCCGGTCGACCAAGTTCGTCAGAGAGTCGAGATATGAAGTTGCTCCCCCCGACCGCTAAACCTTGGGAAACTAGTCTCACTAAGTGGTTTGACAAACAGTATACCTCGTATTTTTGAGTTAGGCGTGAATTTCATGATTTTTTCTATGTTTTTTACAATTTACACATGTTGTAAAATGACGTTCGATGATTTACTATAGGGAAACCTATTGTAACTGCAAGAAAATGAATTTCATCAAAATCGTGACGTTTTCTCTCAAGCCAACACTTTCCGTTGACGTATGGACTTCATATTCCACGAGCTCGCAGTACTATTTTCCTCTAACAGCTCCTAGAATATGAAGTCCATACGGCGAGGGAAAGTGTGGTTTTGGTTGATGCAAAGGTCTCAAAACA
>JAPYUI010000498.1 GCA_029936175.1 Kiritimatiellia bacterium
CCCGCCCCTTCGGATGAGCTGGATCTGGATGCCTTGTTGAAATCCATTGACGAAGGGGCTGACGATGCCGGCTCTCCGGCCAAGGATGCCCCCGAACCCGAGCCGGTCCCGGAGCCCGCACCCGCATCTTCAGATGACCCGGATCTGGACGCATTACTGAAGTCCCTTGACGAAGATGCCAAGGATGCAGATGCTGCCGCCAAAACCGACGCAGACAAGGAGTCCACCGGGGATGACCTGGATCTCGACGCGCTCCTTAAGTCGCTTGAATCGGACAACTGATGGCCCTCCGAACCGGCGTGGACCTGTCGAAACCAGGTGCCAGCATGGGTTTCGGGCTGGTCACCTACCTATGGGGCCAGGACTGGGATTTACTTACGCTGCTGAAAAACTGCGAAGCCGCCGATATTCATGCGGTCGAGCTGCGCACCACGCATAAACACGGGGTCGAGCCGTACCTCAATTCCGCGCAACGTGCGGACGTGAAAAGACGCTTCGACGACAGCCCGGTGGAGTGTATCGGGCCCGGTTCAAACGAGCGGTACGACCATACGGATCCGGTGGCCTTGAAAAAGGCGATTGCTGACACGAAGGCGTTCATCCGGCTCAGCCACGACATCGGTGCCACGGGTGTGAAGGTGAAGCCCAATTCTTTCCATAAAGATGTGCGGAGGGAAAAGACCATTGAGCAAGTCGGAAGATCCCTGCGTGAGTTGGCCGAATACGGTGCCGGTTTTGGCCAGGAAATTCGTCTCGAAGTGCACGGCAGCATGGCCGAGCTGCCGACCATCAAGCAGGTTATGGATGTCGCTGATCATCCCGGTGCCCGCGTCTGCTGGAATTCCAATCCGCAGGACCTGCAGGGCCAGGGCCTCGCGCATAATTTTGACTTGGTCAAAGAGCACTTTGGCCGGACCGCGCATGTGCGTGAGTTAAACATGGACGATTACCCCTATCCCGAGTTGATCAGGCGCTTCGTCCAGATGGATTACGATGGCTGGATTCTGCTGGAGGCACGGACCAAGCCCCGTGACCGGCTTGCTGCGCTCAAGGAACAGCTTGCACGGTTCTACGACCTGGTGATCCGGGCCCAGAAGCTGGGCCAGGCACCCGACTAGT
>JAPYUI010000499.1 GCA_029936175.1 Kiritimatiellia bacterium
CGGCCTGCGCGAGGCCGGCGGACAAAAAGCAGAGGGCGAGGATGAGCTTTTTCATTTTGTGGGGGGTCTCTTCGGGCGATGTTAATCAACAGGGTCACGGGCTGCTTACAAGGCGACAAGGTCCACGTGGCACATTATTTCATCGCTAGCACTTGGCTGATATTGCATAAAGGAAAAATGAGAAATTTGACTTTCCTGTGCCTCTTTGTCTGCACCTCGGCCTTCGCCGAGAAACTGGCGGATCCGCCGAAGTGGCGCCAATGGGAACTCGGCTCCTCGGACACCATCCCGGCCGACAAGGCGCTGGACAGCTTCAAGGTAGCCCCCGGCTTCGAGTTGGAGCTCTTTGCCGCCGAACCCATGGTGGTGGACCCCGTGGCGATGGCCTGGGACGGAAATGGGCGCGCCTGGGTGGTCGAGATGCGCGGCTACATGCCGGACCTGGCAGGCACGAACGAGACCAAGTTGAAGGTAGGCAAGATCGTCGTGCTAGAGGACCTCAACCACGACGGCAGGGCGGACAGGAAAACGGATTTCCTGACTGAGCTGATCATGCCGCGGGCCATCGCCATGGTGGACGGCGGCGTACTGGTGGCGGAACCACCGGTCATCTGGTACTGTCAGGACACCGACGGCGACCTCAAGTGCGACCAGAAGACCAAGGTCGGCAACTACGCCCGCCAAGGCCCCGTCGAGCACACCGACAACGGCCTCGTGCCCGGCCTGGACAACTGGATGTACAACGCCAAGAGCTCCAAGCGCTTCCTTTTCCGGGATGGCAGCCTGATCACCGGCAACGCACGCTTCCGCGGCCAATGGGGGATTTGCCAGGACGATTACGGCCGACTCTACACCACCAGCAACTCGCGCTACCTGAACAGCGACTGGGACATGTACCACGGGGCCGCCGGCGCCTTTTCCAATCCCTCGGTGGGCACCGCGGACATCAACTCCATCAGGCCGAACCCCGGGATCAACCGTGGGTACAAGCCGGAGATGCTGCGCAAGGACGGACGCCTCGCCCGGATCACCGCGATCTCCGGCCCCGGTGTGTACCGCTCCGACCGCTATCCCGAAGGGTATGCCGGGGCCGCCTTCATACCGGAACCGGCCGCCAA
>JAPYUI010000040.1:0-12903 GCA_029936175.1 Kiritimatiellia bacterium
CCCTTCCGCTGAGTTTCTCGGTGGCTTCGAGCAGCGCGAAAACGACCAGTCCACCGGCCACCCCCTCGAAGAGCCAGGGCACCTCCAGGAAAAGGTCCCCGCAGAGGAGCGTCCCCACCAGGAAATGGATGCGCGCCCAGGCTTGATGGGGGCCGGCACTCCGCCACACCGGTTTCGGACCGCCCAGCTTCAGGATGCCGCGGGAAAGCTTGCTGAAAGGGCTGAATTGTCGCCGCGCCCAGCCCCAATCCAAATAGTGAAAGAGGAGGATCAGGATGACGAGGTCGAGCGGACCCATGTAGGCCAGGTAGCAGAACACGATCCAGACGGTATTGAGCCGCAACTCGCGGAGGTCGATACGGTTTTCAGCTTTGATCTCGTTCATTCCGTGCCTGGTGGTCAAAAAACAACCGGGTTTTGGTCAAAATATTTATCCTTTTGCATTGAATCCCCGGCTTTTGGCCCTATGTATAGCAGGCTCTTTCCCGGAAATACGGGAGAAATCAGGAATATTTACGATGAGTTACAGGGGACCAAAAGCCAAAAAATCGCGTAGACTGGGTGTGGCGGTAACGCCGAAATCCCAACGCTACCTGGAAACCCGGCCCACCGCACCGGGACAACATGGCAATCGCCGTCGGCAGAAGACCTCCGATTATGGCCGCCAGTTGCTCGAAAAGCAGAAGCTTCGCTTCCAGTATAATGTCAGTGAGAAGCAGCTTCGCCGGGCCTATGCCAAGGCGAGTGCCAGCCATGGCAGCACGCCGGACGTGTTGATCCAAGTGCTGGAATCACGCCTCGACAGCATCGTGCTCCGGGCGGGTTTTGCTCGTTCGATTTTTGCCGCCCGCCAGTACGTGGGCCATGGGCATTTCCTCGTGAATGGAAAGAAAGTCGATATTCCCAGCTACCAGCTCAAAGTGGGTGACGAGGTCGAGGTTTGCCTCCAGAGCAAGGAATGCGACATGTTCAAGCATTCCCTGGGCCTTGCCACGCAACCCGCGTATGTGACCGTGACGGACCGGGACTTCAAGGCCCGCTACACGTACCAGCCGGAACGCGAGGAGATCCCCGTGATCTGCGATGTGCCGACCGTGGTCGAGTTCTACTCACGGTAAATTTCACCTCCGCGTAAATTTTGAGAATCCCGTGGCTCCCGTCGCGGGATTTTTTTATACTCGGGCCATTGGAACCCTAACCACGAACCCGGGAGTGGAGCAGCATGACCCTGTTTACAAAAATCATCCGGGGTGAAATCCCCTGTCACAAGTTGTATGAGGATGAGGATTATTTTTCCTTTCTCGATATCAAGCCCCTTAAGCCGGGGCACGCGCTGGTGATTCCCAAGGTCGAGGTCGACTACATCTTCCACCTGGAGGATGAGCTTTTATCCGGCTTGTTGACGGTTGCCCGCCCGATTGCCCGGGCCATCGAGCAATGCGTCGATTGTGAACGCATCGGCTTGATGGTGGCGGGCCTTGAGGTGCCGCACACGCATGTGCACCTGGTGCCCATCAGCTCGGTGGGCGACTTGAACTTTGCGCACGCCACGGAAACGCCCCCGGGGGAATTAGCTGAGTTGGCCGGAAAGATTCGCGGCGTGCTGGGCTAGCTCGCAGCCCGTGATACGCGTGGGGTTCCAGGTGCTTTCGTCGGCACAATCTCAGCCGATCACGGAGACGGTTGTCTGGTAGGTAAAGCGTCGCCCCAGGATTACCGTGCCTCGCCTCGTGCGGATGGCAACCGTACCTTTGTGGTCGTTTTCCACCACGCGCACGGTCAGGCCGGGAGAAACGCCGAGGCGTTCCAGTTCATCCGCCCCCGCGTGATCGAGATGCACCGACAAGACCCGGACCTGGTCCGCTGCCGTGGCGTCATTCAGTTTCATCTGCTGCCGCGGCTTCGGGTGTCGCTTGGAGGGGTGCGACTTGAATCCTTGAATCTTTGGGTCCATGTTCGACATATGGAAGTAAATCTTAGGGGCTGAAGGCGGGGATTGTAAAGTGGATTATGGCTGCGCATGGGATATGCGCGCCTGCTTAAGCCAGGCTGGTGGCCGCGCGCTGCTTAATTTCCTTCATCATCGAAAAGAGACCGTTTGTGCGATTCATACTCAGATGTTTATCGAGGCCGACCTGGGCGAAAAAGTCATTGGATGCCTCGACGATGTCGGTGGCCTGGCGCCCGGAATAAATGCGGATTAAGATGGCCACCAGTCCGTTTACGATCAAGGCATCGCTTTCTGCCTTGTACACCATGCGGTCTTCCTCGGTGCAGGAGTACATCCAGACCTGTGACTGGCAGCCTTTCACCTTGTTTGTCTCGGTCTTGTGGATTTCGTCCAGGGGTTCCAGGGAGCGGCCGAGATCGATGATATGGGCATACTTGTCCTGCCAGTCGTCAAAGAGGGCGAAGTCGTCGATGATTTCCTGCTGGGCTGCCTGGATATCGTTCATGCCGGCACTGTAATGGATAAACCGGCGGCTGCAACAGGAATTGGGGTGCCTGACGAAAGGTCCTGTCATGCACCAGGTGCCCGGCGATGGAAAAGCTCCCGCGGATCACCCGGTCGTACTCAGCCGCCTGGCCGGGGTTGATAGCGGTAATCAAGGGCAGGTGTTTCGCCGCCATGGTTCCTGTTTGGCAAACATGGAAGGGTGCGGACGGGAAGAACCGGGGGATAAGAGGGGATTGTCGAGGGGGGTGAAATTCCCTTGCCCGCTCCGCCCGCTTTGCGCAAGGTATGCCGTATGCCTGAGATTCATCCAAGCGCCGTAGTCGAGGACGGGGCCTCGCTGGCCGCCGACGTAATCGTAGGGCCGTTCTGCTATGTACAAGCCGGGGCGCAGATCGCAGCGGGCTGCCGCCTGGATGCCCGAGTGACCGTGTACGGGTCGGTTACGCTCGCCGCCGCCTGTCGCCTCCACGCCGGTGTCGTGCTGGGCGATACGCCTCAGGATCTCGCCTTTGATCCCGCGGATATCAGCCGGGTTGAGATCGGCGAAGCCTGTGTGCTGCGCGAAGGGGTGACGGTGCATCGCGGCACCAAGTCGGATTCGGTCACGCGGCTGGGCAAGAGTTGCTACCTCATGGCGAACAGCCACGTGGCGCACAACTGTGAACTGGGGAACAACGTCATTCTTGCCAGTGGCGTGTTGCTTGCGGGTTACGTGAACATTGGCCCCGGCGCGTTCCTGAGTGGAAACTCCGTGGTACACCAGTTCGTACGCGTGGGACGCCTGGCCATGATGTCCGGGTTGAGCGCGATCACCCAGGATCTTCCCCCCTTCTGCACGACGCGGTTTACGACAACCAATACCGTCGCCGGGATCAACATTGTCGGCCTGCGCCGTGCGGGGATAGATGCCGACGGGCGGCAGGCGATCAAGGCGGCCTTCCGGACCCTCTATCGAAAGAACCTGAGCCTGGCTGATGCGCTGGCGCAGGCCCGGTCGGTAGAGATGGATCCCCAGGTGGCGGAGTTCATTGATTTTGTCGCGACGAGTGAGCGGGGGATCTGCGGGATATCCAGGGACTGAGAACCCTCAGGGCCTTATTTCCAGCACGGCTTCGGATGACGCGGTCTCGTTGATCCGCACCCGGAAGCAGGCCACATTCGGATGCTGGGCGAAGAAGGGCTGGAGCTTGTCCGCAAACAGGCGGCAGATGTTCTCCACGGTGGAGGGGTAGGGAATCACGTACAACTTCATGTCATGCGCTCGCAGGAAAGAGAGGATTTCCGTGTCACTTTCCTCGCATAGAAAGGCGTGATCCAGCTTCGTGATGAAGGGTTTCACCGCGGCCGAGATGTGGTTGAAATCGATGATCATGCCCTGCTCGTCCACCGTGCCTTCGACTTCAACCTGCAGGCGATAGCTGTGTCCGTGTACGTTCCGGCAAGCACCATCGTGCAAGGGCAGCCGGTGTCCCATCTCCCAGCGAAACTCCTTGGTGATCTTCATGTGCATCACACGCCCCGCTGGGCGGGATTCCAGATGTATTTATGCAATTGAACCTGGAGGCGGGCCCGGACGCCATCGTCCAGTATCCACTCCGCCAGCTCGACCGTGTCCAGCGCGTCGAATACGGGCGAAAAAATTATCGGGCAAACAGCGTTCAACTGGTAATCCTCGATAGTCTGTTTGGCCCACTCATAATCGTGTCGGTCCTTTATCACGAACTTGATTTCATCATTCGAGCAGAGGGATCCAATGTTTTTGTACCGGTTGCGTGCAGCCATGCCTGAACCGGGGCACTTGAGGTCCATGATGCGTTTCACGCGCGGATCGGTACGTGAGATGTCGAGGCTTCCGCTGGTTTCCACGATGACCTCGTAGCCCTTTTCACAGAGCAGCGTCATGAAGGGGAAAACCTCTTCCTGGGCGAGCGGTTCCCCACCCGTTAGCTCGACCAGGTTACAGGGATATTCCCGGATGTGGTCCATGACCTGGTCAAAGCTCATTTCCCGGCCCTCGTAAAAGGTGTAGGTTGAGTCACACCAGGAGCATCGGAGGTTGCAGAACGCGAGGCGAACGAAAATGCAAGGCAGTCCGACGTGGGAAGATTCGCCCTGAATACTGAAGAAAATTTCATTGACCGTGAGCTGGTGGGGGGTGCTCATCTTTTACCCGAGAAGATCGTGTACTGCCCCTTTTCCATGATGGTCCTGTTCGTCTGGTCATTTAGTGTCAGGGTGATTTTGTAGGCCGTAATCGGTGAGCCCTTCGCGAAGGTCAGCTCGCGATACAATTCGCCCCCTCGGTTTACGAATTGATCGAGACCGACCCGTCCGCCCACGAAATCACTGCGTCCGAACCCGCAGAAGAATCCCGCCTTTTGATCCTCGATCCGGCGACCGATGACCCGGGAACGCTCGTTGCAGCCGAGGCCGAAAAGGGCGATGTTGCGCCGGGCTTCGTCCGCGTTAAACCAATTACTCAAATCATTGACGGAGCTGCCCCCTCCGATGACCCGGACGATCTTATTTGCCTCGACGTAAAGCTGGGCGATCTGGTTGTCTACATACATGGGGAGAATGCCGATGGTCTGGGATTCGAAATCTTCCCGCTCCCCTTCGTAGGGATTCACGATCGCGGCTCCTCCCGGCAGGGTGGTAACGGCTTGCTTGTGGCGGGTGGAATGAGCGTGTCCATCGTCACTGAAGGCCTTGCGGAAGCGGAGGTCGAAATACATCTCCTGGCTGGTGTTAAAGTTTACGCGTGCGCCGTTGGTTCGGTCGAGGAGATCTCTCAGAAAGTCCGTTTTCCGGGCGAGGCGTTTTAAGTCGACCAGGAGGCTGGTTTGCTCCATTCGGGCTTCGATTCCATACATGGAGACGATGCGGGCGTGAGGTTGGTGCCGGCCGATCAGGGTCAACGGGGCGGTGGCATCGTATTGGGTAATCGCGAGGATGATTTGATGTTCGCTGATCACGTCTTCAATGGGGACCTCGACACCGAGTTGAGTTCCGTTTTGTGGTAACTCCGCATTGTCAAAGCCCGTGGCTGGATATTCGAGTATGGGGCTGGTCATCAGTCCGAGCTCGTTGAAGGCCTGGATCCACTTCCTGGCAATCGCGGGGCGATCTTTCCATTCCGGGGTGTATTCCTGATCCCCGTGGGGCACGTCCATTATTACGAGAACCTGTTCGCCCCGGACGGGATTGAACACTTCCTGGATGCATTTTTTAGGATTAAACCGCCGCCGCCAGAAAATCATATTGCCGCTACCTCTTTCGCTAAATGGTCCTGAAGATCACGGATCGCCCGATCGGCATAGTGGCGCGCCCGCTCTCGCTTTCCTTTTACCGCGTAGACCAGCGGCGGTACAATGCCGAAATTGGCCTTCATGGGTTGGAAATCATCGGGGCGGGCATGGGTGACGTAGTGGCATAGACTCCCCAGCATGGTTGTTTCCGGCAGGGACCAGGGTGCCTGGCCCTGCAGGAACCGGGCGGCATTGATCCCTGCGAGCAGGCCCGTCGCAATATTTCCCGCGTAACCCTCGACTCCGGTAATCTGCCCGGCAAAAAAGAGGTCGTCGCGCTGGTGGTGTTGCAGCGTCTTGCGCAATTGGCTGGGTGCGTGGATAAAGGTGTTTCGGTGCATCTGGCCGTAGCGCAAATATTCGGCCTCCTGCATGCCGGGAATCATTCCGAATACACGCTTCTGTTCCGGGAACTTCAGATTGGTTTGAAAGCCGACCATGTTGTAGCAGGAGTCGGCGAGGTCATCCTGTCGCAGTTGGAGTACCGCGTGTGGCCAGCGCCCCGTCCGGGGGTCGTCCAGGCCGACCGGGCGCATGGGGCCATATGCGAGGGAATCCCGGCCGCGTGAGGCGAGGATTTCCACGGGTATGCAGCCTTCAAAAAAGGAGTGCAGCCCCGCCTTCACCCCGGTGTCGATATCGCGTTCAAAGGATTCGAGTGCGATCCGCTCGGCGGAGACCAGGGCCCCGACAAATGCCTCGTATTCTTCCCGGTTCATCGGGCAGTTGATGTAGTCCCCGCCTTCGCGCTCTCCACGGTCCCAACGCGATGCCCGGTAGGCCTGGGTCATGTCGATGGAGTCCACGCTGACGATGGGTGAAATGGCATCGTAGAAATAGAGGTGTTCATCTCCGGTCAGTTCGCTGATAGATTGGGAAAGCCGATCACCCGTCAACGGTCCCGAGGCGATGATGCAGGGGCCTTCCGGGATGCAGGTGACTTCCTCGCGCACGAGCTCGACCCGGGGGTGGGCTTCCAGGGTTTCGGTTACCTTGCGGGCAAAGCCCTCGCGATCGACGGCCAGGCAGCCACCCGCCGGCACGGCCGTCTCCTCCGCACAGCGAAGCAGCAGGGAGTGCATCAATCGCATTTCCTCCTTGAGGAGCCCGGAAGCCCGGTCGCGCAGGTTCGATCCAAGCGAGTTCGAGCAGACCAGTTCGGCGCAGTCTCCCGTGACATGTGCCCCGGTGGGGCACTTGGGCCGCATTTCGAACAGCCGTACGTGGATGCCCCGCTCGGCCGCCTGCCAGGCCGCTTCGCTGCCCGAGAGGCCCGCCCCGATGATTTGGATTTCGCGTTTATCCATCCCCCATGAGCGTGACAGCGCCGGGTGCGATGTCACGTCTATTCGCGGGTATCAGGGTAGTGCGTCGGGCGAGGAAAGCCTCCGGAATAGTGATCGTTCTTCCCGCTTCGGACAAGGTTTGACCGGGGCAACTACGGCATTCCGAAGCGGTTGCGCTTCGTGCGGCCCGTATTGGTGGATGACCGGATTCATCCTGCTTCGCTATTCGAAACCAGGCGGGACAAGGTATTAGAAGGCAAACGGAATCATCCACTCGCCAAACACTTCGATATGTGATACCATGGAGTGATTGTTAACCCTAGATTGGAGAGAAATATGACGAAGCGAATTCTTGCATGGGCCTGCGTCGTAGCCTTGGCCGCCGGGATTACCGGTTGCAGTTCAAACACGGCCAACACAAAACGCGGTGCGGTAGCCGGTAGTTTACTCGGCGCTGCCGTGGGCGGTGTCATCGGGCACCAGAGTGGACGCGGCCTGGAAGGCGCAGCCATCGGGGGTGCCGCAGGTGCCTTGGGCGGGGGTGCCCTTGGAAGCGCCAAGGACGAAGAAGAGAGCGGCAACTAGACCCTTTCGGATTCGATTGGAAAAATCCGCTGGGTGGGGAATACCGTCCAGCGGGTTTTTTGTGTCCGGAGCCTGCCCCTGGCCGGGCAACAGGGGTGCGCGTGGGCCTTTTTCGAGCAGGTCGACCGCCCCATCTCCGAATGGGGTGGAAAAGTCAACATAACCCAACAATCCTTGCGCCTCTCCGGTTCCCTTTGCTCTTGCCTATGTGCCCACACCTGCGACATTTTCCGGTCTTGAACTTCGTTCCGGAGCATCATGCCTTCGTCCATGCGGGACAAGAGGGCCTGTTGATCCGGGTTTAACCAACAAATAGGAACACGGAAAATGGCAGAAAATACACAAGGGCACTCCATCATCTCCGCAGACATGGTGATTACAGGGACGATTCAAAGCAGCAGCGGCATTCAGGTCGATGGCAAGGTCGAGGGTGAAATTCGTTGTGAAAGCGATGTTGTGGTCGGCAAATCCGCGGTGATCAAAGGCAACTTCAATGTCAATTCGATCACGGTATCAGGTACCGTCAACGGGAATATCACGGCCAAGGACCGTATCGAGCTCAAGTCCTCTGCCAAACTGCTTGGCGATATCAAGTCCAAGCGCCTGGCGGTGGAAGACGGCGTCACCTTTATCGGTCGTTCGGAAGTCAATCCTTCCGGCGGAGCCATTCCCGGCACCCCGCGGCCTGTAGAAGGAGGCGAAGTGCCGAAGAAGGAAGACGGGAACTAAGCATAAACGGGACGGGTGACAAGGCCCGTTGGTTTCGAATGAATCCCCGGCCCCAGGCCGGAAATACCATTCGTTGACGCCCCCATGGCTTCCCGCAAAAAGCGTAAAGACGATCTCGACGGTTTCTCCGTGATGAAGGCAGCCCAGCAGGCGGCCGGCTCCGGGAAGAAAGCATCGACCGATCCGCCGGATTCCGCGCAGGACCGCGCCGTTTCCGGAACCTCAACGCCTTACGCCGAGAAAAGTGCGTACAGCAAGGCGCGGCGCACCGCCATGCCCAGCGTTCGCGAGGTTATCTGCCTGCAATGCAGCCATCCCCTCGAGGTCAAGGGCAAGCTTACCCAGACCGTCTGCCACAAATGCAGGACCCGGCTCGAGCTCAAGGATATCACCATCGAGGGCGAGTGGTCGGAAGATATCGAGACCGCCGGTGATATTACCATAGGGGTGGATGCGGTCGTGTGTGCGGGGACCATTGTCGGGAATAACATCTTTCTCGAGGGACAGGTCCAGGGCGGGGTGATCCGCGCAGCCCGTTCGCTCAGCATCGCATCCAGTGCCGTGTACCCATGGCGTGATATCGAGACCCTCGACCTGGTCATCCCCGCCGGGACGGAGATCGACCTGGGCGATCATAAGGCCACGTATCGCAACGCAACCATTGCGGGCTCCCTGAGCGCCAGTCTGCACCTTTCCGGTTTGCTTAAAATCCAGGCGGGCGGCCTTTTCAGTGGTGAATACCTGGGCAGCCATCTTGAAGTCGAAGAGGGCGGGGGCTTGAAGGCGCGGTTGAACGTGGAGCCCCGGGCCGAGGGATAAGGTGGACATTATTTATTCGTGTGAGGCTTTTTAGTAGTAGCCACTCGTAAAACCCCCCTATACATGGCGCAGCTTGACCCATACGGCCACCCGAAAGACATAACATTGGACTCACGATGATAGATATTCCCGTTCCGCCCACCATTAATGCTTCCCTGAATGCGCTTGCCGCGATCCTGCTGTTTCTCGGGCGACGAGCGATTAAAGCCGGCAAACCGGAGACCCACAAGAAAATCATGCTGGGGGCCTTTGCCGTCTCGGCCGTTTTCCTTGCCTGTTATCTCAGTTATCACTATACCCATGGCTCGACCAAGTACCCGGGAACGGGCGTGTTAAAGGCCCTGTACTTCCTCGTCCTGGTCCCCCATATCATCCTGGCCACCGGCATGGTACCCTTTATCATTGCCGCGCTGGTGTGCGCACTCAGGCAACGTTTTGAGATGCACAAACGGATCGTAAAATGGATCTGGCCGGTCTGGATGTATGTCTCCGTCACCGGCGTTCTCGTCTACCTGATGCTCTACATATTCACGCCCGCCTGAGTCCGGGTTCCCCCAACCTGCTCGTGTATGCCGGCTCCGTCATGAGGGGTCCAGGCCGGTAGTTTGTCGGAAGACGAACCCTTATTTCTTCCGTGCGGCGCGCCCGCGCGAAATCCATGGTTGGTCCGGCGCACTTCCGTGGATGACATGTGGCGTGAGCTGTTGGGATTGCTCGAAATACTCGTCGGCGATATCCGTCTTCCCGCGGTCGTGCTCGATCCGGGCGAGGAAATACAGGGCTCCGGATTTGATCACCGGGTCCGGGCATTCGCGGCTGATCGTGAGAAAAACTTTTTCTGCATGGGGATCCTGCATTACCAGGAATTCGACCATGCCGTTGTGCAGGCGAATGGCCTGGTTGATGAGCGGCTTGGGACTGTCTGCGATAAATTGTTCGTGGTTGCGGACAAAGTATCGATGGGCTTCCTCAAGGTCGGTGCGCAGGATGACCTGGAGGTTGCTCATGTGAAACCAGCGCCGGGAGTTTTCCTGGATATAACTTGAATCGATGAGTGCGAGTGCGGTGCGTGCTTCCTTCCATCGCCCCATCTGCAGGAGGCCCATGCCGAGTTTCAGTTCCAAATTGCTGCGCAGGGCTGAGCGGGGCTCGGTTTCGATGTCTTGCCGGAGGCTCGCGACGAAGAGTTCACCCTGGCCCTCGTGGATAAGCTGGAAAACGCGCTTGTTGTATCGCGTATTGAGTACCCGCTTGATGAGTACCAGGCAGGGTACCAGGGCCAGGAGCCCCACGAACAGGATCAGTGGAGTATCTTCATTGTAGCTGAGTTTGTTGAGGGCAAGCTGCATCGGGCTATGGGGTGTTAACCATCCAGGCGGAGAAGTCGTCCAGCCAGTGCAGGAAGACGGGCAGGTGCTCTTCCGGGAACGCGTAACGAGCCGGGTGCTCGAGGACCTTGCGGAAACAGCCGAGCCAGGTTTGGCGTGCCGCCTCGTCGATCTCGAAGGGCAGGTGCCGCGCGCGCATCCTGGGGCGCCCGAAGGTTTCCATGTATACGGGCGGGCCACCGAGTACCCCGACCAGGAACAGGGCCTGTTTTTTAGAGGCCTCGACAATATCCTGGGGAAAAAGAGCACGAATATTCGATTGCTCAAGTTCCCGGTAGAAGGCCTCGCACAGCTTAAAGATATTGGCCTCCCCCATCATGGCGTAGATTTCCCGACTCGGCGAGAGCCCCTGGGGGGGGCCGCCGGGCGGGGTGTAAACGGGCTTGTTTCTTCCGGGCACGAAATCCATGATTGTCATCTGGTTAAAGCCCAGTAACCTAGACTTCCACATGAAAATAGCAATCTCAGGATCACACGGGCTGGTGGGTGACAGTATTCGCAATAGCCTCCGGGGTGAAGGCCATGATATCATACGAATGATTCGCCGCCGCCGGAGTGACCGCGCCCGGGTCGTGCGCTATTCCTTGCCGGAGAACTACATCGATAAGTCCAAACTGGAAGGGACGCACGCCGTGATACATCTCGCGGGCGAACCCATCGCGAATGAGAAATGGACCCGGAAAAAAATGCGGGCGATTCGCGACAGCCGGGTGCTGAGCACGCGCTTGATCAGCGAAACCTGTGCCGAGGTTAAGTTGCGTCCCCGGGTGCTTCTCTGCGCATCGGCCATCGGCTACTACGGTGACCGGGGGGATGAATTTCTCGATGAATCCTCTACTGCGGGCGAAGGCTTCCTTTCCGAAGTCTGCCAGGAATGGGAGGCGGCCACCCAACCCGCGGTGGATGCCGGGATTCGCGTGGTCAACATGCGCTTTGGGGTGATTTTAAGTGCGGGGGGCGGCGCGCTGCAAAAGATGATCCCGCCCATCAAGTCCGGGCTGGGTGGACGGCTCGGCTCCGGACGGCAGTACATGTCCTGGATCACCCTGGCGGATGTGATCCGGGGGGTTTCTTTTCTTCTCCAGCACCCTACCATTCACGGGCCGGTCAATATGGTCTCCCAGGATCCCGTGACTAACGGGGATTTTACCAAGGTTCTCGCAGGGGCACTGGGTCGGCCGGCACTGTTGCCTGTTCCACCCTTCGTCCTGCGCATGATGCTTGGCGACCTGGCTGACGAAACCTTGCTTGCGAGCCAGCAAGTGGTCCCCAAGGCCCTGATCGATGCGGGGTTCCAGTTTCGGCATAAGGATATCGTCCGTGCGATCGATTTGCTCGTGAATCATAATTTGTGATGCTGCTGCTGCGCAGCCCCGGTTTGGGCTGGGCTTACTCTTCGCCCATCCGGAAGTACTGCCGGACCTGGAGCTGGGCACCCATCACGCTGTTCGTGTAGGTGGTCGAGTCCGCTTTGCCGGGAATCCCGCTGGCCAACAGGGTCCAGGGCCCCTCCGGGTCATCGGCCCCCTCGAGGCGGTAGGTGCTGTTGCTGGTTGAGTCCCAGGTGAAGATCATGTCAGCATCCCCCGGGTTCAGGCCCGATGCATAGGCAATGGAACGGATGTCAAAGGCGATGGGGAGCGATGCATCCTGGATGGTGAATCCGTACTTATCCTGGATATAATAGCCGAGGGCATTGCGTTCGGTCTCGCCCAGGATCCCAGCGAAGAGCAGGACCTCGGCCAGGTCACCGGTAAATCCCTCGACAAAGGGATTGCCGGCGCCGGCACTCAGGCGCGAGCCGATCTGGACCTGCGACAGCCCGATATTCAATGCGACGATGCGGGTGCCTGCGGAAAGGCCGTTGATAAACCAGGTGTCCTCCGTCCCGCTATAGCTCGATAGCGTCATGGTGGGCACCCCCAGGGCTGCCGGGACGTGCAGGGCATTGAATGCATCGCCCCAGTAATGGTTGCCGATGGCCGACCCCTCGTTGCCCCCGCGCGAGGTGGAATGTCCGTAGGCCAGGTGCAGCTGGCTATTCCCCATGTGATAGGTGTGTTGATAGTTCTGGCCGGTAAAGCCACTGTTTTGCCAGACCGTCACCAGGGTGAGCGGTGCATTGTTTTGGATGCCGGTCGAATTGCCGGTGGTCGATGTCAGGGCGTCGCCCCCGGCACCCCCGGTGAACTGCACCGCGGCACGGTGGGCCAGGTTGCTGATGGCCGCCGCATAGACCGGGCGATTGCCGGCGTTGGACTGGCTGACAATGATCTGCCGAGGGCTCTTGTCATCCCAGCGGGCGACAGGGCTTCCGTTTGTCGCCGGGA
>JAPYUI010000040.1:13003-29019 GCA_029936175.1 Kiritimatiellia bacterium
GGCTCTTGTCATCCCAGCGGGCGACAGGGCTTCCGTTTGTCGCCGGGATGGTCCCGCCGACATCCTGCCAGAGCGTGGCCGGGTCGCTGGCATCGAGCCAGAGTCGCAGGTCGGGATCGGTGGCGACAGGTTCCCCGGGTACCGGGGGGCGGGCCTGGCTGTGCGGGTTGTAATTGAGCAGGGTTGCAAGCACGCAGAGGATGAGGGATCGCCTTGCCGTCATGGTGGAATCTTACTCCTTTTACAAGGTCGGGGCAATGGGCATCATTTGGAACCTGCGGGGAATTCCTCAAAGGGTGCCGAGATCGAAATAGGGATCGAGCTGAAAATACCCGCGACCCGCGTCGATGGGCATCGGGAGGTTGATAGGGGACCCCGTGCCGCTTTGGACCGGCCCCTCCACCTGCCAGGTTTGCAGGTCTTCGCTGCTGAGCAGGCGATAGAGCATGTTGGTTTGCGTGGTCAGTTCAATCGAGACCATGCCGCTGGCCGGGAGACCGCTAATCGACAAGGTGGGTGTTGACCCTGGACCCAAAGTCAGCGGGTTGGCGTCCAGGTAGGCCTGGTAAGCCGCTTGAAGCGGGTCGCCGGTGCGGGTCATCCAGTCCAGCAGGTCCACGCGGGCCTGGTAGAGGTAGGCCACCAGCTCCGGGCGGGATTGGAGGTTGTACCGGGCGTCCGCGTCCTGCCGGTAATCATACAATTCTTCCGGGCTTCGGAAACTGAAGTGATCAACCCGGGCCTGGATGGCTGCATTGCCTGTCCCGGCCGCGGTCATGGCGTCCCAGCTGAGCCCGTTCTGCGACTCGTTGATGAAAGGGGTGCTGCCATTCGACCACCCGTTGAAAATGTACCCGTAGCGACTGCGGTGTACGGCCCGCATCTCGTAACGACGATGGGCGGAGGTCTCGTGAAAAACCGTAAAGGCGATGTCGCGCCCGGCGTGCGAGGCGCCATGCAGCAGGGGGAGGAAGCTTTGGCCGTCCAGGGGTAGCAGGTGATCGATTCCCAGGGCTTCCAGCAGCGTGGGCATGAGGTCCACGCCGGAGATGAAATGACCCGGGTTCACCGCGCCCGCCTGGACGATCCCCGGCCAGCGAACGATCAGCGGCGAGCGGGTGCTGTGGAGCCAGCAGTTCGTCTTGGCGAAGGGAACGGCGATGCCGTTGTCGGACAAGAAGATCACGAGGGTGTTATTGCGTGCCCCGGCATCATCCAGGGCATCCAGGATCCGCCCCACTGTATCATCGGCCCGCCGGGCGGAGGAGAAATACTGCGCGATCTCGGTACGGATATCCGGCAGGTCCGGCAGGAAGCCGGGGACGGGTATTTCCCCGCTGGTATAAACGTGCGAGGGCAGGGCAAAGGTGTCGCGGATCGCCTGGGACCACTTGCCGGCTTCCTGGGCACTGCCATGGTAGGGGCGGTGCGGATCGTTGGAATTCGCCATGAGGAAGAAGGGGCGATTCGCGGACAGGGCTTCCTCCACGAAGGCCTTGACCTCGGTGTAGTAGCGTTCGGGGTCGCGGCCCTGTGCCAGGTCGCCTTCCCCCAGTTCCGTGTCCCAGCGGAACTCCGAGCCCGGTGCGACGTGTGCGTTCTTGGACAGGATCCCCATCCGGTAGTCGTGATTGTCCAGGATTTCCGCGAGCGTGGTCACCGGGGGATCGATCGGATCGAATCCCTCGCCGCCGTTGCGGTGCGGATACAGGCCGCTCAGCAGGCTCTGGCGACTCGGCTGGCAGACCCCGATGGTCACGTGGGCCCGCTCGAAGCGCATGCCCTCGGCCGCGAGTTGATCGATGCGTGGGGTCACGCTGGGCTGGGGGCCGCCAAGGATGCCGACCGTGTCCGCGTTGAGGTCATCGACCGTGATGAGCAACACGTTGAGTCCCTGGAAGGGCGTAGTGGTATCCAGGATGATGCCGGCGAAAAATTCCAACGGCGAATCAAGTGACCCGTCGGAGTTGCCGAAATCCGTCCCGGGGAAGTCTGTCGGGTTATTGCCTTCCACGACGTACAGTGAGCCACTGTTGATGGTGCCGTACCCACCCGGCCCGGTACCGGACCAGTCTGCCGCCCCCGATACCCGGATGTCGGAATAGACCTGGACGCCCGGGTAGCTGAGGTCGAGGGCGTCGACCCCGTTGGTGTAGAGGAGGGCCCGGGTGTCGTCGGTGGTACCGTCCCCATCGTGGTCGAGGTCGAGGCCGAAGATGATTTCATACGGTTGGCTGGCCTGCAGGGGCTGGCTGACCGCGTGGATGACGTTGAGCCCATCGGAGGACTGGGTCGCGCCGCCGGCATAGAGCTTCAGGCGATCTCCCTCGAGAACCAGGGAGAAACCGACATTGAAGCGCCCGGTCTCGAACAACTGGTAGCCGGGCTCGGTCAGGCTCGACGGCGTGGTAAAGGTGAAGCGGAAGGTCGCGTCCTGCTGGTCATCCGGGATCGCGTCGGCGTTGAAGTCCGCATTGTGGAAGGAGTTGAGCAGCCCCGGCATAAAAACCTGGTTGGCCGTGCCGAGCTGGTTGGTCGTCTCGCATAAGCAGCATGCCGTCAACATAAGCCACGTTGCGCTGGCCAGCCCTTTCCTCGTGTACAGGAACATGCCGACAGTATGCCGATCTTGCCCCTCCTTGTACATTCTGCGTCTCGAATGATTTGGGTGGAAGGCATTGCTCACGCCCGGTCAAGGCGCAGCGGTGGATGTGCGTGGATGAAGCGCACGACCTCTTCTGCATCATCACTGATCGCCAGGTAAGCCTCGTAGTCGCGCCCGCGGGCGAAGCTGCGCAGCAGGGGATACAACATGGTTTCATCCCGGTAATACGCCTGGCCGAGGAAGACCATGGGGCTGATGAAGCGGAGGGTGCCGTAATGGTTCTGGCAGAGATCCATGAAGACCTCCTGGAGGGTGCCGGCGGAGCCGGGTGCATAGATAACCCCGTGGAGGGCGATCGCGAGCAGGCCGTCCTCTCGCAGGCTGTTGCTGAAGTACTTGGCGATGTCCGTGGCGAAGAGGTTGCTGGGTTCGTGCCCGTAGAACCAGGTGGGGATGGCGAGGCTTTGCGCCCCGCCGGGGTATTTTTTGACTACACTTTCCGCGCTGCGCATGAATCCTTCGCTCGTGTAGTGGGGGCTTGTCCCGAGGAGGGCCAGGGCATCCTCCAGCGCTTCGTCGGGGTGCGGCGCGAGCCAGGCACCGAGGTTGGCGGCCTCCATGATCCCGGGTCCGCCGCCGGAGATAACGTAGTAGCCGTCGCGTGTGAGTTGGCGGGCGATCCGGCTGACGGTCTTGAAGAAGGGGTCGGTGCGATGCGTGCCGTGCCCGCCCATGATGCCGACGGCTTTCTTTCGCCCGGAGGCGTCGTCCCGGCCCTCCAGCAAGGCGTGCAGGGCATTGTCGATCGCGTGGTCGTGGAGACGTTGGGCGAGGGACTCGATGATGTCTGTTCCCTGCTCCCTGCAGCGAACGAAATGGTCGTAGATGTGCTTATCCACGCTTTGGTCGTTTTCCGGGGTATACCCCTCCATGAGCTCGGCCACCGTGTACAGGCTGCCTCGGTACGGGGAATAGGGGAGCTCATCAAAACCGGGAAAGACCATGGCCCCGGCCGCGCGCAGGCGACCGGCGAGGTCATCGGAGGCGAAGGTGCAGCCGAGGAACCAGGCATTCTCCACCGCATGGTTTTCCGGGTCGATGCTGGCGTTTGAAAGGTCCAGTCCCTGGACGGCAATATTCACCAGGTGTCCCTCGAGCGACTCGAATTCGTCCAGGGATTCGATTTCAGTGATGTTCCCGATAATCCGCATAGGGTTCTCCCTTGTGTTCAATCCTTCGTAGCGGTACTTTGCCAGCCATGATCGCCTTTACGAAGTGGTTTCTTCGTCAGGAACGCAAGCCCATACCCCTTGCAAGGCCGGGGAATTTTATCCTGGTTCGCGGGGCCCAGGCCGAAAGGATCTTCGCCTTTTACGACAAGGATAAGCGGATGCGTAAACTGGTCGTGCACACCCGCGATGCCGGGCCGTCCCGAAGGCCAAAATCCAGGCGTCGGTTCTAGAGTTTTTCGTAGAAGGTCGCCGCGATGATCCTCGCCCCGTTATCGTTAGGGTGAATGCCATCGCTGGCCATGGATCCCGCCCCGCTGCCAAACTCGGCGGCAAGGTCTGCAAGGGTCGCACCCTTGCTGCCCACGACGGTTCGGATACGCCCGTTGGTTGTATTCACGGCGGATTGATGGTTTGGGTTGATTGCAGAGCCGGGCAGGGGTGGAAGCGTTCCCACGATGGCCTTGGCTCCGGATCGCTGCACGGCATCGATCATGGCACCGAGATTGCTGGCGGTTGAGTTGGCACTGATCCCTCCGCGCACATCATTGGTGCCATACAGGATGCAAACATGCGTGGGCTTATGTTTCGAAAGGAGGCCGCCGATACGGCCCAAGCCCTGGGAGCTGGTTTGGCTCGTGATGCCGGCATTGATTACGGGGTGCCCCGAGAGGCGGGTGAGTTTGCTTGGGTAGGGGTCGGAAACGCCCAGGCCAAACGTGATGCTGTCGCCAAAGGCAAGGATTTTCGTGGAACCACTGGTTTCCGCCACGGGAGCCGGATTGTTTGCCTGCGGCGTGCTCTCCGGGTCACTCGTGGAACTACTGGAGTCCGCGGCGGGAGCCGGTTTGCTTGCCCACAGGGTGCTTTCCTTGTCCCCCAGGTCGCATCCGCTCAGTGCGATGGTGCCCAGTCCGACCGCAAAAAGGTGTTTTAATATAGTTGTTGAAAGGTTGGATATATCTTTCATAGGGGCAATCTCCCTTCTGCTGAAGTAAACAAGCGCGTATCTACCTGATCGGCAAAAAGTGAACAAGTGGTTTATTGACTTTTTCCTACCCTGTCATCTTGTTTTTATGATGTATTATGGAGGGAGCCTGAGTGCCTAATGGAAATCCTCGACCCTAAGAAAATCCTGCTGGTTGATGACCACGCCTTGTTGCGTAAAGGCATTGGTATGATCATCCGTCAGAAGCTGGGAGAGGGTCACCAGATAGCCGAGGCCGCAAACAGCCAAGAAGCCTACAGCATGGTTCTGGGTGAAGATTGGGATGTCGTGGTGCTCGATATCAACATTCCCGGCCGCGACGGAATTGACCTGCTGAAGGATTTTCAACGGGACAAACCGGATTTACCCGTGCTCATGCTCACGGCCTACCCGATCAAGGAATTTGCCATCCGTTGCATACAGGCGGGGGCTTCGGGATATATCAACAAGCAGGCACCTGCCGAGAACATTGCCGAGGCGATCAGCATGCTCCTGAATGGAGGTAGATACATTACCGACGAGGTGGAGATCGAGTTGGCCGCCGATATCGAGGGCGAGCCCACCTCGCTGGTCGCCACCCTCTCCGATCGTGAATTCGAGGTGTTTCGCAATATCGGAGGGGGAATGACGGTTTCCCAGATTGCGAGCGAACTCGATCTCAGCGTGAAGACGATCAGCACCTTCCGTTCGAGGGTTCTCGAGAAGCTGAATCTCGAGAATAATGCGCAGATCATGCAGTTTGCGGTACGGAACGGCCTGTTGGACGACTGAGGGTCTGCCCCGGCAGCCCTTCTAGCCGAATAACTCGGGAATCGGTTCCGCCCGGTTGGCCAGGTTGATGATCTCCCCGGGTGGACCGCCGGTCACCCGCAACGGGTTCAGGTCAAAGAGGGTATTGTTCGCGTGGTAATCCCACCCGCAATCAGCGGCGGTGACAAAACCACAACCGGCCTCGCACCTCTTGCGCGCCATCAGCATCTGCAGGCCGAGCTTGTTGGTCGCGCGTCTCATGTCGTTCCATCGTTGCAGTTTCTTCTCGTCGAAGAGATGACGCGTATCGTATCGCGCGATGGTCCTCGGATCTTCCGTGGAGAGGTCAAAGGCTTTACCAATGCCCCGGGTATGCAATGCCAGGGAAGCATGTGGAAAATAATTTGCGGGTGTTGCGGGCGAAGCGTATCGAAGAGTAGAAGGGGAATTCCTGCTTGTTTGCTGCAAAAAAAGCGTACAATTACCGCATGAGAACGCGGAATAGTGCTGGGCATATCGGCTGGATTATTTATATTTAATTCCTCTTTTGGGGTAGCAATCAATCAGGAGTAGATATCGCTATGAGCAAACAACACCGGTCAAAGAATCTCAGTATTTTGGCCGTGTTCTTTTTTGCTGCGCACGTCACCCATGCCTTGGAAAACTCCGGGTTTGAAATTCCAGACCAGGGTGATGTCGCATTTCAATACCGGCCCACCAGTGGCACCTGGACCTTCCTGGACGGTGCGGGGTTGTCTGGGCCAAACGCCCCCTGGAAAGCCATGGATAATTCGCCCGACCCGCTGGGCGACCAGTTTGCTTACCTGCAGGCTGTGGCCTCAATTTCCCAATCCTTGACCGGCTTGGTCGTCGGCGCAACCTACGACCTCAGCTTCTTCGAAGCCTACCGGGTCGAGAATGATTAGACCGATGGAATGGATAGGGGGTGGGTCACGAAGCGTAGTTACGATGGCGTTCATTGCCCGCGCTATCTTCATCATTCTGTTCACCGTAAGGCCATCGCTCACTCACGCCTCCCCCGACTCCGTCGTCGTCTTCAATGAGATCCACTACAACCCGGTTGGCGCGACAGAAGACGGCGAGTGGATCGAGCTGTTCAACCAGTTGGGAATAAAGACCGACATTTCCGGCTGGCAGATCGAGGGTGTCAGTTACACCTTTCCTCCAGGCACAATCATTGATCCCGGTGATTATGTCGTGGTGTACAAGACCCCCCCCGGTGGCGAGCTCGGCCCGTTTATCGGCAACCTCAGCAATGGCGGAGAAACACTCCGACTGGTCAACCAAAGCGCCCGCCTCATGGACGAGTTGTCCTATGGTGACAACGGACGCTGGCCAGTAGAGGCTGACGGCTCGGGCGCAACCCTGGCCAAGCGCCGGCCGTACACCACGAACAAACTGGTCGAACACTGGACCTTCTCGGAACAAGTCAGCGGCACACCGGGCAAAGTAAATTTCCCCGATGCGGATAGCCCTCCCAGCTCTACGATCACGCCCCTGTTCGAGTTGAACCAGGTTTGGCGATACAACGAAGCCGGCGACAACCTCGGCACTAACTGGGCAGCCAGTGCGCATGCCGTGGATGGAAACTGGGAATCCGGAGCGGGCGTACTCGCCAATGAAACCGGACTCTCCGAGATCATCAATACCACGCTCGACTTCCCCCCGTTTAATTTTCCCTACGTAGTTACCTACTACTTCGAAACCGATTTTAACCTCACCGCTGGTCAAGCGGCGTCTCTGCAATCTCTTCCGCTGCGTTACCTGGTCGACGATGGCGCGGTATTTTACCTCAATGGCGTGGAAGTGCTGCGGGTAAACATGCCGGGTGGCGTGATCACCGCAGGGGACTTTGCCAGCGCCGAAGTGGAAGCCACCCTGTCCGCCCCCACCCTGCTTCCCCCGGGCACGGCCGTCGCGGGCAACAACCGCCTGTCCGTGGAAGTGCACCAAGCCGTTCAGGGAAGCAGTGACATAGTATTCGGCGCCGAGTTGGAGATGGCAACCCTCGACCCGGTATTCGGCGCGCCCCCTGAAGTCCGAATCAACGAGCTGCCTCTCGCGACAACAAACAGCTATTGGATGGAATTGATCAACACGGGTAACTCGTCGTTGGATATTGGGGGCATGATCCTGTCCGTTGAAGGGGATCCTTCACGCGAATACTTAGTGCCCACGCAAACCCTCGCCCCCGGAGAAATTTTGCTTCTGGACGAATCCACGCTCGGCTTTCGCGCGGCGAACGACGAAAACGTGTTTTTGTACGACGCCTCACGGCAGCAGGTGCTCGATGCCCAGCAGCAAACCGGGCGCCTGCGCGGGCAGAGCGACGAGGGCTGGCTCTTCCCGGATCACCCCACGCCAGGCACGGCCAATATGTTCAGTTTCCGCGACGAAATTGTAATCAGCGAGATCGCCTACCGGCCACCCGCAGGCACGAACAATGGTGGAGCATGGATCGAGTTGGCGAATCGCAGTTCCGGCCCGATCGATCTCGGCGGCTGGGATTTCGGGGACGGGATCAATTTCACGTTCCCCATCAACACCGTGCTCGTTGCAGGCGAGCACGCCTGCATCGCTGACGAAGCCGCAGCATTTTCCAATGCGTTTCCCACCGCCCGCCTACTCGGGGACTTTGGCGGCGACCTGTCAAAGCGTGGCGAGCGCCTGTTGCTTCGCGACAACAACAACAATCCCGTGGACGAGGTACGGTACTTCGACGGTGGGCGATGGCCGACAAGCCCGGACGGCGCTGGCAGCACCCTTGAACTGCGCGACCTCGACGCCGACAACAATGTAGCCGAGTCGTGGGCGGCGAGCATTGAGACTGCACAAACCAGCTGGAGTAACTATACCTACAGCGGAACCGCCGCTGCGAGCCGGGGGCCCGATACCAAGTGGAGCGAGTTCAACATGGGCCTGTTTGGCGCGGGGGAGATCCTGATCGACGATATTTCCGTCACCGAAAACGGATCGACGGAAAAGCTGAGCAATAGCGACTTCAGTACCGGCACCACCAGTTGGCGCTTGCGCGGAAATCATCGGCACAGCGAGATCATCGATGATCCCGATGCGCCCGGCAACAAGGTGTTGCGCCTGGTGGCAACCGGGCCCACCGAGCACATGCACAACCAAGCGGAGACCACCCTGCTTAGCCCGGTGAGCAACGGGCAAAACTACACCATTTCCTTCCGTTCGCGCTGGGTGAGTGGCGCAAATCAGCTACACACCCGATTGTATTTCAATCGGCTTCCCATGCTGAACCGGATCATCCGTCCGGAACGCGTGGGTACGCCCTCGGCACCGAATTCCCGGGCGGAGGCGAATATCGGGCCGTCGATCACGGATACCCTTCACGCTCCCGCAGTGCCCGGTGTTAACGAACCCGTTGTGGTCTCCGCACGGGTTACCGATCCAGACCATATAAACAGCGTGCTGTTGTTCTACTCCATTAATGAAGCTTCTTTTCAAGCCGTGCCCATGGGGCAAGGCGCAGATGGGATTTACCAGGCATCGATTCCCGGCCAGGCCACCGCCACCGTGGTGCAGTTCTACGTTCAAGCAACGGATGGCCAGGGCGCTGTGGCCACATTCCCCGCTACAGGTCCCGAGTCGCGGGCGCTGTACAAGGTCGACGGCGGGTTGGCGGCCACCAACGGCCAGCATAATTTTCGTATTCTCATGCTCCAATCCGAAACCACCTTTCAGCACCAGTCCATCGAAGTGATGAGCAACGACCGGTTCGGCACAACAGTGATCGATCGGGAAAAAGACATCTATTACGATGTAAAAATGCGATTAAAGAGCAGTGAACGTGGGCGAAACAGTCAATCGCGTGTGGGCTTCAACCTGCGCTTTGGCGCCGAACAACCCTATCGAGGCGTGCACCAATCCATGGCCATCGATCGCTCGGATGCGAGCACGCTATACAACACCGAACTACTGTTCGATATCATGATAGCGAATTCCGGAGGCCTGATCAGTCGCTATTACGATTTCATCAAGGTGCTCGCCCCCCAGAACCGGCATACCAAATCCGCGGTCCTGCAAATGGCGCGGTACGACGATGTGTTTTTGGATGCACAATTGGAGAACGGTGCAGACGGAAACATCTACGAGTACGAACTGATCTATTCACCCAATACCGCCGATGGCAATGGATACAAACTGCCCAATCCCGATGGGGTGAACGGAGTCCGGGTCGGGAATCTCGGTGACAGCGAAGAAGAATATCGCTGGTTTTTCCTCAAGAAGAACCACCGGGACGAAGACGATTATTCCGACATCATCACCTATAATAAGAAATTCAGTGAGAACGGTGCTGCATTCGAAAATGGCTTGGAAGACGTGGTGGACATCGACGGCTGGTTTCGGGGCATGGCCTACGCGGTGCTTTCCGGTGCGGGGGATAATGCGGGTGCAGGCAGCCGGCACAACGGCATTTACTACGCGCGGCCTGACCGGCGCGTGATCTTTTTCCCGCACGACATGGACTTCAGCTTCAGCACCACCCGCTCAATATTTATCAACCCGGAGTGCAACAAACTTGCCGCGGATGGCGTCCGCCGTCGCATCTATCTCGGACACCTGCACGACATTATTTCAACCACCTACAATACGACCTACATGTCGATGTGGACCGATCACCTGAACACCTTGGAGGCTAATTCGGCCTGGGCCAGCAGGCTGAATCACATCACCTCCCGTTCTGCCAATGTGTTGAGCCAGGTCAACAATTCCGTTGCACCGATTGCGTTTAATATCACGTCCCCCGATCCGCTGATTACGTCAGTGCCTGCCGCTACCCTGGTGGGTGACGGTTGGGTCAACGTGCGCGAGATTCGCCTCGCCGGCGGCGACCCACTCGACGTTACCTGGAGCGACAATAACAGTTGGCAGCTCAACGTGCTGGTGCAACCGGGAACGAACATGGTCACACTGGAAGCGATTAATTTCTCCGGGGACGTGATTGCCTCAAACACGGTAACCGTAATCAACACCAGTACGGTTGAACCCGCCTCCTCCAACAACCTCGTGATCTCCGAATTCATGTATCATCCGCAACTCCCTGATGCCGGGGAGATCAGCCTGGGCTTCGTGGACGACGATTTATTCGAGTACATTGAGCTGATGAATATCACGCTGGCCGACGTAAGCCTGGAAGGCGCCCGTTTTTCCGCGGGAATCAACCATGCATTGCCTGCGATCGTGCTCGTACCGGGTGAACGGGTGGTGCTTGCCCGCGACCGGGATGCCTTCCTGCACCGCTATCCCGGGGCAGCGGGCATGCTGCTCGACGGCGAATATTTCGGGCTAGGCGACACCAACCGGCTTTCGAACAGTGGAGAGCAAATCGTGGTCACCGATGCGTTCGGGAACGATATCCGACGCTTTACCTACGGGCAGGATCTCCCTTGGCCGACTTCCGCGGATGGATCCGGGGTCAGCCTGGAATTGATCGCGCCGGAATCGAATCCCAATCATACCCTTCCAGGGAGCTGGCGCAGCAGCGGATCGATCAACGGCACGCCGGGGGGTAGCGAGGCAACGGTGTTCGTCGGTGATCCGAATGGGGATGATGACGGCGACGGATTGAACAACCTCATCGACTACGCCCTCGGGGATACCGCGGCCCCCACGTTAACCCACGAACCTGCAGAGTTCAGCTTCCAGCGAAATTTGCTCGCCGAGGATGTGGTGCTCGAAGTCCAGTCCTCACCCGATCTCATCACCTGGGATTTCACTGGTATCACCCTGGAATCGCTCACGTCACTCGGCAACGGGCTGGAGCAGCAGGTTTGGCAGGTCGATACCACCACCGCAACGCGCCGGTACCTTCGGTTGACGGCGAGACAAAGATAGGTAGGATACCATCCCTTTGGAATTATTTGTATGAAAATGAAGAACTGGTTTTCTTATTTAATCGTCCTCTCGCTGTTTGCGTTGGTAAAACCCACCTCCCTTTGGGCGGTGGATTTCGTGCATGAAGTCATGCCAATCATTAAGAAGCATTGCGCCGAGTGTCATGCCGGCCCGAAAAAGAAGGGCGGGTTGGCCATGAACACCCGAACCGAATTCCTCGCGGGCGGAGAAAACGGCAAGGTGGTGATCCCCGGAAATGCCGGGAAAAGCCTGTTCATAGAGCTGATTCTCTCCGACGATGACACAGAATATATGCCGCCGAAAGGCCCGCGCGTTTCCCCTGAGGAAGTGACCGTGCTCAAAAAGTGGATCAATGACGGCATGGATTGGGAACCCGGCATCACCTTAAGCGAAGCCAATTGGGAGCCGCCCCTGAAGCCGCGTACAGTGACTTTGCCTGCAGCACGTAATGGGCGCACCCACCCGATTGACCGCCTGCTCGATGCGGGACTGGTGGAACTAAAGCAACCCCTTCCTCCCCGTGCCACTGACGCGGCTTTTCTTCGCCGGGCCACCCTCGATGTTATCGGCCTGCTACCCTCTCCGGAAGATCTGAAGGCCTTTATCGCCGACACCTCGAAGAATAAGCGCGAAACGCTCATCGATCAATTACTCGCCAAAGAGGTGGCCTACGCCGACCACTGGTTGACCACCTGGAACGATCTTTTGCGCAACGATTATACCGGCACCGGCTTTATTACCGGCGGGCGCAAGCAGATCACGTCCTGGCTCTACATCGCCCTGCGCGAAAACAAGCCTTACGATCAATTTGTCCGCGAGTTGATTGCACCCACCGCGGATTCTTCGGGTTTTATTGATGGCATCAAGTGGCGGGGTGAGGTGAACGCCAGCCAGACCCGCGACATCCAGTTCGCGCAAAATGTCTCGCAGGTGTTTCTCGGGATCAACATGAAATGTGCAAGTTGCCATGACAGCTTTATTGATCGCTGGACGCTGTCCGAAGCCTACAACCTGGCTTCGATCTACGCCGAGAAACCACTGGAGCTTAATCGCTGCGACAAACCCACCGGGGTGATGGCCACGCCGAAGTGGATCTTTCCCGAACTGGGCAACGTCGACCCCAAAGCGGGCAAAAGTGAGCGCCTGCAGCAATTGGCCGGCCTCATGACGCATCCCGAGAATGGACGTTTTACCCGCACGGTGGTGAACCGCGTCTGGCATCGACTTATGGGGCGGGGCATCGTGCATCCGGTGGATGCCATGCACACCCAGCCGTGGAACGAAGACCTGCTCGACTACCTCGCGGTACGTTTTTCGGATGACCGGTATGATTTAAAGAAGTACATACGCTTTGTGATGACCTCGCAGGCCTACCAGTCACAAACCGTGATTCTGGAGAAAGAGCTGGGCGCGGACTACGTATACGCGGGGCCGGTCGCCAAGCGCATGACCGCGGAACAATTAATCGACGCCATCTGGCAAGTCACCGAAACCCATCCAAAAAAAGCCGAAGCCAAGGTGGATCGCGCGGAACGCAGCCCGGTGCAGGAAGCCAAAGCACCACCTGGAAAGATGAAAGCCCTGCCGATAAACGCGAAGTGGATCTGGCACCAAGGCGCGGTGGGAAGGAAGTCCGAACTGCGTCACAAATTCACCTTGGACGCGGCACCTGCCGCTGCGCGACTGATGGCCACCTGCGACAATGCCTTCAAAATGAAGCTGAACGGAAAAATCGTGGCCGCATCGACGGACTGGACCAAGCCGGTGTACATCGACCTCGCCGCGCATCTCGTCAAAGGTAAAAATCACATCGAGGTCGCAGCGGAAATGTTCGGAGGTGCTGCCGGGTTTATCTGCCAGCTCCAAATCTCCGATGCGAAGGTGATTGTCACCGACAAGGGCTGGGAAGCGCGTTCACCGGGCGGAACCTGGGCCGCCGCAAAAGAACTTCATCCGCACGGGAACGGCCCTTGGAAGAAGGTCTTAGATCCGAATGGCACCACCACCCCGGCCGTGATCGCCGACAGCCCACCGGTCCGCGCCGCGCTGGTGAAGAACGACTTCCTTATGCGTTCGCTTGGCCGACCGCATCGCGACCAGGTGGTAACCACCCGCCCCGCGGAATTGACCACCCTACAGGCCATCGACCTTTCCAACGGTGAAATTTTCGGCGGATATCTCAGCCGAGGTGCAAAGAACCTGATGGGCAGAAATTTATCCGGCGGACAGCTGAACGATTGGCTGTTCCAGTTCGCCTTGTCCCGAAAACCGACCGACGCCGAACAAAAGGTAATGGCGCAAATCTCCGGTGACGGGTCAAACCTGCTCATGGTCGAAGACCTTTTATGGCTTGTGTTTATGCAGCCTGAATTTCAAATGATCCGATAGGAGTTGATAGATGACTACTCATGAAAAATTAGTCCGCCGCGACTTCCTCAAACAGCTGAGCGCGGCCTCGGCCGCGGCCTTGGCCACCAAGGGTACGCGCGCCTGGGCCAATGCTGAAGCGGTGATCCATCCACGCGCGAAAGCGGATTCCTGCATCCTGATCTGGATGGCAGGCGGCATGGCCGCCCCGGACACCTTTGATCCCAAGCGCTATTTTCCGTTTAAGGAGGGGCTGGAGGTCGAAAGGATCCTCAGCACCTTTCCCGCCATCGATACCGCAGTGGACAACATCAAGATTACCCAAGGTCTGGAACACATCGCCCAAGTCATGGATCGCGGCACACTCATTCGATCTGCGGTACAACCGGACCTTGGACATATCCTGCACTCCCGCCATCAATACCACTGGCATACCGGCTATGTGCCGCCGTTAACCGTAGCCGCGCCGCACATTGGTGCGTGGATGGCCAAGGTGCTGGGCCCGAAGAACCCGGTGATGCCGCCGTTTATCAATATCGGCCAGCGCTTGGAAGGGGTCGGCGAGAAAGAAGAACTCAAGGCGTTTACTACCGGCGGTTTCTTCGGCACGGAGTATGGGCCCATGAACCTCCCTTACCCCAAGAGCGCCATGCAATCCGTACAACCCCCCAAGGGTATGGAGCCGGGGCGCTTCGGCAATCGATTCGAGGCGTACAAAAAATTAATCGACGCAAACCCAAATCGCGATTTGATGAGCGACTACCAGCAGCAGTCGATGCTCCGCGCAATGGATAATGCTTATCGCCTGCTCAATTCCAAAGACAAGGATGCATTCAACCTCGGCCTGGAACCCGCAAAGTCGCAAGCCATCTACGACACCGGGCGCTTTGGGCGTGGCTGCCTGCTCGCACGTCGCCTGGTTGAATCCGGTGCACGTTTTGTTGAAGTCACTACCGAGTACGTTCCCTTTGTGCATTGGGACACCCACGAAAAAGGCCACGAGACGGTTGCTCGCTTGAAAATGGAAATTGACCGGCCGATCGCACAGCTGATCCTCGATCTCGAAGCCCGCGGCCTGCTCGATCGCACCTTGGTGGTGATCGCCAGTGAGTTCTCGCGCGACATGATGATTGAAGGCGTTCCGGGTTCCAATGCAAAAGACCAATCGCGCGCGCGGACCGACAAACTCAAGGAGATGAAACACTATGGCCTCCACCGACACTTCACCGGCGGCACCAGCGTGGCCATGTTCGGCGGCGGTGTAAAAAAAGGCTTCCTCTACGGAAAAACCGCCGACGAGCGTCCGCTGCTCGCGGTAGAAAACCCGGTCCCAGTCGAGGATATGCACGCGACCATCTTCACCGCCATGGGCATCAGTCCGAAGGCTGCGTTCGAAGTAGAGAAGCGCCCGTTCTATGCCACCATTGACGGAACGGGCAAACCGGTAATGGATATTTTTGGGTAATACATCGCCCGCACATCAAACGACCGTACGCAACGCGAAACGTCCCGTGGCCATCAGCACCTTCCGTCCGAGGGTTCTCGAGAAGCTGAATCTCGAGAATGATGCGCAGATCATGCAGTTTGCGGTACGGAACGGCCTGTTGGACGACTGAGGGTCTGCCCCGGCAGCCCTTCTAGCCGAATAACTCGGGAATCGGTTCCGCCCGGTTGGCCAGGTTGATGATCTCCCCGGGTAGACCGTCGGTCACCCGCAACTGGTTCATGTCAAAGAGGGTATGCATCACCGTTCCCAGGAGGTGGTGGGGTGTATAGCCCCGTGTGGCGGGATTTGCTGCGCCGGCATCGGATTCCCCAATTACCTGGCCCATGTTCAATCCGCCCCCGGCGAAGACCAGCGGGGTCAGGTTGCCGTAATGGCCTCGCCCACCGGTCTTGTTCAGTTGTGGCGTACGACCCATTTCACTCGTGATGATAAGGAGGATCTTTTCGCTGAGCCCGCGGGCTTCCACATCCTCCAGGAAGGCGGCCACCGCATGGTCGACCTGTCCGCCCATGGGATAAATACCCGCCATGTTTTTCGGGCTGTTATTGTTCGCGTGGTAATCCCACCCGCAATCAGAGACGGTGACAAAACCACAACCGGCCTCGCACATCTTGCGCGCCATCAGCATTTGCAGGCCGAGCTTGTTGGTCGCGCGTCTCATGTCGT
>JAPYUI010000500.1 GCA_029936175.1 Kiritimatiellia bacterium
CGACCGAGTCACTGGCTATGGTCGTCTGCTCGTTGAAGTTGTCCGGGTCGGGTGCTCCCGAAGTGGCCGGTTCCGGCTCTTCCTCATCGCCCCCTTCCGGCCCGCCCTTGTCTTCCTCGCTCATCATCCGGCTCGATCATATAGCCTCGCCCGGTGAAGCATCAACGCAAAACGCGGCATCGGGCGGAGAGAAAGCTTTGGTCCGGCCGCTTGACGCGGTTCTACCCGGGAACGCCGCCTACTTGTTGATCCCGCCCAGCGGAATGCCATGGTATTTCCCGTATTTTTTCTGGATCAGGGGGGCCTGGGTGCTGAAGAAGCTGACCCGGGCCTGGCCGGAGGGATGGGTGCTCAGCCATTCGGGTGGGGCCTCGCCGTTTGACGCGGCGCTCATCTGCTTCCACAGCCACTCGCCCCGGGTGATGTCGTATCCGGCGATGGCCGCGAGGATCGCGCCCAGGTGATCGGCCTCGGATTCGTTGCCCCGGCTCCAGGGCAGGAAGCCCCCGATGTTGATCGCGGTACCCAGCGAGCGCATCTTGTCGGGATCCCTGGCCCAGCTACTGTTCCTTTCTGCCACGGCGAGGATGGCGGCGTAGCCGATATCGGTGACGGCGCGGTTTCGGGAATGTTTCAACAATTCATGGGCGATCTCGTGGCCGAGGATGATCGCGACCGCGTCCTCGTCGTCGCGTGCCAGGCGGAGGATGCCATCGTACACGGTGATTTTCCCGCCGGGCATCACGTTGGCATTGATGGCTTTGCTGCGGAAGACGTTCACCTCCCAGCTCGAGAAGTCGACGGGCTCCAGCACGAACTCCCCGCCGCTCAGCCGGCTGTATTTCCGGATGGCCACTTTCAGGTCCTCGACGATACGGTTCACCATGGCCACCTGGGGGCTCCTTCCGCGCAAGGCCACGCCATGCCGCTTGAGCTTTGCGTATTCCACCTCGGCGGAGCTACGGGCGTAGCCCTCGACGAGACCGAAGGGGATATAGAAAGCGGATGCCTTGGTGTTGCTGCGCGGGGCCGGTACAGGGCGTGGGGTCCGGCTGGATGTCGCGCCCCCCCCGGGTGATGACCCACTGCGCGCAGGGCTGAAGGGATCG